>NZ_MUFB01000011.1 GCF_001996005.1 Salinivibrio siamensis | reverse complement strand
AGTTGTTCCATCGTCACCATTTCAAGTTCATATTGGTGTGGAGAAGGTTCTTGAAGCATACCGGAGCATCCCTATTGCGACACTCCTATTAGATCAAAGGTCTAGCTCGAAAGCTAGACCTTTGTCAGCAGTCTGAATTGTCTTTTTATCTAGCACGTCACTCGGCCTTTTTTCTTCTATACTTTTGCACTTAACGCTGATTTAAGTCTACGTTAAGGGTTTGCGGTTGCCCTAAAGTGGATGATGTCTTTTTTAGTGTAATCACTCAGCCCTCTGAGCGATTAACACTTTCGCTATCCAATTTAAGGGAGAGTATTGTGGAACATCCTTTTTCACTTGCAGGTAAAGTCGGTATTGTCGCCGGACTGGCCAATGAAAACAGCATTGCGTTTGGGTGTGCTCAAGCGCTAAGCCAAGCGGGTGCCGATGTGCTGGTCACCTATGGCACACCGAAGGCAGAGCGGTTTGTGACCCCGCTCAAAGCGTCCATGGGCGATCCAGAACTCATGCTGTGTGATGTACAGGACGATCAACAACTCGACGCACTATTCGCTCGCGCCAAGGAGAAATGGGGACGGGTCGATTTTGTTGTGCATTCCATTGCCTTCGCGCCTTTGGAAGATTTACACGGTCGCGTGGTCGATTGCTCACGAGAGGGGTTCTCGCTGGCGATGGATATCTCTTGTCACTCGTTTATCCGCATGGCGAAACGCGCAGAGCCACTGATGTCTGATGGCGGCACGCTGTTTAACATGTCCTACTATGGGGCGGAGAAAGCAGTCGATAATTATAATCTAATGGGGCCTGTTAAAGCAGCGCTTGAGTCGACCACCCGTTACTTGGCAGCAGAATTAGGACCAAAAGGGATCCGGGTGCATGCTATTTCCCCCGGCCCGATCAGAACGCGCGCTGCGTCGGGGTTAAAAGAATTTGAAGCCTTGGCCGTGGATGGAGAAACGCGCTCGCCCCTTCGACGTTTGGCAACAGTGCAAGATGTTGGTCATGCCGTGGTTTACCTTAGCGCCGATGCTGGGCAAGTGTTGACGGGACTCACCCACTACGTTGATGCCGGTCATCACCTTAGGTTTTAAGCGCAACGAGGCGAACACATACTTTTTTGACTTGATCGATTATTGAGGAGCCCACCATGTCAGGGACGAATAACGAGGAAGTCATCGAGAATAAGACGTACGATGAGATTTCATTAGGCGATGAAGCGTTTTTAGAAAAGCGCCTCACCATGGAGGACATTAAGCTTTTTGCGATTATGTCGGGGGATGTCAATCCTGCCCATGTGGATGATGACTTTGCCAAAAGCAGTCGCTTTCAGGAAGTGATTGCGCACGGTATGTGGGGCGGAGCATTGATTTCTACCGTATTGGGGACAAAGCTGCCCGGTCCTGGCACTGTCTACCTCGGACAAACACTCGCGTTCAAAGCCCCCGTCATGCTAGGCGATGTGCTGCGCGTCGCTGTTCGTGTCGATAAAATGGACGAAAAGCGTCACCACATTGTGTTTGCTTGCCGGTGTGAAAACCAACGCGGTGATACCGTGATTGAAGGGGAAGCACGCGTACTGGCGCCCACTAAAAAAGTTCGGCGTCAACGCACGGTATTACCAGAAGTGCGCTTATCTGAGCGCGGGCAGTTGCATGCGATTTTAACCGCGGCCGATCACCCKGATCCCATGCATACCGCGGTGGTGCACCCCGTTGACGACAGCTCGATCCGCGGCGCGGTGGAGTCGGCGAAGCAACAGCTCATTATTCCTACCCTCGTCGGGCCTCGTGACAAAATAATGGCGGCGGCGGATAAAGCTGAACTGGATATCCGCGACTTTGACATTGTTGATGTCCGCCATAGTCACGCGGCGGCGGAAAAAGCGGTGGCTATGGCACGTGCGGGGGAGATAGAGGCGCTGATGAAAGGCGCACTGCATACCGACGAATTGCTACATGAAGTGGTTAAACGGGAAGGAGGGTTGAGAACTGAGCGTTGCCTCAGTCATGTGATGGCCTTTGATGTGCCGACCTATCCGCGCCCGCTATTTATTACTGATGCCGCCATTAATATCTATCCAGGGTTGGCTCAAAAGCGCGATATTATTCAAAATGCCATCGAACTGGCTCATGCGATTGGCAACAGTCATCCACGGGTGGCGATTTTGTCGGCCGTGGAAACCATTAACCCTAAATTGAATGCGACCCTTGATGCCGCGGCACTGTGTAAAATGGCGGAGCGTGGTCAAATAACGGGCGGTATCTTAGATGGACCGCTGGCGTTTGACAGTGCCGTCTCCGAAGACTCTCGCGTGACCAAAGGGATTAACTCCCCGGTTGCAGGGTGTGCGGATATCCTGGTGGCCCCTGATCTTGAGGCTGCCAATATGCTGATGAAACAGCTGAGCTACCTCGCAGATGCCACCGGCGCGGGTGTGGTGGTGGGGGCGCGTGTGCCCATTATGCTGACCAGCCGTGCCGATGATGCATTGACCCGCATTGCATCGAGTGCGCTGGCGTTGTTGCTTGCGGAGCATCAACGTAAAGCACTGGATAAGTATAAGTAGGCGACAATGGCGAACATACTGGTCATTAACAGCGGCTCGTCGAGTTTGAAATTCGCGCTGTTTGACGTCAATGCGGATCCGGTTGAGGAAACGCGTTGGCAGGGTGTTAATCGGTTAATGGGTGGACAATTTTCCGGTTTGGGGACCCAAGGTTACGCGGTGTCCGTTGATAGCGGCGCGGATGGGCTTTCTATCCCGCCCGCCAACGCAGCGGATCACCATGCCGCGATTGTTTCGCTATTGGCGTGGCTCGAACCGCGAGGCTTTCTTGATAATCTGATTGCCGTCGGTCACCGCGTGGTTCATGGTGGTACGTACTTTCAGCAAGCAACGCCTCTTGATGCGCGCAGCGTCAAGCTGTWGGAGGCATTAACCTCGCTGGCGCCGCTTCATCAGCCTTATAGCCTTGCCCCGATTAAAGCACTACAAACCCGATTACCCAACATGCGCCAAATTGCCTGTTTCGATACCGCCTTTCATGCCCAGCAGCCCAAGGAGGCGCGCCAGTTTGCGCTTCCTTACGCAATGTATGACAGGGGCTTTCAACGTTATGGTTTTCATGGCTTGTCTTACGACTTTATCTCGCGTTGCTTACCCGAGGTGATCCCGGATTTTGATTGCGACGCCAAAGTGATTGTTGCGCATCTTGGTAATGGCGCGAGTTTGTGTGCTATCCAATCACGACAAAGTGTGGCTTCCACCATGGGCTTTACCGCGCTTGAGGGGTTACCAATGGGAACGCGAAGTGGCGCCATTGATGCGGGATTAGTGCTGCATCTGATCACCGAAGAAGGCATGACTGCAGACGACGTCAGCACGCTCTTATATAAAGAGTCTGGGCTGTTAGGTTTATCGGGTATCAGCAGTGATATGCGCACCTTATTACGCAGCGATAAACCAAGAGCTAAGCAGGCGATAGCGCACTATTGTTATCGGATTGCGCGAGAAATCGGCAGCCTCTGTGCGGCAATGGGCGGTGTCGAACATCTGGTGTTCACCGCTGGGATTGGCGAGCATGCTGCACCTGTACGCGAGCGTGTGGTGGCACAGTGTGATTGGCTAGGTATGCGCTTGGACGCCTCGGCCAATCAAGCCAATCAAACGTGTATATCTGCATCGGACAGTAAGATTGGCGTGTGGGTTATCCCCACTGATGAAGAGCGCGTTATTGCCGCTGATTGTGTCGCGATGCTGTGATGACGATCGCTTCTTGGCGTTGCCTGCCGCCAATGGGGGACATATTGGCTCAAAAAGGTTCAAGGTGGATTGATGATTGCAGCGCCAGTTATACGCTAAAAGTGTGATATTCCATACAAGATTTTTTCTAAGAGTGCACCGAGCGGGCGTAAATCGTTATGCTAGCGCCGAGTTAGAGGATGCAAGGATGTTGTTATGATGCGCTGGGTATGGGTGAGCGTATTATTGCTTAGCCTCACAGGGTGTGCGCAGAAGCTTGGTCGGCCATTTGATATTAAAAATCTCGCCAAGTCAGACATGGATTTAATTACCGATATTCACATCGCTGAGATTCGTGATCTTAGCGAAGCCCTCATCGTGAAACTGTACAAGCGTAACCCGCGCGAGCTCAAAAAAGTGCCCGGCATGACGATTGAAAAACGCGTGGCGCAGTTGATGACGGCAGAACGCCCCGACAATGGCTTTCGAGAGCTGGGAGGAATGGATGGCATCGCGCTGCTGCCTTTAGCCTTTTCAAGTGAATTTGAGGGCGACCGCGTGTTTGCGCTCATGGCGGGTGTTACCGGCATGATCAGTGCGAGCTATAATCATCAACTTGAGTTTTTTTTGCTCGATGATATTGACCAACAAAAACTCTATAACAGTGCTCGAAACCTAGAAAAAATTGCCTGGCTTTTAAACAATCAAAAGGACGAACACGGTCAACTGCTGTTGCTGAGTAATGGCATGGGCAAAAATGGTGTGCCCAATTATAGTTACGAGCGCTTGTTGGGCCAGATGATTATTATTCAAGACATGATGGCCATTATGGTGGCGGACAGTACTAACCGTAATATTAATCAGGTGGTACACAGCATGGCGTCGATGACGTTCTTCCCTATCTAATTAACGAGGCGGCGCAATCACCGCCTCGCTCCTTACCAACCAATTTCTTGGCCTTGATAATCAATAAAGTTGCCGTTTTGACTGTCCGTTAGGGTATCGAGCACATGCTTCAACCCTTGGGCCGATGTGGCAGTATTGATAAGGGCATTGGGTCCACCCATTTGCGTTTGTACCCAACCGGGGTGGAGAGCAATCGAACGAATGCCTTTACTTCGCAGGTCAATAGATAGACTTTTGATCACCGCGTTGAGCGCGGCTTTTGAACTTCGATAAATATACCCACCGCCTGATTGGTTATCACTCATGCTCCCGACTTTTGAGGATAGGAAAGCGAAAATGGGTGTATGGCCACTTTGGCTTGCCTTTTCAAGATGCGGGGTGAAATGTTCAGCGATAACCAGGGGAGCGATGGTATTGACTTCCAGCACCTCGCGCCAGGCCGCTGTATCCACGTCACCGAATTGATACCCTTTGGGGCCATATAGACCTGCATTGTTGATCAGTAAATGGATAGGCGTGTCGATAAGCTGTAATGCAAGTTGCTGTATTGCCGTATGATCCGTGACATCTAATCCGTAGGTGGTGAGTGTTGAGTAACGGTTTTTTAGTGTCATCAAGTGAGGCGCAGAGCCGGGGAAGCGGCAGCAGGCAATCACCTGCCAACCGTGCTCGAGATACAGCTCAGTGAGCGCCAGGCCAATCCCACGGTTCGCGCCTGTGATAAGAAGTGTTGGAGTCATTGTTGCCTCATAATGGCCGGAAGTGTCCTTCCATTATATGACTAACCCTCCATCGACTTTAAGCGTTTGACCTGTGATAAAGCTCGCGTTATCGCTGGCAAGAAAACTAATCGCGTTGGCGATATCCTGCGCGGTACCCATGCGGCCCAAGGGTGTTTTCCCTTTCATCATCTCAATGACTTTATCGGGTAAATTTTCCGTCATGGGCGTTTCAATAAAACCGGGCGCGACACAATTGGCGCGTATTTGCGCACCGTGACGAGCGAGTTCTTTTGACCAAGTCTTTGTCATTGCAATCACGCCACCTTTTGAGGCGGCATAGTTGGTTTGACCAATATTGCCGTCGGTGCCGACGACCGAAGACAAGCTCACAATCGCGCCTTTCTCTTGCGCCATCATCAGTGGCGCGATGGCTTGTGTCATGGTAAAAACGCCCTTTAGATTGACGTCAATGACCGCGTCCCAGTCACTTTCGCTCATTTTGGTCAGCAGGTTGTCACGAGTGATGCCAGCATTGTTCACCAGCACATCGATAACTGCGTGTTGTTGGTGCAAGCTCTGCACCCAATTCGCGACAGCCTCTTGATCGCAGACATCCAGCGCAACGGGAACGATAACCCGATGTGCTTGCCAGTCTTGCATGTTGTCAATATTCCTATCTAATGCATAAATCTTGGTAGCGCCTTGTTCGACAAAGGTTTCAACGATGGCGCGGCCGATCCCTTGTGCGGCACCTGTAATGACACAGTGTTTACCGGTCAGCATGGTGTTTCTCCTCATTATATTCATCGTGCTTTTCTTGGGCGTTGGGTCACCTAAGCCCCTGCTTCTACGTTGGTATCTCGCGGCCAACGTCAGATAACGTGCAACAACTAGGCCAGTGGTGACATCCTCTATAGTAAATTGAGATATCAATTTGTGGGCGTATGGGCTAAAATTTAATCAAGTTGTCACCTTGTTCGAGAGAGGACCTATGCCGACGTCAATCAATTCGCAACCTTTAGCGCAGCAATACATGCAGCGTCAGCGCGATCGTCAAGATGATCAGGTCAATGGCGGTCTCAATAACTCGATGAGCGTGCAAGAGCGTGCCGAGCTGATCCGTAAAGAGCGAGAAGAGCAAAAAGAAGCCGCAGCATCGGGCGAGCAGCGTGAGGATAAGCGTGATTATCAAGCCCTCATTGATCGTGTGGCGGAACAAGAAGCGCAGAAAACGCGAGCGGATGCCTACAACCAGCAGCAACAAGCGCTGATGGATCAGGTGCAAAAAACCATCACACCCAACGGCCAGCAAAACAGTTACAGCCTCAAGGTTTAATACGCCCACCCGCCTGCTTTTTGGTCGCCGCCTTTGGGCGGCGTTTGTGTTTTCGCTGTATGGTTTTCATCTCGCGTTGCAAAAATGTAAAATGTAATGGCGTTTTGGTTGCTATTCTTTACACTTGTTATTGGCTTAAACCCTTAAAAAAACGCGGTTAGCGACGCTTTCCTCTCACTGTTCAGCATAAGTGACACTATTGGTTAACATTTGATTAACCAGCTGTCCGCTTGTCTTCTCTAGTCCCAGTCACCGTCTAATGCTATCTCTAATGTTACACACAAGGAGGAAGCGATTATGACGTCAACCATGCAAGCACCTGTCAAAACGATTAATCCATTGGGCACAGATGGGTTTGAGTTCGTTGAATACACAGCGCCCGATCAAGCGGGTATCGATGCACTTAAGAATTTGTTCTCGTTGATGGGTTTTGCGGAAATTGCCAAACACAAGCACAAAGACGTTTGGCTGTATCGTCAGGGAGACACCAACTTTATCGTAAACGGTGAGCCCGAATCACAAGCGCAAGGCTTTGCTAAGCAGCACGGTGCGAGTGTCAACGCCATGGCGTTTCGAGTGAAAGATGCGGTACACGCGATTGCGTATGCGGCCAAACAAGGCGCCAAAGTGGTTGAGCCAAACATTGGTCCAATGGAGCTCAGCATTCCTGCGGTATACGGCATTGGTGATTCATTGCTTTACTTTGTCGACCGCTATGGTGACCAAAGTATTTATGAAGTCGATTTTGACTTTTATCCAGACTGGCAATCGCGCCTGAAAGAAGCGGATGCAGGATTGAAAGTTATCGATCACCTGACCCACAACGTCGATATTGGCAACATGGATGTATGGGCTGACTTTTACGAGCGTATTGCCAACTTCAAAGAGATCCGATTTTTTGACATTGAAGGCAAAAAGACCGGGCTGAAGTCGCGAGCGCTGACCGCACCTTGCGGAAAAATCCGTATTCCTATCAATGAGTCAAGTGATGACAAGTCACAGATTGCAGAATATTTGAAAGAGTATAACGGTGAGGGGATCCAGCATATCGCCATGACCACCGACAACATCTACCAAACGGTGCGGACGTTACGCCAACGAGGCATGGCGTTCATGGATACGCCGGACACCTACTATGAGAAAATCAACGAGCGTGTCAATGGCCATGAAGAAAGCATCGATGAGTTGCGTGATACCCGTGTATTGATTGATGGTGACGTCGACAGCGGTATCTTACTGCAAATCTTTACCAATACTGTTATTGGACCGGTTTTCTTCGAAATCATCCAACGTAAGGGTAACCAAGGCTTTGGCGAAGGTAATTTTAAAGCCTTGTTCGAGTCTATCGAGCTGGATCAAATGCGTCGTGGTGTATTGGACTAACCGAAACGGTACATAACAAACTCGCTTGAGGCTGCGATACGGGTTATCCGGATAAACTGACTCAAGTCGATAGGCTGTCGTTATTTGTAGACACCCTATGTTATTGGCGCTCCTTTGTGAGCGCCTTTTTTGTTCTTTTTCGCCCACTAACTAGGACATTTCTCGTCCAAAATAAGATTAGACTCTATGATTAGCAGAGAAGCTTTTTCGATAAAAGGTGATTATGAAGGTAGGCAGCCCCCTGACTCGCCCCTCTCTTTCTGCGGGAATCATTACCAAGCTAGCCTTAAGCTGGACCGTACTGACAGCGTTATTTGCGGCGCTTCTCCTGCTGGGCGATTACCAAACGCATAAAGCAGATGTCGATCGCGCCTTGCAAGAGGTGGGCAACAGAGATCTCAGTGCAATGACTGGACATCTATGGCGTGTGGAAACGCAAGCGTTTGAGCAACGGATAGAGCAGCTCATCGCCCAACCTGAGATTGATTATATCCATGTATATGATGCCGATGGCTCGTTAATTGAGCGTGGCGTGGAGCCTGCTGCACAATCGTTGCAAAAGCGTTGGTCGTTAATTGCAAGAGACGAGGGAAACGAGTATACCCTTGGGCAACTTGAGGTGGCGTCAAATTATACGGCGTTAAATGCCTACTTTGGCGATAGTGCTCAGTGGGTTTTTCTTGGATGGTTGGCTGTTTCAGGATTGGGGATCTTAAGCTCGATATGGATTGTGCGTCGCCACTTAGAAAGGCCGTTAGTGGCGCTACACCAGCAGGTCAACCAGTGGGATAATGGCGTACCCACGCCGATTCAGGTCCCCCCCCAATTCCATCATTGGCGAGGTTTTGAAACGCGTTATAACGCTATGATCACGGCGCTAGGGCAACAACTGGCTCAGTTGGAGGACGCGAAGCACGACGCTGAAAAGGCTAGCCAAAAGAAAAGTGAGTTTTTGGCCAACATGAGCCATGAAATCCGTACTCCAATGAACGGCATTATTGGGATGGCCTCGCTGTTAAAAAGCACTCGCTTAAACAACGAGCAACAAGAGTTTGTCGAGATGTTGGAAACATCGTCGATGTCGTTATTAGATATCATTAACGACATCCTCGACTTCTCTAAAATTGAAGCAGGTAAGTTAGAACTGGAACCATTAGAGCTCAATATATTTGAGTTGGGGAAAGATCTTGAGAATCTGTTCATTCTCCGAGCGAAGGAAAAGCAGCTCGCTTTTCGCTGCGAAATAGATGCTGATATTTCCCCTTTGTTGATAGGTGATGCACCACGATTACGCCAAGTGATGATTAATTTGGTGGGTAATGCAATCAAGTTTACTGAGCGTGGGGAAGTGGTTGTCTCTATCAAGCAGGTGAGTGACGAGGATACGGCCAGTGTGCTTCGTTTTGAAGTGAGTGATACCGGGCCTGGCATTCCCGTTGAAGAACAAAGCCGTATTTTTGGTAAGTTCGAACAAGGTGACTCCTTAACAGCAACCGCCCGAGGTACCGGGCTTGGGCTCGCCATCTCACAGCAAATTGTCAATTTAATGGGGGGGCGAATTACCCTCAACAGTGAAGTGAATGTGGGCAGTGTGTTTACCTTCACCGCGCGTTTTGATTGTGCGGATATTCCTTTAGCCACACCAGTTGAGGCGTATCTTTTCGCTGGCGCCCCGATGTTATTGGTAGACGATAGTCGTTTAAACATGCGCATCACCACGGCACAATTGAGCAACCTTGGTTGCCAAGTCACATGCTGCATGCATCCGGATGACGTGATTCCTTTAATTCGCGAACGCCTTGATAGCCACTATCCATTTAAAGTGATTTTACTCGATAAAGTGATGCCCAAAATGGACGGTTTTCGCTTGGCTGAACAAATCATTACCACGTTTGGAGATAAAAGCCCTGCGATTATGATGTTAACGGCGGCGCCCGATGCATTGGATAAGCCGCGGATTGAACGCTCAGGCATAGAGGGTTACTTAGGCCGTCCCTACCAATTTAATGACTTAAAAGCGCATTTGGTGCGCATCTTACAACAGCGCCAACCGACACTGGGGGTCGTACGATCTACCGGAAAAGGCACATCGCTGGCTGGGTTGCATGTCTTGGTCGTGGAAGATTCCAAAGTTAATCAACGAGTGACTGAGGCGATGTTGACCCAGCTAGGGATACATGTTCGCTCGGCTGCCGATGGTGAGCAGGCGCTGGCACTGTGGAAAAGCCAACCTTTTGATGCGATTTTTATGGATTGTCAGATGCCTGTGATGGACGGTTACCAAGCCGCTGAACACATTCGGGCACAAGAATCGCGCTTTAATCGAACCCCCATTATTGCACTGACCGCGAATGCGACAACGGAAGACAAGGAAGCGTGTTTAGCCGCGGGTATGGATGATTATATTGCCAAACCGGTCAGGCAGCATGAGCTCGCGACCATGTTGAGAAAACATACCTTTACCTCGCAAACTTACTTAGTGACGCATTAATGACGTAATACAAGGAACGTGAGCTTAGTTACAAAAATATCAGAAAAAGTAAACAAATCCTGGGGCGGCTCATGCCATTTTCGTTAGGCTTCTAATCTTTTGGTGGGCGAAACACCTAAAACAATTAGAAAGCAAAACGAAAAGAGGAAACATGAAAATCAATAAACTGCTCTCAACGGCAGCTGCGTTGCTGCTTAGTCTCAGTGCGCATGCGGGTCAGCTCAACGTCATGGCGTATAACATTATGCAACTAAGTAACCTACAAGACTGGGATCAAGCTGAGCGTGCCGCCCGTCTGCCGCAAGCGATTGCCGATATGGACACGCAGCCTGATGTGATTTTGATCAGTGAGGCCTTTAACGCGGAAGCCGAGCAAGCGATGAATCAACTGGCGAGCTTATACCCCTATCAAACACCCAATGTCGGACAAGACTGCAGTGGGGAAGGTTGGGATGCGCTGACTGGAGATTGTTCCAATTCTTTATTTGTCGTGCGTGGCGGCGTGACTATCCTTTCTAAATACCCCATTTTGACTCAAAAGGCGCACGTTTATCATCAAAGCTTGAAAGGTAGCTGGGACTATCAAGCCAACAAAGGCTTTGCCTACGTTGAGATCGATAAAGAAGGTGAAGCCTTTCACTTAATTGGCACCCATTTACAGGCAACGCACGATGGCATGTCTGATGAGGAGCACCAAGTGCGCCTTGGTCAGCTTAGCGAAATCAAAGACTTCATCGACAAGGCGGCGATTCCCGCTGACGAGCCTGTGATTATTGGTGGTGACATGAACGTAGAGTGGAGTCGCCAAGATGAAATTAACGACATGAAAGTGGCATTAAATGGCGCATTGTGGTTCACCGAGCCTGAGGTAACGTCTTTTTCCGCCAAGCATAATTGGTTTACGAAAGCGAACGCTTATCACTTTGAATATGACCTTAACTACAACACGACGCTAGATTATATTTTGTGGAGCCGTGACCATGCAGTGCCTGCCAATCAACCTGAGATGAAGGTGGTGCAATTAACCGCCAACGATGATTGGTATTGGGACTACCTTGAAGGCGAGTGGCCGCAAGCGGCTGGACAAACCTATCATGATGGTTACTACCATGAACTCTCTGACCACTATCCGGTCATGGTACAGTTTGAATTTGAGTAATTTCAGCGCTTGATAGAGTGCATTGTTACAGGGCTCAACCATGTTGAGCCCGCTTTCCCTCCCTCCCCCTATTAACGTTATCCAGACACCGCTAATTTCGTCCCGTATGCCAAGACAGTCTGGGATTTTGGACTACGCTTACTGAAAGGATTGCTGGGTATCTCACTTTGGATAAGGTTCCACTGAGATAAGCCGCAGCGTTGATTACTCTCTCACTTACTGCCTAACGATAGCGCTGGGTCGTTTGAGGACAACGATGAGAATACGAGGGAAGCATGAGTAGGCCGCGTTTCCATGTCATCTACGTTGACGATGACGCGCTCACATTAAAGGCGATTGGTCGGGTGATTCGCCGCTTGAAACCGAGTTGGGCTATCAGCTTGATTAAGAATCCTACCCATTGGGAGAAAGGCCTGTTAGATGATCAGTCCCCTTCTCTGGTGATCAGTGATCTACTGATGCCCAAGCTAAAGGGGGATGCGTTATTAGAGCAGGTTCGAGCGCGCTTTCCTGGTACGATACGTGCCCTGATAACAGGGGATACGCGCCAAAAAATTACCGAACTCGCGACGCCTAGTGTGCACTTCGTCCTACCCAAACCCTTCTCTGAAGATGACTTTGATAATGTACTCAATAGTGTTGAGCGCCTCTATAAGTTGCCAATTGATGCTGAAACGCGTAACCGGTTAGTCGGTATTGAGGACTTTCCCGTCTTGCCTGACTGCGTGCGCCGTTTACGTGCCACGATTAATGATCCCCATTCAGACATGGAACAAATTGCACGAGTGGTCAGCGAAGAGCCTCCCCTAGTTGCCCGACTTTTACAGCTTGCTAATTCTGCTTATTTGGGCTTTCGAAACCGGACTTGGTCAATAGAAACAGCGATTAATCGACTGGGCATTCAATCGGTCGAGTCAATTGCTGCCACTATGGTGGGACATAATGCCTTTAAGCACTTGTCCACCAAAGAGCACTATGCCGTGGTGGATGAACATATTGAACTGGCTAATGTGAGTAAGTCGCTGGGACTATTCCTTGGGTATGACAAAGCGCATGCAGAGCGTTTGTATCTCGCATCAGTGTTGTCTTCGTTAGGGGAACTGATGGCGCGAGAGCTTGGCTGTCGTGAAAGTAGCAACAATCCCATTTGCGATTTACCTGCCCGTTTTGATACTGCGCTTGTCGTCTCGAGTTATATCATTATTTTGTGGGGCTATGATTTTGAGCTTGCAGAGATTGTGTTGGCAAGCGGCGCCATCCCGTTATCCCCTGAAAGTGAGCGAACCAAGGATGGCGCGCTATTGCATTACTGCCGGCAGTGGATTAATGCGAACGATATTGATAAAGCCAAGCTTTTACAGTCTTGGTCGGCCAATATCGGCGCTTTTTTTACTCAGTCGTATAAGGAGACGATTTGAATGTGCCGGATAACAATCTATGACGCTGTGGTTTGCTGTGCATGTGGCATAAACATGGAAGGGGAACGTGGAGGATAACAAGATTTCACCCGCGATTTTAAATGGGCTCTCTATCGCGGTATGTCTTATCGATCGTGACTATCGTGTTGACGCCAATACCTGCTTTCTTCGCAGCCTCAACGCAGCAAACGACGCCCTCGTTGGAGACGCGCTGTTAGCGCGTCTTCCTGCTCATCATCAATTTTTACAACAAAACATCGACACGGTTTTCTCGACGCAAGCGCCATTACAGTCATCCGGCGCTGTCATTATAGATATATGCGGGGATGTTGATGCGGCATACATATGGCAAGACGTCGAGTTTCTTCCCATTCTGTCAGTGCATGGCGAGGTCACACAGGTCGCCATTTGTTTTTATCGCCCGACAGCGTTGGCGGCCCCTACGCGAGAGGCTCTTCCCTCTATCCCAGATACTGAGCGACTCAAACGAAGCACTGAGGCATATCAAGAGGTCGTTTCAGAACTCAAGCAGTTACAGAGTCAACTGCTTCAGTCAGAGAAAATGGCGTCGATTGGGCAAATATCGGCGGGAATTGCCCATGAAATTAATAACCCTATCGCTTTTATCTCCTCCAACATTCGCACGCTATACGACTATCTAGATAAATTTACCGCCTATGTCCGTTGTTTGGACGAAAAGATAGAGAGCACCGACAATAGGGCCTTACTGGCAGACCGACAGGTGCTAAAAGACGATATTCAATTGAGTTATTTACTCGAAGATGCCAGCGATCTGATTGAAGAGTCGTTAGAAGGGATCACGCGAGTGATGACGATTGTCAAAGATCTCAAAGAATTTTCACACGTTGACAATGGTGAATGGGCGACCACTGATATTCGCCGCGGTATCGACTCGACACTGAAAATCATCCATAACGAGATTAAGTATGCGATTGAAATAGAGAGAAACTACTCGCCTCAGACACCTGATATCCTTTGTCAGCCCATGCAGTTGAATCAAGTTTTTCTCAATCTACTCATTAATGCCGCACACGCGATTGAGGGCGAGGGAAACATAAAGATTTCTGTCGCCCCCCTCGATGAAGAGCATCTGATTATTGAAATCAAAGATAACGGCCAAGGGATCCCAGAAGAGGCGCTGGCGACTATTTTCGAGCCATTTTATACCACCAAACCGGTCGGGCAGGGGACGGGGCTTGGCTTGTCCGTCTCGCGCGATATTGTTGTCGCTCACGGTGGCCAAATCACAGTAACCAGTGAGCAAGGAAAAGGGACGACGTTTACGATTGTGTTGCCTTGCTCGGGAAATCAGGCTGAGGGTATTTCTTCGCCAGTCCATGAGGTGATGAAAGGAGGGCGCAGCCCATGATGGCGTACACGGAAATTCTATTGGTTGATGATGAGCCGCATATCCTACGTGCGCTAAAGCGAGAACTGCGTCGTTTTGTGGCGCATATTCATACCGCAGAGTCGGGGCAGCAGGCGCTTGCTATTTTATCTGAACATCACATTGGCCTCGTGATTTCCGATTACCGGATGCCGCACATGGACGGTGCGGAATTACTGATTAACATTCATCAACGTTATCCTGATATTGCCACCATCATGTTATCCGGACAAGCCGATTTGCCGGGTGTTTCCCGGGCCATCAATGCCGGCGCATTGAGCCAATACGTTAGCAAACCTTGGGATCGCGAGGTGTTGTGCGATACGGTTAAAACGATCTTGAGCAATAAACAAGCGTCTTTGCCGCACGACACGCTGACGAGATGCCTTTCGCAAGACGCCCTTAATCAGCGCATTCAAGCTATGGCGGTGGATGTTAAAACGCCGTGGTTGGTGGTGATTATTGATAGCCAAGGAACCAGCACGATTAATGAAACCCAGTCGGTGATGGCGGGGAATCATCAGTTACAGCATGTCAGTGAACACCTTCATCAAATAACGGAATTTCACTGGTACCGCATCGCAGATAAGTTTGTGGGGTTGTTGGCGTACTCCTCGACAGGTCATTGTTTGTTAAATGCGTTGATTGAGAGCTTGAACCGTGCCAGTGAGGAGAAATCACTACCTACACGATTGATGGTCAGCGCGCTTCGCTCTTGGCAGGAGATATCCTTCGAGACGATTCAGGCGCGTAAAGCGAAAAAAATACCGCTTTATGATGCGCACTATTGGCTTCCTTGTCCTGATGGGCATCAAGACGACGCAACGTTGCGTACTTTGATTCGCGATATTGAAGCCAAACACTTCGAGGCATTTTTTCAACCACAATTGAATATTGTGACTGACGAAATTGATGGCTTTGAAGCACTGGTGAGACGTCGACTCGAATCGGGTGGTTATCAAAGTCCTGCGGCGTTTTTGCCTTTGCTAAGTCAATACCAGCTCGAAGACGTGTTAACCACCGCGATGTTTGAACAAGCGCTGGAAGCGATTCGTTTATTACGCCAGGCAGACATTCTCAAGACAATCAGTGTCAATGTGACCGCTCGGCAGTTGGAGACGGGTTTTGTGGTAGGCGTGATTCAGCGCCTTTTGCCTGACTATCCAGACGATGTCCCGCAACTGGAGGTTGAACTGGTCGAAACCGACAGGATCCATAACTTTACGCATGCCCACCAACAAATGGATTGTTTGAAATCACTCGGTATTTCCTGTGCGTTAGATGATTTTGGTACCGGCTTTGCTGGCTTTGAATCCATGTGTGATTTACCTTTTGACGTGATAAAAATTGATGGTCGCTTTGTTCGTAATATCGGCCAGAGTGAAATGGACGAAGTGATCTTGTCATCGATTAGCCAGAGTGCGGCGCTAATGAATGTAGAGGTGGTCGCTGAGTGGGTCGAAAATCAAAACCAAATTGACTTTTTGAGAGAAAAAGGATGCACGCGAGTACAGGGCTATGGCATTGGTGCGCCGCTTAGCCGTGATCATCTCCTGGAGTTTTTAGCGACTTTTAAACACAACAACATACCCTCTCAAGCATAGCGGCAGTGATTAAGCATTATTCGCCGCTGCATGAGTGACCTGACGCACGAGTGCGATGGTCGCTGTGGTGCCGTCCGCGGTTGAAGTAAGCTGTATCGTCCCTTGATGATGGCGAACAATATCATAGGCATAGGTCAACCCGAGCCCCATACCTTGTCCAACGGGCAAGGTGGTGAAGAAGGGATCGTAAACACGGTGGCTGTCATCTTGAGGTAGCCCTGGTCCTGAGTCTTTCACCGTGATGGTGCACAAATCGTCATTCTCCATACCGGCTACGTCAATATGATGTGTCATCGTTGCATGACCGCGTTCACAAGCTTGAAGTGCATTTTTGAGCACTTCTTTAAACAGCATGACCAGTTCGTCATGGCGGCCCATCACTGGAGGAAGTTGATAGATACTGGCAGCAATAGATATGTTGATATTCTTGGGTGGAGACAGGGTATTCAGCGCCTCATCAATCACCGCAAAGATTTCAACGCTTTGAAAGTGTTGGCGTGTTTGTTGATTATAACTGGAGTACTGCTGTAAGGCGGAAACAATATTGATCACGCGCTGCACACAGTCGTTAGCATCGGCAAGGCTATCACTGAAATCATCGTAGATGTCATCCACGAAGTGACGTTGTTTCCAGCGAGTGAGGGTCTCAATTGGCTCTGATTGGTGAACAACTCGCTCGGCAATATCTGTCCACTTTTGATAGGTCTCGAGATACTCTTGACACATTTGAAGGTTACTTTTCACCACGCCGATGGGGTTATTGATCTCATGAGCAACTCCTGCCGCCATGGTCCCAATCGAGGCCATTTTCTCGCTTTCGACCAGCTTCTCCTGCGTTTGCTTGAGTTGATGATTTATCTCGCGTAGCTGTTCATTCGATTGCACCAGGTCAGCGGTACGTCGCGCCACCTTGGTTTCCAGCGATTGATTCGCTTCCTCTAACCGCTTTTGGTAGGTCTCGGTTTTGTTTTCGGAATCACGCAATGCTTGAATCATATTGGTAAACGCGGTAGCCACACTGGCCAGTTCATCTTTGCCGTGGGTTGAAATGTGAACGTTTCTTTTGCCACTGGCGATAGTATCGGCGGCGTTTTTAAGCTCTGATAAGCGCTGGGTGAGATAGCTCCCCAATAGATAAGAGAATAAGGCCACTAACAGCATCTCGCCCAGCACAATGAGCATGCTCCAGTTTTTGGCATCTTGTATCTGGCTCAATAGGCCTGTTAAGTCAAAGCCAATCCAGACCGATCCAAACTCAATGTTCGACTCAGAAATGGTCGCGCGTACATCATACAGTCCATCCGTGACGGACTGTGCATTCATCTCAAGAATGTCTGTATTGAAAGAATCAGGAAGGTCCCCGGCTGATGATAGGACGCTTCCGTTATCGCCTACAACCGCGACATACATAATATCGCTGTTATGGAGTAGCTCTTGAGTAAAGGAGTCAACAGTGGCGAGATCGAACGATAACACCGCATTTTTTACCGTGGAAGCGAATAACTGGGTTGTTGAACTGGCACGTTGGTTGAGCCCTTGGTAGTTGGTGGTTTCTAAATAGTTGAGAGTCAATGTCAGCAGAATCGCCAACAGGATCGCCTCAATCAGGGCGACACCTAAGATGGTCTTTAATCGTAAGGACATGGGCTAGTCACTCAATAAGTGTTGCAACAGCGTAATGTTTAACGCTCTTACATCGTCCCAATCCTCGTTCTGCGCTGGCTCTATCCCTTTAAAACTGATATTTCCCAGCAGCGTTTGGCCCTTTTCACTGTTATTGAGGGAGAGAAAGGCCGCTTTAATCGCATTGGCGACTTGAGGGTCAAGGTCGGGATGAAATGCGAACGCATGAGGTGTGTAGCCAGGGGTTTTCCATAATACTCGTAACTGTTTGCTAACCTCGGGATCGGTATTATTAAACGTCCGTTCAATGCCACCACCGGCAATAAAGAAATCTCGCGCAACGTTTAAATAAACGGAGTCATGAGACGAGACATATTGCGGTGTAATGTTTATGCCTTGATTTTTCAGCGCGGCACGAGGCACCACACTGGCGGCAAACGCGGCCGGTGAAGGAAACGCTAAGCGCTTGCCATCGAGCGCTTCAAGTGAGGAAATGGACGCGTCTTTTTTGACGACTAAAATACCGTGAATCCGCTTATCTTTTTGCTTCGCAAATGCTTGGTAGCCAGGTTTTTGATGGAAAACCGTATAGTGGTAAGGATTCATGTAAGCGACATCATATTCACCGGTGAGCACACGTCCTTCGAATTCGGGAATGTCTTTGGCAGTACGAAAGACAAGGTTGTACCCCGATTGTTGAGAGACGTACTTTAAAATTGGACCCCAGTTGTTAGCCAATGTAATTGCAGATTGCTGTGGCACGATACCAAAGGTAATGTCTCTTGCGTGAGCGTGGCTAACGAGGGTAATGCTGAGTAAAAAAGACAGCAAAATGACTTTCATTCATTCTTTCTCGCAATGTGATTGATGAACTACCAGACAGTGTAGTTACTGACTTCATCCCTTGCCACGCAATGAAGCGTGATTAAGCCAATGAAATCACATTGTAATCACACCACGCGCTTTTCTTATTTGGGACGAAACGGCAGCGATATCCACAGCGAGCTGTCGTCCTTAATGACAGACGACGGGGTGTCAGTGGGTGAGGGTATTGGTGGGAAAATCGGGAAGCTGCAACGTCCAGGCGCCCAGCGAGGACTGGGCGCGAAAAGGAACATAATTAGAACGTGGCGCTGTAGCTTAAGCTAAAGGTGCGGCCAACGCCTTGATAGGTGACTAGATCCGCTGGAATACTTGGGCTATAGACTTTTTGTGCCTTTTGACTCCAAATAGTTAGGTAATCTTTATCCAGTAGATTTTGGATACCAAAGTTAATTTGACCGACTGGCAAGGTGTAGTAACCATTGAGACCGACAAGTTCATAGCCCTCGAGGCGATCACCCTCTTTATCTGATAAGTCACCAACATGTTGCAGGTTAAGCTCAGTGCCCCAATCGAAGTTATCGTATCCGATCGCTGCCATCGCCGTTGATGGGCTGGCGGTGTAGATACTCAGGTCTTTCCATGTGCCTTTATCTTTTTCCTCACTTTCGACAAGATGGCCTTGCAAGCGAGAGTACCAATTATCAGAAATATAGTAGTTGACTTGACCTTCTAAGCCATAAATACGTTGTTCATTGTTATCTAGCTCGAGCTGTGTATTGGAGTATTTGTAGGTTTTGTCAGAAAGTGAATAGTACGCAGATAACTGAGTGTTAAATGATGCATTGCTTAGGCGCCACCCTAGCTCGTAAGAGTCTATTTTTTGACCATCGAGGCCTACATTACTGACGCTAACGTAATCATCTAAAGCAGAGCCAGAGTATGAGCCGTAGCCGTAAAACTTACTGGGATCGGGCATATTGAAGCCTTGGCTAAAGTTTGCCCATACTTGTTGCTTGTCAGTAAGGTCATATTTAATTCCGGCATTAAAGAGCCAGATATCTTTATCCGCTTTACCGCCAGGGATAGCTTCTGCCTGCGGTTTTCCGTCTAGCAGGGTAGCGAGTTGCTTATATACACTGACAAAACTATCACCATCATACTCAGTATTTTGATAGCGAATGCCAGCGAACAAGTTAGTTTTATCTGTGATTGCCCAATCAATTTGGCTGAAGACCCCGATATTTTGTGTGGTGAAGTCAGGATAACGATCGATATTTGCTTTGTGCTTAAAGCTCAACCCTTGGCTCGTTGCACTAACTGATGGGTCGTAGATACGTTGAAACGCACTAAAGGTCTCATGCGAATAGTCCACACCATAGTTCAGTGTGGCCTGAGTAAAGTCTTTTTGTAGCAGCAGCTTTCCGCCTAGTACGTCATTGCTCTGCTCTGAGGCACCGAATGCTAGTGTGGGAGCTGATATATCACCAGAAAGAGCGTAATCAACTTTTTGCTTGAATGACTCGGAAATCATTGGAAAGGGAAAGTTCCCGAATGTCTCTTCGCGGTAATAGACTTGAGCCAAAAGGGAGTGACCAGCGACATTAGCGTGACTATATTGAGTGTTAAGCATCAACCTTTCGGTAAAAGGCTGCTCGCTTAACACTAATCCGTCCGAGCGCTTCAAATAAGATGAGTCTATCAAGCCAGCATATAATTCTACATCGCCATATCCAGCGTAATCCGGATAGATATTGCCTACAGGAACGGATGTTTTAGGCCCGTAATCAATCCCATAATCCGTATCTTGCTGACTGTTATAGTATTGTGCAGTCAGGGAAAGGTGCTGTTCGTCGTCAGGGCTGTAATCTAAGTTACCCATTACATCAATGCTGTCATTGAATTGGGTATCAGTTTGGGTGACATCGGGCAAAATAGGATCGCCATTGCCGTCGTAGGCCGCACCTTTACCTTCATACGCCACGGATAAGCGCCCTTGCAAGGTTTCACTGCCGCCGGATACCGCGACTGCGGCTTTCTTGGTCAGGTCTTCGCTGTTGTTAAACCCAGTGGTGACGCCAGTCTGCACCTCGAGTTGCGCATCGCCTGCTTCACCTCGTTTGGTGATGATATTGATAATACCGCCGGTTGCGCCCGCGCCATAAATGGAGGTCGCGCCTGACAGTACCTCAACACGGGCGACATTAAAGGGGTCGATACTATCCAGTTGGCGGCTAATGGTGCGAGCGGCATTCAATGCCACGCCATCAATCATGATTTGCGCGCTGCGGCCACGTAAATTCTGTGAGGCGTTGGTACGTGCGTTGGTGCTGCCAAAGTCAAAGCTTGGGATCAGCTTTCCTAGTGCCCCTTTTAATGACTCACCGCCTTGAATTTCACGGGTTAATTCTTCATTGGTGATCACCCAGTTGGTGCTGGCTGAATCGGCGATCGTGGTTTGAATTTTACTGCCGGTGACAATGATGGTTTCGGTATTGGCCGCAGAAGGGGCGGCGTGGGCGAGATGGGCACTGATCACTAACGCCAGCGGTGAGAGCGAAAAGCTGACTGCTTTTTTGGTGTTCATAATTATCCTTATACGTTACAACCCTGCAGGGCATAGTGAGGCTGCCTCCCTGCAGATACGTCTACGTCACTACCTTTTTCCAGTATCAAATGATAATGGATATCATTATGATTATTGATATGTAACCTGATTGTCAATACATAGATAGTTGGATTGATGCATGTAATCTAGCCTCTTGAAAAAAGAGTATAAAAACGCAGTGACTAAATAAGCCTGTGTCTAGTGATATCCGTACGTCGACAAATCGTTTGGCACAAGCTAACGCGGTAGGGAATGACTGAAGAGGGGTAACATCTGGAAGCTATGAAGAAATCCATCAAAAAAGCCAGCTACTGGAGCTGGCCTAAGAACTGTCAACCTATTTTAGGACGAGACATTCCTTAATGTGGGCTTATTTGCCGCCCTTGCTTTGTTTAGTTAGTTCTTTGATAGTGCGGCTGATTTCACGGCGCTGCTTAGAAATTTCCGCATTTTTGATGATGTGGTCATCAACGCGATCTTCGTAATCGCCTTTCATGTTTTTGATGATCTCCACGATCTCTTCATAGGACATCTCTGGCTGGATGTAGTCGAGCAAGTTTTCTAACAGCACCACCCGCTTTTGGTTGTCGCGGATTTTCTTGTCGTTGTCCTGGATTTCGCGCTTCAGTTTGTTCTTTTGTCGTGAGTGCTTAACGATCTCGTATACGCTGGTCATAGTAGTCGCCTTCTATCTTTTGAAGTATGAAAAAATTAAACCACAAGCGCTGCCGCAAACCCAGTCTTTTCGCGCTTGAAGTGAGGAGTTTTTAAACACTTGAATGAAAAAGGCGGGTGAAGAAAAGACACTGTGAGGCCAGTTTATCAACAACCTCATTAGCTGGCTAAACCGTCACCCTACCTTCTTCGCTGATTGATGGTGGCAACGATAACAGGTGAGCATTGACAGTGTCATGACACATATCAAGGCTCACCGATAACGTGGTAATCACGCTCAGTAGTCGGTTGGGCTGCCCTCGAGCTTGACCGATGAACCGGATGTTTTCATCATCGCGCCGCGCAACATGGCTTGCACTAGCTCAGTGGCATCGAATTTCGTCAGTGCTTCGTGCGCCCCGACTTGTTTGGCACGGTCGACACTGATATCACTTGATAGCGAGGTGTGTAATATCAAGTAAGCTTCCGCCAGTTTATCGTCGCTGCGGATTTCAAAGGCTAGCTCATAGCCATCAATCCCAGGCATTTCGATATCGCTAACAATAATATCAAATGGCTTGCCGGCTGAGGCGGCATTTTTCATCATTTGCAGCGCTTCTAGGCCGTTATTGGTGACAAAGTAGGGGATGTTTATACTATCAAGCGCCTCTGATAATTGCCGTCTCGCCGTCAATGAGTCATCGACCAAGAGGATATTCATGGGTTTGAGTTTCTCACGATCGACGTCGGCTAAGATGGGGTGCAGCTTGTCAGGATCAGAGGGGAAAATGTGCTCCATAATGTATTCAACATCAAGCAGTTGCACCAACTTGTCGTCGATGTTCATCACGCCGGTAAGAAACGCGCGTGTTCCTAAGGTTTCCGGTGGCTCTGAAATAGAACGCCAATCGCACTCGCTAATCTTGTCGATTCCACGGACCAAAAAACCCATCACCCGGCGCTGACAATCGGTCACGATAATGTAGCAAGACTCCCATTCTGACTTGGCCACGGGTTTGTAGCCAATCGCTTTTGCCATATCAATGACAGGGGTTGCGATGCCACGGAAGCTAGTGGTTCCGATCACCGTTGGGTGAGATCCCGGCAAATCCGTGAGCGGCTGAAAAGGAATGATTTCTCGTACCTTCAACGTGCCAATCGCGAAAGATTGGGTGGCGGTGAGGCGGAACATCAACATGCCTTGTGCTTGATTCGCTTTGCTCTTCATAGCATCACTCTGCGTGTTATCGTCAGTCTTCTGATTAGGGTAACAGTGTTGTCTCTAAACACCTATTCTTACCCCAAGGATAGGGCTAATGGGTGAAAAGATAAAACTTTTGCCTGCCATTGTCTCACATTTGAAACTTATTGATAGTCTCATTTAAACGTGGTGTATACCACGCTTTTAGGTCACGGTTTTTGCTAAGATAGCGAAAGATATAGGCTAAGTGAGCCAGTCATTTAGGCGTCACCTTCTGCAAAGAGGTTGCCTGTGGCTGTATCTTACCTAAAATAAGAAAGAACACGCTTTTTGTCTCGGTACTTGAAAGTCTCAGTGCAACGCGACACAAAAGCCCCAACATTGAGGCACGTTAGCAAGGATTTACGTGTCCGGATAAATGCGAATGAGCAGTAACACGACGGTTGAGTAGACTATGACCAATATTTTAGATTCGGTAGATTCGCGGACACGATTGGTGGGTGAAAACCGCCTCGAGCTTTTAATGTTTTACCTTGGCTCTACCCAACCTTTTGCCATCAACGTGTTTAAAGTACGTGAAGTCATCAAAGTGCCAAAGCTCAACCAAATGCCTGGCTCCCATCCGAACATCCGTGGCGTTGCCATGATTCGCGGCAAATCTATTCCGGTGATTGACCTACGTCAGTCTATCGGCATGGGCTCGATAGGCATGTCGGATGAATGTAACGTTATCGTGACTGAATATAACCGCACCATCCAAGCGTTCCTCGTTGGGCAGGTGATCAATATCAAAAACATGGGCTGGGATGAGATCATGGAGCCGCCTTCCAGCTCTGGACGCAATAATTACTTAACGGCCATTACTCGCCAAGACTTTGATGGTCAAACGCGTTTAGTGGAAATTGTGGATGTGGAAAAAGTGCTGGCTGAGATCGTTGCGTATGAAGTTGGCGTTTCTGAAGATGTCCTCGACCCGCAACTGACCCCTTATATGACAGGGCAGCGAGTACTGGTTGTCGATGACTCATCCACGGCGCGCGCGCAGGTTAGTGAAACCTTGTCGCAGTTTGG
Organism: Salinivibrio siamensis; assembly: GCF_001996005.1. Taxonomy (GTDB): domain Bacteria; phylum Pseudomonadota; class Gammaproteobacteria; order Enterobacterales; family Vibrionaceae; genus Salinivibrio; species Salinivibrio siamensis. The sequence goes on along the minus strand of NZ_MUFB01000011.1, from coordinate 88,545 downwards.
CGTTGAGTGCATCATCAAGAAAAATGGTGCTGAAGCACTGAATTTGCTCAAGAGTTGGTGCGATGAAGGCAAAAACGTGAGTGACGAAATTTTGCTTATGATCACTGATGCGGAAATGCCGGAAATGGACGGTTATAAACTGACGCACGAAGTGCGCTCTGATAGTCGGATGAGTGATTTGTACATTGCACTGAACACCTCACTAAGCGGTAGCTTCAATGAGGCAATGGTTGAAAAAGTGGGCTGTAATCAGTTTATCTCTAAATTCCAGCCCGACCTTTTGGTCAATGTGGTGCAGGAGCGTTTGCGCCAAGTCGTGGCGAGTTAAACCGCCTAGGCACCAGTGAAAACAAAAAGCGAGCCGTGGCTCGCTTTTTTTATTGAACATTGAGGGAGTGACGATGAAAACGGTATTTTTGATGCGCCACGCAAAATCGAGTTGGGATGATCCGAGCCTCGATGATCACGAACGTCCGCTCAATCCGAGAGGATTTCGGCAAGCGCCGCAAATGGCGGAGCGCTTGAATGCTTGGTTGCACCAGCCACAAACGATTGTGACCAGCACAGCGCAACGCGCGAAAGATACGGCAGTGCTGGTGGCACAAACGCTGACCGATAAGCCGCCCATTGTTTTAGAGGAAACGTTATACAGTGAGCATGCATCGGCAATCATTCATACCATCCAAGCACTCGAGTTAGAACAAGATGTGGCGATGATTATTGGCCACAACCCTGCACTAAACAATTACTTACATGGAGTGGGGATGACCAAGGATAACTTGCCGACCTCAGGTGTGGCGGTGGTGCAGTATCCCGTCGAGCACTGGACAGAGGTTGCGAATACGCATGCACAGCTTTGCTTTCTCGACTGGCCTAAGCGACTTCGAGGCTAGTTTCGTCTATGGAACAGGATGCTGTCATATGCATACTAGATATGGTGCGCTCTGAACTATATTTAGCGCTTGGATTGTAAAGTTATCTACTGTACCTGTGGATAACCCCGTTAATTTCTTTGTAGGCAATGGCGGCAGTACGCGTGAGTCGTGGAGAGCAACCCCAAGACGATCGATTGAGCAAAAAACGACCAGTTTGATTGACGCGATATGGCGGTTTTTCACTTGTGTTGCGGTAAATGTGCGATACTCGTAACACCTTGGTCGTACGCGTATTATGGGGGATCGGCTTGGTAGCAAATTTATTGGCGTTCACAGGAGAGCAGTCGTGATCACAGTAGACAAACATGAGGGCTTATCAGTCAGGGTGGCTGTGCTCAATGAGGAAGTCAGTGCCCAAGAGGTCGAGTTTTATCTCTTCGTCCCTGGTGAGCTTAAGTTTGGTAAGCATGTGCTTTCTGAAGATGAGTTTTACTACCGTGTCCTCGCCAATAGTCGAACGTATTTTACGTCTCGTTATCATCTGCCCTTGGTACATGCTCGCCTAGCCAGTCGTGACAAACTGCCAACCGAACAATATCGAGTGAGCTTAAGTCTCTATGCGTATCAGTATGCCTTATCGCTCGAAAAAGCGACGCACGATTTTTTTGAATCCGTTTCTGGGCTAGAGGATGAACAAGCGTTAGAGCAGTTAGAAGATACGATAGAGATGGCGGTGGAGATTTTACGGCGACTCCGGCGCTACAAACCGCAAAATACCAAGCTACTCAAGTATTACCATAATATAGACAACTATTTATCTTGGTTGACGGAGCAACGTTTTCTGTCGTTATTAGCCCATATGCCGCGTGGAAACGTCTACAAGGGGGTACGCCAGCAATTGATTGAATTGTGCCAAGCTGAAGAGGCACACCGCCTCGTTAACCGTTATAACTCGGATAAAGCACGGCGCGATCCCACTCGTATGGTCAATAAGATGCGCTTGGCGCGCCGCTTGATTGAGTTTCCCGTGACGATTCGCCAAGTGCCGCAGGCGCTAGGTAAAAACCTTAACAAACTGGCTAAAGCGTCCGCGACGGCGTTTGTGATGTTGTTTGTCACCACTGTTATTGTCCGTGCACGTCAATATTTAGGCGAAATCACCCTATCGTTCGTGTTGGCCATGGCGGGTGTGTATGCATTGCGAGAGATCTTTAAAGATGATTTACGTGACGCGTTGTGGCGCTGGATTCGTAAAGGACGTCCCAAGTGGCGAAAACGTTTTATTGACCCCACATCCAATCGACAAATAGGTCGGCAGTTAGAGTGGCTAGATTATATGGATTTTGCTGCCCTACCCGATGAAGTGAAGAAATTGCGTCGTGGCAAACTGCGTCAAAGGGAAGAGGCGGTAGTGCGTCTTAAAGTGAAAACACAGTTAGAGACAACCCGTTTTTTGTCGGGTTATGACACCACTCGTGACGTGTGGAAATTTGATTTCCGCTCTTTTTCTCGCCTTATGGACCGTGGTAGTCAGCGCTTATATCGGCTTAATGAAGGCCAAGTACTCAAAGATTCGGTTGAAAAGCGGCATCAATTCAACCTTATTAGTTGTCAGCGGTTAAAAGGGCAGCCGACGGTGTATCAGCGTTGGAAAATTACGGTTAACCGCTCAAAAGTGGTCGATATAGAAGAAGTGTTTGATTAATCATTCATCAATAACTTGTCTTTATGATTTAAGTGATCGATGCAGAAAGCATAAAAGTCCAGTGCGGATAGCGGTTTGGCGAAGAAGTAGCCTTGGAATTCGTCAACGCCCATCTGTTTTAGGCTGGTGAGTTGTTCTTGTGTTTCGACGCCTTCGGCGACCACGCGAATATCGAGCTGATGGGCCATATGACAAATGGTATCGACTAACACATGCTGGCGCGGTGTATTGGCCATGCCGGTGACAAATGAGCGATCAATTTTGACTTTATCAAAACTAAGGTGGCTGAGTACCGACATGGATGACCAACCCGTGCCGAAATCATCCAGCGCTATCCGAATACCGACGTCGCGCAGTTGATTCATCAGCAGATTGAAGCGACCAATATCGTCGATGGTCATTGTCTCTGTGACCTCAAAAATCAGTTGTTTACGTTGTTCTGGGTGATCGGCAAATACAGTGATTACATCGGCAATCAAGGACTCGTTGAAAAACGAGTCAGACAGGTTAATCGCAATATCAATGCGGTCATTAATGGTTTGCCATTCGGTATTTAATGCCAGATAAACTTGACGCAAAAGCCAGGCGCCTAATCTCCGACCCAGGCCTGACTCTTCGGCGACATTGACGATGAGCTCTGGATCAATGGGACCAAACTCAGCATGGTCCCAGCGAATCAGACACTCACAGCCAAGGCGTCTTGACGTCGCTGCCACCATGGGTTGAAACAATACATAGAGTGTCTCTTGATAAGGGTCGTCAAGGTGAGCCTTGAGCTCATCGCGTAATTGACGACGTTGCTTCGCTTCTTGTTCGTACTCCGCTTTAAATATATCAACACTGTCTTGCGTCACAGGCGCTCGTTTGGCTTTCATCAGTGCAAGGTCCGCGTTGTTTAACAGTTGATTGGCAAACTGACGATGATTTCTAATGACATTGTCATCCAAATCGAGGCTCTTTGCGACGCCAATAGCCACCGCTAATCGATGGCCTGGGTAGACACTGTCGATCGCGCTTCGCAGCGCGTTGCACAAAGGCTGAGTAAAGAAGCTCAGCTGACGATTGTCGGTGTATGCGAGAACCGCAAACTCATTACTGCTGATCCGCGCGCAAGGATAACCGTAAGGCAAACACATGCTTTTTAATTCATTGGCTAACTGTGTTAGCGCGACATCGCCTTGTTCGTATCCCATCAGGTCATTGATGTCTTTAAAACGACGAACATCGATCAGCAATAAGGTATGTATTTGTTTTTTATGTGCTGCTTTGTAGAGATACTCCAAAAGGTAATTGCGATTGGGTAGGCCAGTGAGACTATCGTGCCATGCCATTTTTTGCTGTTTGCTACTATTGCGATAGAGGCGAAAGGCGAAAAAAATCAATAACGACATCAGTATAATGATGGCCGCGTACATGGTTTTTATTTGGTCTTGTAAAAATTCACGCTGTTCGATAGCTGCCGGCCCGGTAAAATTATTGACCATCAGATTTCGTACCTGAGGCAGCACAATATCCATTTCATGAAGAAGGCCAGAAAGTCGCTGCCGGTCACCGTTCAATACCGCTTGCTCATGTTGCTGAATTAAACGAAAAGCACGTTGTACCACGGGCTGGGCATCAAACGTTCGACGCATGGGCGCAGCCTCTTGGCTGCTTAAAAACGTGTCATAACGACTCCATAGGATGTCATAAGACAGGACAAGGGACTGTTTGTCTGAGGCCGTGGCGAGGTACAAGGCGAGCTCATTACGAAACTCTAAGGTTTCGAGCTCCATTTGTGCTAAAGCCCATGCTGACAATTGGGTATGCAGTGCCTGTCGTGCGTAGGCATTATGAAACTGGTAAAGCGCTGAGGCCGCGAAGGCTAACGTGGTAAATGCAAAAATGATGAAACCGATTAGAGGGCGCTTTACCATATCAATATATTCCTTTACTGCTGTGTTTTGCCTAGCTGCTTGTGGTTGAGTCGGGAAGCTCGTGGAGTAGGCAAAAACCGTGGTTGAGCCAATAGGGCTGTTGTTATTCTTTTTCTAATATTTCGATATGGTTAACTTGCCACACCATACGGCTGTGTAAAATCTCATTATCGTACTGATTAAATTCGGATAATGGGTAGATAACCCAAATCGGCCCTTTGTCGCGAATAGGCATCCACTCGCCGTTTTTCTTGATGGCGAAAACAGGGTTGTACTTATTAATCTCGTCAGTCGGCATTTTGGACCAATAATCATTGAGGGCGTGAACTTTCAATTCATGGCCTTGCTTGTCATACGTTTTTAACAGTTTTTGTGCTGACACACCGAGAAAAACCTGCTGACCTTCCGTCCAAGGGGTTTCCGTTTCAATTGTGCGGTCAGCCAGCTGCATCAGCTCCTCACGAGTAAAGGATTGCTTGGCGACATCACCATAAATGGTCAAAATCGGTCTTGCTTCGACAGCATGACTGACCAGCATGAGACACAACAACGCTAGCAAAATGAGTTGGTCGGTATAACGGCTTTTGCGGATAGTATATCTGGGATCGTACGTTGTCATGTCACACTCCTTATTATCTCCATCTTTTTAAAGCTAGTTTGTGATTGAACCTAACTCAAGACAGAGCGGTGACCGCCATGATATACGCTCCGAAGGAAAATGGGAAAGGGTCCATTTCTCCCGTAGTAAGGGTGGGTGGATCGTGTAAATCGATCAGACACAGTCACGAGATTTATTGTTGAATTGAAAAAGAAAACTGCCCACGCATAGGGCTAGGGCAGTTTAGCAAAGCCCGATAAAAGGCATAAGCCGGTCGGGCAACAAGGGGCAAGCGAAGGAGTCTTGTCACTAAAAACATAGACGCTAGCTTGGCGGGTGTCTAATTATTTTTCGATAATTGGTGTCGCCTGTTTGTTTAAGTAGGCAATAATATCATCCGATTCGTACATCCAGCGCGCCTCGCCGTTTGCCTGTTGGATACGCAAACAGGGTACTTTGATTCGCCCTCCCCCTTGTTCAAGCTCTTTTCTGGCATCCATGTTGCGCTTCGCGTCTTTGGTCTGAAGCGGTAAGCCGAGTTTTCGGCTTGCCTGGCGCACTTTTACACAAAAGGGGCAGGCCGCGAATTGATATAGAGTGACCTGCTGTGCCAATGTGTCCATCGCCTGCTTTTGCGCTGCGTTTAATTGAGGGGATTTAGGTTGGGTCAATGACTCTACAACCAGAATAATTTTACCTAGGATCCAACGAATAACGCCCATATAACCTCCATGCGTTGACAACGGCATAGAGTGTAACACGTGATACACGTTTGCCTATCTTGAGGTTAGATTGTGCCCTTATAGAAACAAAGCGTTTCTCTCTAAAAACAGGATGGCATTGTACCCGTTAACCTGCCTGTTAAACTATTGTTTCACTTACCTCATGATAAAAAGCAAACGATTACGAGAGCATTATGACACTGCAAGCCATTGACTTTACTGCGCCTGATGCAGAGCAGGCGTTTGTTAAATCCCTACGTGAAACAGGTTTTGGTGTATTAAAAAATCACCCATTACAGCAACAATGGGTCGCCGATATCTATCAGCAATGGGAAGGTTTTTTTAATACCGAAGACAAGCACCGCTTTACCTATAAGCCCGACACGCAAGACGGCTTTTTTCCCTCAAAAGTCGCAGAGACCGCGAAAGGCCATACCAAGCGTGATCTGAAAGAGTTCTTTCATTATTACCCATGGGGACAGTGTCCAGACGCCTTGAGAGGCAATTTACAGTCGTATTACGAGCATGCTACACATTTAGCGGAAACCTTGCTCTCGTGGGTCGAGCGCCAATCCCCATCAGATATAAGCCAACACTTCTCGCAACCACTCTCCAGCATGATTAATGGTAGCCAACAGACCTTATTGCGTGTCTTACACTACCCGCCGTTAAAGGGTGATGAAGAGCTTGGGGCGATTCGAGCGGCTGCTCATGAAGACATTAATTTGCTGACAATATTGCCTGCTGCCAATGAGCCTGGCTTGCAAGTGAAAGCGAAAGATGGGAGCTGGTTAGATGTCCCTTGTGATTTTGGTAATTTAATCGTCAATATTGGTGATATGCTTCAAGAAGCATCCGGCGGTTATTTCCCTTCTACCACTCACCGTGTCGTGAACCCGGAAGGTGCGGATAAAACCAAAGCGCGTATCTCGCTGCCGCTATTTTTGCACCCTAAGCCAGATGTTGTACTGTCTGAGCGCCATACGGCTAACAGCTATTTGATGGAACGCCTCCGTGAGCTTGGCGTGATCGAGTAACACACTTTTATGCTTGCCGAGGTCATGTTTGACGCTCGGCAAGTCATGTCTGTTTACGTTTCCCACCGTGTATGCGCTACCATTATCGCAGCGCGTCTTCGACACGTTGCGCGGTTTGTGCATCAACCCATTGATGCCAAACGGCAGGGTAGCGGCGAAGAAACTCGTCTGCGGCTATTTCACCGTCTGCCTGGTAGGTATCCATCCAAGCCAGCATGTCACTCATTACTTGGTTATCGTATTCACGGCGGCTGATATAGTTAAATGCCGCGGGCGCTTGCTCAGCAAATGATGCTGTGGTTAGTGAGTGCACGGGAGAGGTGGGAAATGCGGTGACCTGGGGTGAACGGCAGTCCGCTTGGGTGATACATTGTTTGTAGTGCGCTAAATTGACATCGGCACCCAAATCGACTTCAACCATTTCATACTTTCCCATCACAGGGGTCGGCGCCCAATAATAACCAAACCAAGGGTTTTTTCGCTCATTGGCTCGTGCGATGGTACCGGCTAAGCCTGCCGCAGAGCCTGGGTCGACAATTTCAAAGCCGGCTTTGTCCAATTCAAGGGCGTTAAAAATGTGCTGGGCTGAGATTTGACATGTCCACCCCGCCGGGCAGCCCATAAAGGCGGCTTTGTCAGGGTCTTCAGGGTGAGGGAACAGCTCTGGATGCGCTTTGATACCTTCAATGGTCGCTAACTCGGGGTGTTGATCGACCATGTATTTGGGTACCCAAAAGCCTTCGTTGCCACCTTGTGAGAATGCATCGCCTGCATACCTTAACCGTCCCTCTTGCACGCCTTTATCCAACATAGCTTTGTGTGAGTTTGTCCAAAACTCTGGGGCAATATCAGGCTCGCCTTTTTCTGTCATTGAGACGCCAGTAGGCATGGTGTCGCCTGGGACAAGAGAAGCATCACACCCATACCCATGGGCTAAGATAAATTGATCAACATGTGCCATGAGTGTGGCTGAGTTCCAATTCATATCCGCGATAGAGACCTTGCCACATGCCGCGTCATCGCTGGCTTGGGCAAGGGGGGAGCAGGCCAGTATTGAGCCTATCAGTAGCCGCTTTAGCGTCCCTTTCATGATGTGTCCTTGATAGATGAGTGCTTTATGTATCGAAAAAGTAACATGGGCGAATAGGGCGATCTATACTCAACGCAACCGATCTTAATAAAAACACTGAAATCCCTATTAGCGGACGATAACGAACGCCATTATGCCAAGAAAAGAGCAACTTAATGCGATAGAAAAAAACCAAGAAGCCATCGCTTTAGCTGTGACTCACGCGGTACTTAAGTTGGGGGTGGCAACCTTGGTGCGTGTTCACATTCAGACGCCTACTAAAGCTTTGTTCCGATTTAATGGGTTGTTGATTGGCAGTGATGGACAACGTTTTTGTTATCTGCAACTGCCTAAACTGTCGAGCCAACAGAAAAAGCAGTACTTTGGGGCGGGTTATAGTTTACGTCTTCATGGTGTTTCTGCCGATGGATCGCTGATTCGATTTGGTGGAAAAGTACAAGGCTTGATGGAAGCTCACCATACCCTTTTATGTGTCGAGCTTGTGCGTGACGGTGCGAGCGCCACGCCTTTGCGCCAAGACAAGCGTTTTAATGTCGAGCTCTCTGCAGCGTTAAATATAGACGGTAAAGCCAGCGTGCCCGTGACGATACACGATCTCTCTGTGGGCGGGTGCTTGTTTTCTTACCGTGCGATTGGCTTGCAGATTGATGAGGAGCAAAATGCAGCGCTTAGCCTGACAGGTATCCCTGCCAGCCAAGCGTTGACAATGAGCGGCGTGATATTGAGTCACCGCCTTAAAGGTGAGCGTTATCATTGTGGGCTTAAATTCGACGACCGTTCTAAGTCACGAAGCGCGTGGTTAGTCACCAATTTAGACTACGATGGTGAGCTTTATCGTCTGTCAATACCTCACAATGACGGCGAGCTTACCTCCAGCCTTTCTATCTAAGACTGAGGTAATGGTGTGACACGCAGTATACTGCCGTTTCTTCTATCGGTGAGGATGAGTAAACTGCCATCACGTGCTTGGATCACATCGCGAATGCGGCCAAACTGACCCTCTAACATTCGCTCTTCATGCCTGACTTGGCCGTTCTCCAGCTCTAGCCTTACTAGCAAGCCAAACTTTAACGACCCGAGCAGTAAATCCCCCTGCCACATCGGAAACTGCTGGCTGTTCACCATCGTCATGCCTGATGGTGCGATAGAGGGATCCCAGTAATAGACAGGTTGGCGCATGCCAGGCTTGGATGTGCCTTCTCCGATCTGTGTGCCTAGCCCATAGTTAACGCCATGTGTAATGGTTGGCCAGCCATAGTTTTCACCGGCGAGGATTACGTTGAGTTCATCGCCACCTTGGGGGCCGTGCTCATGTGCCCAAATACGGGTGCCGTTGTTATCTAACGCGATACCTTGGATATTCCGGTGCCCGAAGCTAAAGACCTCCGATTGCTTACTCGGTGTTTGGACAAAAGGGTTTGACTCGGGCACGGTGCCGTCATGATGAAGGCGCACAAGAGTGCCAAGATGATCATCAGCGAATTGAGCGCGATCACGATGTCCTCGGTCACCGAGGGTAATATACAAATACTCAGGCGTGACTAATAAACGACTGCCAAAATGGCGCCCGCCACTGCGCTTGGGAAGGGCTTTAAAGATAACGCGACTGTCAATCAGTACATCCTTAGACAGTGTGGCCACCATTACCTCAGTACCTGCCTGCCCTTGCTCGTCGACGGCGGCATAAGAGAGGTATAAACGCTGATTGGTCGCAAAATCAGGCGCCAAAGCAATATCTAATAGCCCCCCTTGCCCCTCTTGAAACACGTTTTTCGGGGTACCTAAAATGGAGACGACCAGGCCATTGGGGGTTAAGCGCTTCAGGTTACCGTTTCGCTCAGTGATGAGCAGATCGCCATCCGGAAGTTCAGTGATCCCCCATGGGTGAGAAAAACCGGACTTCAGTGTTTCAACACGAAGGTTCACTGCCTCCGTGTTGATGGTTTTCGCGTGGGTCGCCCCTACAATGCCTAGGCAAAGAACCAACAGGCAGAGTCGATGCAACATATGCATTGTCAGCTCCTGTTAGTGCGTGCGTAGTTTTTGGTATAGACGGTCTTTGAGGTGCGCGCGCTGTCGTTTCATGGCGGTAAAAACATCGTCGCTGGTAGGGATTTGGTTCATCTCTAAACCACGAATATGATGATCGAGTTGATGGTAGCGTTGTGCATCGAGCTGAAACGCTGGGTCATATTGTTTCAGATGATGGATACGATCGCGGTGCTCTGGGAAATCAAAAACGAGTGCGTGGTTTTCTCCTTGCATAAAACCTCCTGTTATCGGCCTACCTTTAATAAGGTTAGGCCTGCTTACCGCGATTATCCAAATTTCATCGATGATAATCACCGTGATGTAGCAGGCGAGCTGTCTATGTGTTTGTCTTTTCCGGAAAAGAGACGCGTTGACCATCGGTCTTCAGAAGGCTAATGGTGCGTGGAGAGCCATCTTCATTCAGGGTGACCAATCCCACGGCGCTGGCATTGACGAGACGCTTCGGGCCTGGCGTATCAGGGTCGCGCCGGTCAATGCGCATACGCTTACGTTTCGTGAGCCAATTCAGTGGAGACAGTGGGCTGAATAAAACGCGATCGCACCACTCGCAAAAGCTGAGCAGTGGCTCGGGGAAGCGGTTTTTGAAACCACTGGCAGTTATTTGCCACAAACGCGGACTATGGGTGCGAAATCGGATTCGGATATCATAAGCAAACGAGTAATGCACATCCCCAGATAAAATCACATAATTGGTGGGTGTCCGTTGATGGCGAAAAATACTGAGTAGCGTATTGGCACTCCCTGGGTGTGCCATCCAGTTTTCCGCATCGACGACAGTCGGCGCGCCCAGCCAGGTCGCGACTCGTTGCAATACTTCAATAAACTTAACACCGAACATGGGTGCGGCAGAGACGATCACCGCGCTATCATGCCTTAACAGATCATGTTGAAAATCCATCAGCGCTTCCCAGTCCATCAGGCCCGACGGTTTATTCATTCGTGACTCGGATCGCCAGCGACGAGTGCGTGTATCTAACACAACGAGATGTGGCGTCGTTGGCACCGTGTAATGCCAGTGTTCAAAGCGTAGACATTGCTCCACCATGGCCTGATGCGTCGCTGTTTGTGTGTCCAGATCGCAAACACTCATGGGCTGATAGGCGCTTTGGCGGGCGGTAGTGATAAAGTCTTGGTTAAAGTTATCGGGCGCATTGCCCCAACCTTGGCACAACCAGTAAGCCATCAGGCCATTGCCGATAATACGACGAGAAAAGGGATTGAGATACGCGGCGTGCTCCCAACCGACGGTGATATTCCAATCATCTGTGATGTCATGGTCATCAAAGATCATATAGGTTGATAGGTGTGCGAATAGTCGCTGCACGCCGGTTAAACCGGAACGAAACGCATTGAGTGCGAGTGTTTCTTGTTGATAGCGCTCGCGTTGACTGTCGGTCAGTTGACTAGGGGAATGAAGATGAGGTCCGTCTGTTAGCGCCCAAGAAGCGGGCGCCCAAACCAGCAAATACATGGCGACGTGTTCTGCAAAGCTTATCAAGTGATTGGAGACGGTTTTGGATGTAAAAATAGGCAGTGGTTGACCAAACAGTCTCTCTAAACGGCCGCCCTTTTCCGCGCGCTGGCTAGGGAGGAGCTTGCCGCGTTGAACATAGCTGTCAGGGTGTGTATCCAAGGCACGGCAGTCGACAATGGGCGCGGCCTCGAAATACTCATTTTTAAGGCCTAATACGGCAATTAACCGGCGAATACGCTGCAGCATCGGCGTGGCGACGTCATCTGCGTAGATTTGATCCCCACTCATAATCAACATATTAGGCCAGTGTGTCATGGGGGTCGTGGCCAAGTGTTGGTCGAGAGTGACGAGGGCATCATCGCAGTGGTGGTGTGGGTGTCGGCATGAGCCATGCGCGATGTGGGTGGCTTTTGAGGGAATACAAAAGGAGGGAGCTTGCTCGTTGTCATACAAGAGCTCCGGTTGGATGTCTGCCATTCCACTGTGGTTGATCTGTATGTCGTATGACAATGGGCTATCGACGGGAAACCCATGGGCTGACCGGAGATGATGAAGCACGACCCACGCGCGCTCGCCAATACGAAACCAATGCCCGGCTGACAATGGCATGGATGCTAATATCTGGTGGTGCTGATAAACGGACACGGTACCATCATCGGGCTTTTGTGTTAGCACTGACCATAAGGTCACTTCATGCTGTGTGGTACGTCTTAGCATGGGGCCGGCAATAAACAGTGGGAGTGCGTCTTTATCCAATGTCTCTGAGTCCTCGAAGTCAGCTACTGGGTTGTATATTTGCACTTTTACCTACGTCAGTGCAAAGACGATAGTTTAATCGTCTGATTTGTTGCCTTTTTAGCCATTCGAGCCGAGTGTGTGGGGATTTATTGAAAAAAGGGTTGCACCGAGATAATGGATTGCCTATCATCTCGCTCGTTGTCGCAAAAGACGATTCCCCCATAGTTCAGTTGGTAGAACGGCGGACTGTTAATCCGTATGTCACTGGTTCGAGTCCAGTTGGGGGAGCCAAATTGAAAAGAAGCGCTAGCCGAAAGGCTGGCGCTTTTTTGTTCGAATTCCCAAAGTGTTCTCGCGAATTTGAATAACCTTGGAATCTAGTCTGTCGTGCGGAGAGTCGTTTCAATCAAGGCTCTCAAATTTTTTTAACTGTTCCGCTGCGCGGAATATGTCACTGGGCTGGGCGCCCCCGTTGAGTCCAGTTGGGGGAGCCAAATTAAAAAGAAGCGCTAGCCGAAAGGCTGGCGCTTTTTTTGTTTGTGCGTATGAATAAAAACGCCACGCGTCAGAGCGTGGCGTTGGCCTCATTGATAGGTTGCCTTTATTCAGAGGCGATCAATTTTTGGTGATATACAGGTTACGTGTATACCTTAGCTTGTTGGGGTTATCGGTGTTATACCCGCCCACTTTCGGACTCTTAATCACGCTACGGGTATAGAAATACAATGGGATCGCCGGCATGTCACGGGCGAAAATACGCTCTGCCTCTTGGTAGTACGCTTTTCGCTTCTCGGGCTCCGCGACCGTTAGAGCCTGATCAAGTGCCTTGTCATAATCTTCATTGCCCCAACTGGTTTTGTTCATACCATCACTACTGAAATAGCTCAGGAACGTGGACGCTTCGTTGTAATCACCTATCCAACCGTCGCGGGCGACATCAAAGTCTTTTTGTAAGACTTTTTGTAAGAAAGTTTTCCACTCTTGATTGGCCAAATTGACATTGACAGGAAGATGACGCTTCCACATAGACGTCACGGCTAACGCCAGTTTTTTGTGTGACTCCATGGTGTTATAGACCAGCTCAAATTCCAGTGGGTTATCTTGGGTATAGCCGGCTTCTGCCAGCAAGGCTTTGGCTTTTTGATAGCGTTCATCTTGGCTCATTTCCGCCCACTCGAGCTTAGGTGGCTCAAAATGGTTGATGGCTGGCGGTGTGGCGCTATATGCCGGAAGCTGGCCCTGACCGAGGATAATGTCGGTAATGATGTTTCTATCAATCGCATACGACAACGCCTTACGGACTCGCACATCGTCAAAGGGCGCTTTCTCTGTGTTGAACAAATAATAGTAAGTCGCCAGAGACGGCATAGTGATCAGTTCATTAGGGCGTTCCTTTTTAATCTGATCAAAGGCCTCAAGTGGAAAACTAGAAGTGATATCAATTTCACCGGTACGGTAGCGGTTATATTCAGCGTTGACATCACTGGAAGCGACATACGAGGTTTTATCAATCACCGTTTCGTCGTTATTCCAATAAAGTGGGTTACGGGCTAAATCAATTCGTTCGTTGATGACCCAGTTGGTGAGATTGTAAGCGCCTGAGTTGACCATGTTATCTGGGCGGGTCCAGCTATCACCAAAAGCTTCCAATGCATGCTGTGGCACCGGATAGGTGGACGAGTGGGTGAGCATATTCGGGAAGTAGGGCGTGCGGCGCTCAAGGGTAAATTCTACCGTGTGATCGTCGATGGCTTTGACGCCAAGCTGCTCAGCGGATTTTTCACCGTCGGTGATCGCTTTGGCATTTTGGATATTGGCAGTCCCTAGGTACCAGGCATAAGGCGCGCCAGTGACCGGGTCAACCACACGCTGTAGCGTATACACTACATCGTCTGCGGTGATGGGCTCACCGTCAGACCATTTTGCTTTGCGAAGGTGGAATGTATAGGTGAGCCCGTCTTCGCTTACCTCCCAGTCTTTGGCGAGGCCAGGTACGACGTCGCCATTTGGATTGCGTACCATCAATCCTTCAAACAAATCCGAGATGATTTTATTGCTGGCGGTATCACTGGACTTGGTAGGGTCTAACGTGGGTACTTCCCCCGCGACACCCCAGATAAGCGTTTGGTTTTCGGCAAGGGTGACGTCATCAGGGACTTGCGCGGCAAGCGCCGAGCCGCTCAATGCGAGTGCTAGCGCACTGGCTAATACCGTTGTTTTCATAATCCTTCCTTGGTTGAGTGTTTTGTTAATAAGTCTTAACAATCAATAGATTAACGCTGATACCCGGGTAGGCCAATACGTGATGAAAGAAATGTGACATAGCTGGATAAGCCCACCGTAATTTGGCGTATCCGTTTCAGAAGGAAACATCACAAAAAGCTTATAACGAGGTGCAACCTGTTGCTGTTGTGGTGCATTATTGGTCAAGTCTTGAGGTTTTTGGCTGATCTACCCGATTACTTGCTATGGAAAAAGGATTGTGCGAGCCTCGAAGGTGCAGCCGAGCAAGGAACTGCTTTATCGCGTGACAAGGAGAGCAAAATGAAAGTTTATGGGCACCCGCTATCGATTAATGTTCAGAAAGTGATGTGGCTAATCGATGAGTTAGATTTAAGTATCGCGCTAGAAGAAGTGGATATTCACCACAATCGGCACGATGCGCAAGCGGTCGCACAGCGGTGTCCGATGCGCCAGGTGCCCGTGCTCGAAGATGGTTCCAATAGTGTTTGGGAGTCACACACTATATTGCGTTATCTCGTCGCGTGTTACGGCAATAAAATGTGGTATCCCGATTGTGCCTTTCAACGTTCCTGTTATGAGCGCTGGATGGACTGGTGTTTGTCTTCTTTCCAGCCAGTCATCAAAGCCGCTTTGTTTGCCTCTACCCCTGACGGTTCCGATGAGGGGCAAGCGAAGCAACGGGCGATGGAACAATGCCGCTATGAGTTAGAGAGAGTCAATGATGCACTCGACGACCAGCTGTATCTCACCTCAGATCGCATGACGTTGGCAGATATTGCCGTGGGAAGTTTAATCCATTGCCTTAGCCAGCAAAGCGACTGGGTGCTACCACCCAATGTTTCCCGTTGGTATCAACAATTGAGTGACCGACCCGGTTATCAACGCTGGGTGATGCAGGCAGCATCAACGCTGCCCACATAAGCGTTGGGTGGTTTTATAACGCTTGTAGAGGGCCGACAACACACAAGGCATTTTGATACCCAGGCTGTTGCTCAACGTGTTCAAGGTAGCGAAGAATATTGGCGTGCTTTTGAGCATCCAATTGCTTGCGCGCCGCTAGTAACGGAAAGCTCATCTGAATGTCGGCCGCTGTTAGCGTATCTCCACACAGCCAGGTGTGTTTGGCGAGATGTGAATCAATCATCGCAAAATGATCGCGAAGCTGAGGGGCGAGAAACTGTTCAGTGACGCCTTTCATCAGCTTTTTTGCCACGGGACGAATAAAGAATGGCATCGGTGATTCTGGGATCTTGCTAAAGATCAAAGACATCACCAACGGCGGCATCAGGGAGCCTTCCGCATAATGCATCCAATAGCGGTACAGGCCCTTTTCTTTATCCGTGTTGGGGGTTAGCGTGCCATCGCCGTACTTGTCGATAAGATATTCAATGATCGCCCCTGACTCGGCAATCACCACATCGCCGTCTTCGATGATGGGTGCTTTCCCTAAACTGTGTATCTTCTTCAGTTCGCGAGGCGCAAGTTTGGTTTTTGGATCACGGTAGTGACGTACCAGCTGATACGGAATCGCCAGCGACTCTAATAACCAGACAATCCGCTGCGATCGCGATTGCTCTAGATGATGTAAGATAATCATAGTGGACCGTTTTTTTGACTGTAATTTAAAAACTAGGCTCGGGATTAACGTACGGATTGACAACTAATTCGATCAACGCCGAGCGCGAGATCATTGATTTAAAGAAGGAAGCACCTGGCCTTCAATACGAAGATCGGGGCTGACTGACTGGATATTGGTACCGCGGATATAGAGATTTCCGCCTACGTAGATATCGTCAGGAATGCGCTCAATGGGTGAATTTGTCAGGTATAGATTTCCTTCCACAAACAAACGGCGCGGTAATTGCGTAAGCGGTGTGTTGACGAGGCTTAAATCACCCCGCACGACTAAATTAGGAGGAAGGCGGTTAATGGCGGTATTGGTGAGGTTGATATATCCCCCCACTTTCATTCTTGGGAGTTGTCTAATTGCTGTATTGGCGGCATTAAAGTAACCACCAATATCAAGCCCACGCGGGAGACGTACGATATCACTGGCTTCAATATCCAAGTAACCTTTGGTCTTAAAACCTGCCGGTAAAGCGGTAATCGGGGCAAAGCGAAGTTTCACATTGCCATAATTGTCGATATAGCCATGAAAGCGAAGATCTTGAACAAATTGGCTTGCCGGTTCATTCATGGCACGCGCTGGCTCAGCCACTATCATTGCTATTGGGAGTAAAAAAAGCCCGACAAAGAATGCTCTCATCGCCTCGCCTCGCCGCCGCATGGGTGATCAATACTGGCTCTAATGTAGAGGGTTTTCCCTAAGATTCAAGCACCCGCCAGGGTTAATCATCGAAAATGTGGTTTGCTGCGTATCGCTTAAAGCTTATTTGATAAATACCGAGGTGCCAGTGACCAATAGCCAGTACTCAACGTTGCGTCTTGTGTTAGGTGATCAACTCAACGCCAGCCACTCATGGTACAAAAAGACCGATGAAAATGTGCTGTATCTTGTTGCCGAGCTCAAGCAAGAAGCAACCTATGTCAAACATCATATCCAAAAGGTGTGCGCTTTCTTCGCTGGCATGGAAGCGTTTTCCCATGCCCTGAGTCAAGCGGGGCATCATGTTTGCTACCTAACCTTGGATGACACGCAAAATTACGAAAACTTACCGGCGTTAGTGGCTGATCTGTGCGAGCACTATCAGATCAAAACGTTTGAATATCAACGCCCGGACGAATACCGGCTAGACGAGCAATTAAAAGAGATGGCTTTACCCCAGCCTGTCACAGTGACATGCGTGGATACCGAGCACTTTTTACTGCCGTTCGATCAAATATCCAAGCAGTTCACTGCCAATAAACATCGCAAAATGGAGTATTTCTATCGCGATATGCGACGGCAGTTTGGCATTTTGATGGAGGGAGAATCTCCAGAGGGAGGGCGGTGGAACTTCGATCAAGACAATCGTAATAAACTCAAGAAAAGTGATTTAGCGGCTATTCCAACCCCCTTAATATTTAGCAATGATGTACGCGATATTTTGGCGCGTATTGAACGGCATCACGTGGCGACGATCGGAGAGCCTGCGCCAGACTTGCTCTGGCCTGTGACCCGTTCACAGGCTAAAACGTTGTTGGATCATTTTTGTCGTCACTGTCTGCCCCTGTTTGGTCAATTCCAAGACGCTATGACAGGGCAAAGCGAACACCAATGGAGCCTCTATCACAGCCGTCTATCCTTTGCGTTAAATGCCAAGCTATTGCATCCAATGCAGGTGATTGAAACGGCGATTAGCCACTTTCGAGCGGAGGAGGCGATTAACCTTGCTCAAATTGAAGGGTTTGTGCGTCAAATTCTAGGCTGGCGAGAGTATATACGCGGGGTATATTGGACAAACATGCCTGCCTACGCTAACAAGAACGCATTATCCGCGCAGCGGCCGCTTCCTCGTTTTTTTTGGACGGGCGATACCAAAATGCGTTGTGTCTCACAGGCGGTCACGCAATCCTTGCAGACCGCATACGCGCATCATATCCAACGCTTAATGGTGACGGGCAACTTTTGCCTATTGGCGGGCGTCGCGCCGGATGAGGTAGATGATTGGTATTTGTTGATTTATATCGACGCGATTGAGTGGGTTGAGATGCCTAACACCCGAGGGATGACCCAGTTTGCCGATAACGGGCTTGTGGCGACTAAGCCTTATGCCGCCAGTGGGGCCTATATTCATCGCATGAGTGATTATTGCGGTGATTGTCATTATTCGGTGAAGGACAAAGCCGGCGAGAAAGCGTGCCCGCTCAACGCACTTTATTGGCATTTTATGCATCGGCATCGCGAGCGATTTGCGCATAACCCGCGTACAGCAATGCCTTATAGAAATTGGGACAAAATGGCGCCGACCCAGCGTGATGGCATCTTACGTCATGCAGAAGCGTTGCTCGAAAACTTAGATGCTTTGTAGTCTGTTTATTCGGCGCGCTCACGTACGATGAACGCGCCGGACTCATGATTACTGGGTATTAGGAACGACTTGGATCTCGACGCGACGGTTCAAGGCGCGGTTTGAGGCGCTGTTGTTCGCGACCAGAGGACGGGTTTCACCAAATCCCGAGGTATACAGGCGTGCGCTGTCAATCGATTGGCTGGCAAGGTAGCCCTTAACACTCATTGCACGGCGCTCTGACAAGCGTTGGTTGTAAGAGGCGGCACCGGTGTTATCCGTGTGCCCTTCAATGCTTAAAAAGGTTTTATCGTATTTACGCATCACTTTAGCGACGGCATTGAGGGTCGGATAAAAGTCGGCAGCAATGGCGTCTTGGTCAAGCCCAAACGTGATGTTTGACGGCATAATCAAGCGAATATTATCCCCTTCACGGACCACTTGGATGCCAGAACCAGCCAGTTCCTCACGGAAAGCTTGCTCTTGTTTATCCATGTAGTTGCCGACCGCAGCCCCTCCGATGGCACCAATCGCGGCCCCAATAAATGCGCGCTTATCCTTATGATTGGATGTCGATTTACCCGCGATAGCCCCGGTGATGGCACCAATGGCTGCGCCCTTTTGGGTGTTAGACATCGATTCACACCCGGTGAGCGCCAAAGATGCCGTCAATACTGCCACAGCGGTGAGTTTGTATTTTTTTCCCATTGTCTTCTCTCTATTTACGCGTTAGCTACCATAACCTATCGCACGTTAGACAGTGTTCTTCAAGAAAGTGTCAAAAAAATGAATTGTTGCTGCCGTTTTAAACGATATTGAGCACGCCGATGACACAACTCTCAATTCTGCCTTTTTAGCTCTGCATCCTGTCAAGCAAATTGCGCTGGATCAAAATGTGACGAACAAACCACGTGTTACAAAAAGGCATCAAATCAAAAGGGGAGCACAGTCTCTGTGACAACCCTGTTATCCCTACAAAAGGAGCCAACGATCATGTCGAGCACTTTCTTTATCCCAGCCGTTAACCTTATGGGGGCAGGGTGCCTTGCAGAAGCGGCAGACGCGATTCAGTCACACGGATTCAAAAAAGCCCTGATCGTGACAGATAAGGTATTGAGTCAAATTGGTGTGGTAAAACAAATAGCCACACTGCTTGATAGCCGGCAGGTCGATTGTGTGGTCTATGATGGCACACAGCCGAACCCGACGACTGATAACGTGGCGCAAGGTCTGGCCTTGTTGCAAGAGAGCCAGTGTGATTGCGTGATTTCACTCGGTGGTGGCTCACCACACGATTGCGCTAAAGGGATTGCCCTGGTGGCGACTAATGGCGGGCAAATAGGCGACTATGAGGGGGTTGATCAATCTGCCAAACCGCAGTTGCCGCTTATCGCGATTAATACAACGGCAGGAACGGCATCGGAAATGACACGTTTTTGTATCATCACCGATGAAGCGCGTCATATCAAAATGGCGATTGTGGATAAGCACACCACCCCTATCATTTCGGTCAACGACCCTGAGTTAATGTTGGCTAAACCCGCCTCATTAACGGCGGCCACAGGTATGGATGCGCTCACTCACGCGATTGAAGCCTATGTGTCTACCGCCGCGACACCCATTACCGATGCAGTGGCGTTAAAAGCGATGACGTTAATCCAAGAGAATCTTCGCACCGCTGTGGCGGATGGACAAAACATCGACGCGCGCGAGCAAATGGCCTACGCCCAGTTTATGGCGGGCATGGCATTTAATAATGCGTCACTGGGTTATGTTCACGCGATGGCTCACCAGCTTGGTGGCTTTTATGACTTGCCGCATGGCGTGTGCAATGCCGTATTGTTGCCTCATGTTCAGCGCTATAACGCGCAGGTTTGCGCCGCGCGTTTGCGTGATGTTGCCACCGCAATGGGCGTGGATACGGAGAATATGACGGCCGATGAGGGGGCGAAAGCCGCCATCCAAGCCATTCAGTCGCTTTCAACGGACGTAGGAATTCCAGCTGGCTTGAATGAATTAGGTGCCAAACAAGAAGATATTGATGTGCTGACTGAAAATGCGTTGAAAGATGCGTGTGGCTTCACTAACCCGAAACAAGCAACACACGACGAAATCGCCAAGATTTTTATGGAAGCCATGTAGCACTGACGTTATCCCGTGATCATTGAGCGGAAACAGGCCTGAATATCCAGGCCTGTTATATGGGTGAATCCGTGAAACACGCGAGGTTAATCGCTGCGATCTTCGACTTCAGCGATCTGGTTTTGACAGGTTTGCCCGCCCAGAACGGTTTGAATATTGGTTAAAGTCGTCTCGGCGATATTGTGCAGTGCTTCTTTGGTCAAGAACGCTTGGTGGCCGGTGATCAGCACGTTGTGACAGGCTGAAAGGCGACGGAACACATCATCGACAATCACATCATTCGATTTATCTTGGAAAAACAGTTCACGCTCATTATCGTAAACATCGAGTCCCAACGATCCGATGCGCCCCTGTTTAAGTGCCTCAATGGCGGCAACCGAGTCGAGTAGCTCGCCTCGGCTGGTATTGATTATCATCACGCCATCTTTCATTTGCGCAAAGGCGTCGGCGCTAAGCAAGTGATAGTTATCTTGAGACATTGGGCAATGCAGGGAAACAATGTCGCTTTGGGCATACAGCGTTTCTTTCGAGACATACTCAGCACCAAGCGCAATGGCTTCGGGGTTTTCATAGGGGTCGTGGCAGAGAATACGCATGCCTAGCCCATTAAGAATGCGCATGGTAGCAATACCGATTTTGCCCGTGCCGATGATCCCAGCTGTCTTACCATGGAAATTAAACCCAACTAAACCATCCAGCTCAAAGTTAGCGTCTCGGGTGCGTTGGTATGCTTTATGAAAACGGCGGTTGAGGCACATCATCATGCCAACCGTATGCTCGGCGACCGACTCAGGCGAGTAAGCGGGGACACGGACCACGGTGATGCCCAACGACTTGGCAGCATCCAAATCGACACGATCGTACCCCGCGCAACGTAATGCAACTAAATAAACCCCTGAATCTGCCAGAATTTCTAAAACAGGTCGAGAAAGGTCGTCGTTCACGAAAGCACAAATGGCTTGCGCACCTTGCGCCATTTTGGCGGTTTTTTCAGTGAGTAAGAAATCATGGAACTCAAACGTATAATCAAACGCAGCATTCACATGGGAGAAGGCGGCCTTGTCATAAGATTTGGCGCTAAATACGGCAATGGTCGTCATTAACTAGCCTCCGAAGCTGTCGAGGAGGAAATGTGATGTGTATCAATAACGTGATTTCCATCAAAAATAAACCCTTAAATATTTAAGGGTAATTGTGCCAGCATGAACGGACAAAGCCGAACGTGTGTCCGGCTTTGCGAGTTGGGCTTCTCCCGATTGGTTAAAAACGCATCGTGGCATTAATGCGGATATCTCGGCCAGCGGCTGGCACACCGGCAGACAGATAAGGCGTGTAATACTGATCGGTAAGATTGACGATGGTTGCGTGAAGCACGAAATCATCGCTGGGTTTCCATTCTCCATACAGGTTTTGGAAAAAGTAGGCGTCACTGGCTACGTTGGCTGTGTGTAAAGAAGGCTCGTTAGGAACGCGGTCCTGTTCGTCCCAGTATTGTCCTTGCCACCCGATTTGGATGGTATCCGTTAATTGGTGCCCAATTCCTAACATGGCATTGAGTGGTGGGTTTTCATACCAGTATTCGTCGTCGCCAGTGCTATCGCGCAACGAACCTTTGTGTTTACCTCGCACCATAGAGACAGACGCATCGGCAGACCACTTGCCGAGACGATATTGCAGTTGTGCGTCGAAACCGTAGGTATAGCGCCCGTCCAAGTTGGTGTAATAGCCCTCTTTTTGCTTGGTCGCATTGACACCTCGGCGCTGGGCAACATCATGAATAATATCATTCCAGAATAGTGTGACTTCGGAGGCGAGATGATCGCCTGCAGTTAACACATTTTGACGTTTATCAGACAAGCCCAACAGATACGCATTGATACGAGTGACGGAAAGGTCGCGACTTGAAGATGCCCGTTTTGAGGCCTTGGCATATTGCACCGTATATAACTCGTCAATGGTTGGCGCTTTCATTCCATAGGCATAAGCCGCTTTAAGCTGTGTTGATGCACTGACATCATAAGTCAATGCAACACGGGGCTCCCAGCCTTGGTGGCTGATAGCGCTGTAATCATGGCCGACTGATGGATCGTTGTAATCAGGCGCTGGGTTTGGCACACCTTGTGATCGAATATGGCTATAGCGAAGTGAGGCGGTGAGTTCGAGATCTGGGGGAATAAAGTACTTATCTTGTACAAACACACTGGCTGTTTGTTGCGCGCCCGATGGTTCAAAGTTGGGTGTGTAGTAGCCGTTGTTTTTCGATGGCTTTTTACGATACGTATGGTTGTAGACGTGTGAGTCTCGGTCTTGATCTTGATACTGGGCCCCGATCATGACTTCGTGATCACCGAGGTAACTGGTATTGGTGATCTCGGCAAACCAACGCTCATAGGACAACCAGACTTGGTGGCCGTATTGGCCTGATGTGATGTAAGACTGATAGGTACTATCTGGGCGCTCCCAATAGCGATGGTTTTGTGAATGCGCGATCACGACACGGGTGTCGATATTGTCGTTAAACGGTTGATAGTGATAATTCAACGTACTGGTATATTCGCGATAGTGATTATCTACTGAGGTGGCGAATAATGCGGCTTCGTAGCTACCATATTTATTGATTTTGTAATCACTAATTGAAGGCATGGTGCCGCGACGATTCGCCCACGGCTTTCTCCCTTGGTCGTCATAGCGGGTGTGGCTGAGCATCATATTGTGCGCGTTTGACTGGTAGCGAATCTTACCCAGCAAACTGTGTTGACGGTAGCCAGAGAACGTAAAGACATCACCGTTGCCCAGTTCGATATCATCGGCATCACGTCGAGAGCCGTGCAACAGCACTGACCAACCAGCGTCAGAAGCACCATAAGTGGTCACACTGCGCTTCCATTGTTGGTTCACACTGTTGAAGCCGGCTTGAGCCATCGCGCCAATCGACGAATCAGGGTCAAGAAAGTCAGCCGCTTCTTTGGTTTCCATGATAAAGCTGCCACCAAAAGCCCCCACACTGGCACGCACATTATGATCGCCTCTTACCACGCGCACGGATCGTAGTAACTGAGGATCGATGAAAAAGCTACCATAGCGATACTGTTGAAAGCCGACGGGGGCACCATCGACCCGAACAGACAGTGCCGAGGGATGCGAAAAGCCCCACACATTGATACGTTCACTGCCTGGACGTGCGCCAGCGTCGAGTGAGACGCCAGGCATCTTCATTACCAATTCTCCGATATTATGCGCCTGTTCACGTTGGATATCGTCTAGCTCTAACGTCGACTTTCCGGGTGAGGTGAGGGTGATAGGGTGGTTTAATTGCTCACCTTGTATCTCTATAGTTTCAATGCGGCTAGAAGAGGAGTTTGTGGTCGCACTGGCGGTTTGGGCACTAACGGCAAAGGCTGCCAAAATGGAAAAACGTAGAGAGCGATATGGCATATTGATACTACTTCACTGACATATAAAAGCGCGCACTATACGCCAGCTCTGGGTAACTAGCAATGTTAATGAGATTGATTATCAGTTATGCATTGGTCATTTTTGTTGCCAAGCAGTATGATACTGGGAAATGCTCAATAGGATATGCCCATGTTTACCGGAATTATTCAAGCGGTGGCACATATTGAAGTTTGCCGCGATCATCAAGGTATTCGAACATTCGATATTCGTTTCCCGGATGGTTTTTGTGAGGGGTTAGCGGTAGGAGCCAGTGTCGCCATCGATGGTGTGTGCTTGACAGTGACTGAGCAGCTTGAACAAACGCTGGTTCGCTTCGATGTGATGGTACAAAGTCTCGCGATTACGACACTAAAAAGCATCAAAGCTGGGGATGCGGTGAATGCTGAACGTGCCGCGAAAGATGGCGCTGAAATTGGTGGACATCCGTTATCTGGACACGTGGATTGCCGTGCGACCTTATCCGATGTGCTGGTACAAGAAGAAAATTATCGTTTGCGCTTTTCGGTACAGCCTGAATGGATGCGCTATGTTTTTTCCAAAGGCTATATTGCCATCAATGGTGCGAGTTTGACCATCGCAGAGGCGAACAAAGACCAAGGCTGGTTTGACGTTTGGCTTATTCCTGAAACACGTCGAATGACAACGTTCGAGCGAAAGGTGGAAGGGGATCAAGTGAATCTCGAAATCGAGCGCCAGACGCAAGTCATGGTCGACACGGTGCGCGAGACGCTCAATGAGCAATTGGGTCCTTTACTTCCCGTACTCGAATCGCTTGCGAAAGAGCAGGGGATTGATCTAGATACCATCGGTATCGCTAAGCAACCATGAATTAACAAATAGCAAACATTCTCTCCAGCCGGCTAATGCCGCAACAGGCGGGGCGAGCGACGCGCCGCCTGCCTTCCAAGCTGCCCAAGCTCCACTTGTTCACTTTGTGCGCGAACTTGCTCAAATGATGATGTGGTTAACAAAAATGTCAGTATTGAGACATAAAATTATGCTCGAACGCTCATTTTTGTTGTGAGTTTGTTTTCGAGATGCTGTGATTATGCAAAATGATAGTGTGGTTTTGAACGTGTAACCCTACTAACAGTGACAAGGATAATCATATGAAAAAGGCATCGTCGACTCTATTAGGAGAGTGCGTGTCCGAGTTTATCGGCACGGGCTTACTCATTTTTTTTGGTGTGGGCTGCGTGGCCGCTTTAGTGCTCACCGGCGCTGACTTTGGTCAGTGGGAAATCAGTATTGTATGGGGCTTTGGTGTCGCCATCGCCATTTACTGTACCGCAGGGGTGTCCGGCGCGCACATTAACCCCGCGGTCACCATTGCACTCGCCGCGTTCCACGGCTTTGATAAGAGTAAAGTTGTTCCATACATCATTTCACAAATGCTTGGCGCGTTTGCCTCGGCTGCGCTCGTCTATAGCCTTTATAGTAACCTTTTTGTCGAGTTTGAGCTGGCAAACAACATGGTGCGCAGTAGCCCTGAGGCCTTGTCGACGGCGGGGATCTTCTCGACCTATGCGCATCCTGCCTTGTCATTTACGGGCGCCATGGCGGTAGAGTTTGTGATCACTGCGGTACTGATGTTCGGTATTCTCGCACTGGGTGATGAAAACAATGGTGCGGCTCGTGGTCCAATGAATCCGCTGCTAATCGGTATTCTTATTGCCGTCATTGGTGGCTCTTTGGGTCCATTGACCGGGTTTGCGATGAATCCAGCGCGTGACTTTGGTCCGAAGCTGTTTGCTTACCTCGCTGGATGGGACTATGCCCTGACGGGCGCGCGTGATATCCCGTACTTCATTGTCCCTATTGTTGCCCCTATTTTGGGTGCCTGCTTTGGCGGTTGGCTGTATCCGAAAGCGATTGCCCCATATCTGCCCCAAGCAGGACATGGCTGTACGATCCCTAACCAATGTGACGACGATGAGCTGGCTGAAACGGAGACGCGAGAAGTCAACGCCTAACCTAGCACTGTGTCCAATGGCGCTCAGCATGAAATAAAGCAATGCGCGACATTGAGCAATGTGCAATGACACATGGCGCGAAATGTCGCGATACAGACTAAAATAAGAGAGATAGAAGGAAACCGTATTATGTCAGCGAACAAGTATATTGTTGCTCTCGACCAAGGCACCACCAGCTCACGTGCAGTGGTTATGGATCACGATGCCAATATCGTCGGTGTATCTCAGCGCGAGTTTACGCAAATTTATCCGCAAGCAGGTTGGGTTGAGCACGATCCAATGGAAATTTATGCCACCCAAAGCTCAACGCTGGTGGAAGTGCTGGGCAAAACCGGCATTCGTAGCGATGAGATTGCTGGGATCGGGATTACTAACCAACGTGAAACCACGGTTGTGTGGAACAAAGAAACCGGTAAACCGGTTTACAATGCCATCGTGTGGCAATGCCGCCGTACTGCTGACATCTGTCATGACTTGCGCGAGCGTGGATTGGCGTCTTATGTGCGTGATAATACTGGGTTAGTCCTTGACCCTTACTTCTCTGGCACCAAGGTGAAATGGATCTTGGACAACGTAGAAGGTGCGCGCGAAGACGCAGAAGCCGGTAAACTGCTATTCGGTACTGTGGATACCTGGTTGGTATGGAAGATGACTCAAGGGCGTGTGCATGTGACTGATTATACTAACGCATCACGCACCATGCTGTTCAATATCAATGATATGTGCTGGGATCAAAAAATGCTCGATGAGCTTGGGATCCCTGCTTCAATGCTCCCTGAAGTGCGCCGCTCTTCCGAAGTCTATGGACAAACGAACATCGGTGGTAAAGGCGGTACGCGTATTCCTATCGCGGGGATTGCGGGTGACCAACAAGCAGCCCTATTCGGACAAATGTGTGTTGAAGCCGGCCAAGCGAAAAACACCTATGGAACGGGCTGCTTTTTGCTAATGAACACCGGGCAAGAGAAGGTGACATCGAGCCATGGCCTGTTGACTACCATTGGTTGTGGCCCGCAGGGCGAACCATCCTATGCGCTTGAGGGCGCGGTCTTTATGGGTGGTGCCTCAATTCAATGGCTCCGTGACGAGCTAAAAGTGGTGGAAGACGCCCATGACTCTGAATACTTTGCCACCAAAGTTGATACATCGAATGGCGTGTATGTTGTCCCGGCGTTTACCGGTTTGGGAGCACCCTATTGGGATGCCTACGCTCGCGGTACCATTGTGGGGCTGACCCGTGGTGTGAACTCTAACCATATCATTCGCGCAACCCTAGAAAGCATTGCCTATCAAACGCGTGATGTATTGGATGCCATGCAGGCGGATTCAGGTATTAAGCTTGAAGCGTTACGTGTTGATGGCGGCGCCGTTGCCAATAACTTCTTGATGCAGTTCCAAGCCGATGTGCTCGACACCGACGTGCATCGTCCGGAAGTGACAGAAGTCACCGCGTTAGGCGCGGCGTACCTTGCGGGTATGGCGGTCGGTTTCTGGGATGGCCTGGATGAGCTAAAAGATAAAGCCAAACTGGACCGAAGCTTTGAACCACATCGAGACGAAGAAAAACGCAATCGCCGCTATCGTGGTTGGAAGCGGGCAGTAAAATGCGCACAAGCGTGGGCTGAGCTGCATAATGAAGAAGAAGATGTGTAAGCCTGATATCACTCTTTATAATGAAAGGCGCGTTTTCGCGCCTTTTTTCATATTGCCCTGTCGCCGGCCGATTGATCGTGTTCCTCTCTTTTACTGCGTTTTTTCTCCGCCTATAAAGGCATAGGGCTACTCGCCAGACGGTTTTTTAGTTCACATGAACGCCTTTTTCTTAACACTTCTTCTACACTTGTCACAGTCAATAATAATTTTTCGAACATATATAGTGACCGAAAACGAAAGTTGATATACAGTTATACTCATCAGTTAATGTTCGTTCGCTCATATTTGAACAAGGTCGGCTAAAAATGACTACGCATAATTCTCATCAAGACGCACTTCTCGACATCCTCGTGGTTGGGGGCGGGATTAATGGTGCCGGTATCGCTGCTGATGCGGCGGGTCGTGGACTCAATGTGGGTCTGTACGATGCCAAAGATTTCGCATCGGCCACTTCATCCGCGAGCTCGAAGCTTATTCATGGTGGATTGCGCTATCTCGAGCATTATGAGTTCCGTTTGGTCTCGGAAGCACTGGCCGAACGTGAGGTACTGATCAACAAGGCGCCCCATATTGCGTTTCCGATGCGTTTCCGTTTGCCGCATCGCTCGTATCTGCGCCCAGCCTGGATGATCCGTTGTGGATTATTTTTATATGACCACCTTGGTAAGCGCTCAACATTACCGAGCAGCCACAAGGTTGATTTGCGTAAAACTGGCTACATGAACAAAGACATGAAAGTCGGGTTTGAGTACTCAGATGCTTGGGTGGATGATGCGCGCTTAACCTTACTCAATGCGCAATATACGCGTGAAAAAGGGGGAGAGGTGCGCAATTACTGCCAAGTGGTCGCGGCAGAGCGTGAAAACACGATTTGGCGAGTGACGCTAGAGGACGCACATACCGGTGAGCGCTTTGAGCGCAAAGCCAAGGCATTGGTGAACGCGACTGGCCCTTGGGTGAAGCAATTCTACGATGACAGTCTCCACGAAAAATCGCCGCGTGGGATCAAAATGATCAAAGGCTCTCATATTGTTGTGCCACGTATTCATCAAGACCCACAAGCGTATATTCTGCAGAATAATGATGGCCGTATCGTCTTCGTGATCCCATATCTCGACAAGTTCTCATTGATTGGTACCACGGATGTGGAGCATAAAGCCGATCCCCGAGAAGCAAAAATTGACGAGGCTGAGATTGATTACTTAGTTGATGTCGTCAATCAGCACTTTACTCACCAAATTCAGCCTCAGGATGTCGTTTGGAGCTACAGTGGCGTGCGACCATTGTGTGATGATGAATCGGACTCGCCACAGGCGATGACACGCGACTACACCATAGAGTTGGAGCAACAAGGCAATCAAGCGCCGTTGGTTTCCATCTTTGGCGGTAAGCTCACGACTTATCGTAAGCTGGCGGAGTCTGCGATGCGCAAACTCGAGCCATTCTTTGACAAGATGGGTCAGCCTTGGACGGCTAGCGGTGCGCTTCCCGGTGGTGATTTCAGCTGCACACGGGATGAGCTCGCCCTGTCGATTAAACAACGTTATCCGTGGTTAAGCCATCATACGGCGCAGCGATTTGTCGATACCTACGGTACCCGCACACATCAACTAATGAGAGGTTGTCACAGTGAAGCGGAGATGGGTCATCGGTTTGCTGATGGGGTTTACCAGGTGGAAATTAACTATCTGGTGCAATATGAGTTTGTTCAGCATGCGGAAGATGCCTTATGGCGTCGCACCAAATTAGGCTTGTATCTGACTGAAGAACAGGCTGATGCGATTAGCCAATACATCGAGCAGCAGCGCGTTAAAGTACACGCACTGCCATTAAGCGAGGCAAGCTAGCACTCAAGTGAGTCCGTGTTGCTAACACGATGGGATGACAAAAAAGAGCGCCGATGGTCGGCGCTCTTTTCGATCGACTGTCTTTTAACGCCGTTTAGCCGATAACGTGCTGCCTAGTGATGCGCTGATCACCATGCCAATCGCGAGCCATTGACGCAGGGCCAGTTGTTCATCGAGCACGAGTAGCCCAGCCATGGCGGCAACAGCAGGCTCTAAACTCATCATCACACTGAAGGTTTGTTTGGGCATGTTGCGTAACGCTATCATCTCCAGAGAATAAGGAATAGCACTAGAGACAAGGGCGACAGCGATCCCCAAGGGTATCAATTGCCATTGAAAAATCGCACCGTCAGTCGCAATGTAGCCCGCTGGTACGAGATAAAGGGCAGCAATGCTCATCCCCAGAGCAACCGTCCCGCCGCCTGGCGCTAAATTTCCTGCCTTTTGCCCAAATAGGATATAGCCAGCCCAGCAGCCGCCCGCCGCTAATGCGTAAGCCACCCCTTTTGGATCCAAGGCATCCACGCCTGACAAATCGGGGAGGAGAGTAATAACACCGCCAACGGCGAGCACGATCCAAAGACTGTCTCTGGCGCGACGAATAGAGATTAAAGCCACCAATAAAGGACCGGTAAACTCAAGTGCGACGGCAATCCCCAACGGAATAGTCTCGATAGACAAATAAAGCAGCATCATCATGCCACCAAGACAGCCACCATATACCGTTATCGCTCGCCAATGTCGCGCGCGTGGCCACTGACGCCAAGGGCGAAAGACGAGCCACAAAATGAGGGCAGAAAAGCCGACACGCAGGGCAGTGGTCCCAATAGGGCCCACCAGAGGGAAAAGCTGTTTGGCAAAGGATGCGCCAAATTGAATGGCGCACATGGCACCAAAAACACTCAATATCGCAACAAAAAGCGCACGAGCCTGCATAATCCCTCCTTTTCAGTAAAATAGAGCTATTACCTTAACATAGAGGCAAAAAAAAGCCGCTCCGATGAGAGCGGCAAAGATTTTGGAGCGAATTGTCTCAATCCTATCGTATTCGCTAGAATTTTTGTTTAGCTGAGTCGTAGGCATCTTTGAGAGACGTCAGTGCCTGTTCGGCGCCTTGTTTAATGTCGTCCCACGCATCGTCACTGGCATGCTGCAGCTCATTAATGCGTGTTTTCGCTTGCTCTTTTCTTGCGCGCAAATGCTCAATTGACTCTCGGTACTCTGCTTTTGCATTTGCCGAAGCAACATTCGCTTTTTCTTCGAGTTTATCAATTTCTTGATTCCAGTCTTGCAAGCGATTATGTAACTTATCTATCATCTCTTGGCGTTGCATAATACCTCCTGTTAAAAGGGCCTAAGTCTACGTACAGGCGATTAATCAGTGGCGAAACGCAGTGGCGAAACGCCTTATTATTTAGGCATTGCCTTCGACGTCGAGTTCATCAATGACTCGTTCAACGTCCTGCGCGTTCTCTGCCATTAATACGGCAAGATCGCGCGCGGCATCACTTTTCACTTCGCCTGATAGGGTTGCGACGCCATCGTTAACGGATACATCAATATTGGTTCCACTAATATCGGGATTCAGCAACAAGCTTGTTTTAAGCGCCGCGCTGACTTTGGTGTCAACGACGGCTTGGCCTAGGTCGGCTGACTGGCTCGCAGGTTGCGACACAGTGAGCTCGTTTTTTATCTCACTCACGCCATCAATCTGACGAACTAAGCCACTGGCCAAGCTTTTATCAAGCTCGGTATCGACTTTCCCGGTTAGAATGACCACGCCTTGCTCAACATCTGTGTTGATATCAAAGTTATTGAGGTTAGTGTTCACCATCAGCATGGACTCGGCTTTGCCATCAATCCAAGCGTCTTTGGCTTCATCTTGCCAGTCATTGGCGCTGCTCGCCGCAGAGACAGAAGAAGCGCCAAGCGCAAGCGCTAACCCTAATGATACAAATAAAGGATGAAATCGACCTTGCGGAGTCGTCTTCATTAAATCCTCCTTTTTCAATGAGTGTGAGCAACGTTGTGGCGCTGCTAGATTCCCAACAGCGAAATCCATGCCAATTTTAAAAGAATCTAAATATCAACAACTTATCTATTGGTTGATGATTTGATGGTTTTGCTTTTTAGGTAATTTTTTCCTAAGTGTTGGCAATTATTACTTAATAGCTGGGGTTGGATATGGCAGTCTAGGACAAGAAAACGCTTGGAAGGAATGCGATGTATATGTCTTGCTTGTTCGCCTATTTACCTCAGTCGTCAGATGCCTCTTTGCGTCAGATGCTAAAGGTGGCGCTTAACGCGCGAGCGACGAACGTGGTGTGGTTTGATACGTTAGCCGCACTGTTAGAAGCGTGTCAGGTTGATGACCCCGGCTGGGTCGTAATAGATGTTGACACCAAGGATGGCGATATCGATGAGCTGCTCGCCATCATGACGCGTGTCACCCACACGCAATGGGTGTTATTGACTGATGGCGCGCCCTTTCCTGCTTGGAATCACCACGCCCAAGACATGGCTGCGACGGTATTGCGTCGTCCTACCGATAAGCAGGCCTTCCAGCATCTCGTAATTGATCAGATGCGCGGTGAGGATCGTGGGCAATTACAGGGTACCCCCGTTATTACTAGCCAGGCAGATCAATACGGCTATTTATTGGGCTCATCAAGCCCGATGCTGGCCCTGTATCGCCAGCTTCAACGACTAGGTCCAACGCAAGCGAATGTGTTTATCATCGGTGAGAGTGGGGTGGGCAAGGAGCATGTCGCAAAAACACTCCATGGCTTGGGTCGACCGACTGACATAGGCGGGATGGAGAGGCGAAGCCAAGGGGGGGATGCCCCTTTTATGGCGGTCAACTGTGGGGCGCTGAGCCCAGAACTGATCGAAAGTGAGTTGTTTGGTCATGTCAAAGGGGCGTTCACTGGCGCGCATCAAGATCACCAAGGGATTTTTTACCAAGCCGAAGGGGGAACGGTGTTTCTCGATGAAATAACGGAAATGCCCCAGTCGCTGCAAGTGAAATTATTGAGGGTGCTGGAGTCAGGGGAATACCGCCCAGTTGGTTCGACACGCAATCAAAAAGCGAATGTGCGTCTTTTGGCCGCCACCAATCGCGACGCGCAAGAGGCGATTCAGCAAGGTAAGCTGCGTGAGGATATTTATTATCGCTTGGCACAATTTGTGGTGACGGTTCCGCCATTAAGGGAGCGAGGAGATGACATTCATGCACTGACCACGCATTTCCTCGCTGAATTGAATTTTAATCATCAGACAACCGTGAGCATTAGCGATAACGCGCTCGAGCACGTCCAGCACTACCACTGGCCAGGGAATGTACGTGAACTCAAACATGCTATTGAGCATGGCTTTCTATTGAGTAATGGGTGCATTGAAGTCACGGACCTACCCACTAACGTGATGGCTGATGATCCGTCAACAGCGGTTGAGGCGCTTTCGCTGCCAGAGGGAATCAGACTTGATGAACTCGAAAAAGCAGCGATTTTACAAACACTCGCGCGCTGTCAAGGAAACCGTCAGCGTACGGCTAAGGCGCTTGGGATCAGCCCTAAAACCTTATACAACAAACTCCAGCAATATCATGCATTATCGTCTGATTGAGCGGTATCAGGAAGAGGCGGAGACAGGATCGCGAGTGATTGAGGCTGCGCGTCAATCGTTAGTTTTCGGTCGCGATAAAGCTCGCCGTCAATGACATAGTCAATGACTGATGTAGCACGTATCGAGACGCGTGTGACTTGTTGATAGTGAGTAAAGCGGCCTAATCGTGTTTCAAACAGACTCGCGAATGCTAATTCCATGAGGGACAACGCGGTATCTGTTTTGGTAGAACTCGCGGTGAGCCAAGTGACATCGAGTTTGCCGTCGGCATAATTTGGTTGGCCTTGCCCTTGGGCTAATAAGGTTGTCATTGGTGCGGCATTGGCGACCACCATACTGGTTGTGCGGATCAACTGAGGCGCTTGGTGATCGAATTGAACGGTGAGATCGATGGCTTGATTTTGACTGGCAGCCCCGAGTAGACCCTGCAAATACGCCCACTGGCCTAATTGATTTTTCTGCTCCCGAGCGGCGTGGCGAATCATTTGTTGTTCAAAGCCAACGCCCACGACTAACAACGCCACTTTGCCGTTACAGCGTGCGGTGTCGATGGTTCGTGGCGTCCCATCTAAAATGACATCGCAAGCGGCATCAATATTTAAAAATTTGGTCTTTATCCCCCACAATGCATGGCATAAGGCGTTTGCGGTGCCAAGCGGTAATACGCCTAAAGGGATTGCGGTGTTAATCAGTGCTCGCGCAACGGCGTTCACAGTGCCGTCCCCACCGGCGGCGATCACCACATCAGCCTGTTGTGACACAGCGCGGCAAGCGAGTTGATAACTACGACGATTATGGCGTGTCTGATGGACGACTAACCGATACCCGTCACCTAAATAGGCCTGAATATAGTCGCGGTGCTTACGCCATTTCTTTCCACCTGCAGCAGGGTTAGCAATGATCCAGGCAATGGGACGCGCCAACCGCAACGCACCGCTTTGCTGAAAACGCACTAAAGCGCGGCGCTGGCGCTGATTCAAGTGTGCTTTGGGGCGTACCATTTTGATGTCACCAAGCACATCCTCGAGCGAATGGTGGGGAGAAAGTGCCCAAAGATAGGCGGCAACAACCATCACGGACCGTCCGCGTCCTAGTGCACAATGCACCACCACCTTGTGTCCGGCTTGTCGCTGTTGATGCAGCCATTGTAACGCGCGCATCAGTTGGCTACGCGAGGGATAGGCATGATCCAATACGGGCACCGAGAGATAGGCGACAGCCTGTGATTGTGTGAAACGGTCGACGCTCTCGAATTCAGCGGTAACATCTAATATTCCATCAATACCTTGCGCTTGCAGATCGGGGATGTCTTTGTAGGTCAGACGAGCACCGACATAGAGCCCAGGGGCGACTTGCTGGACGGGCGGTGCAACATCGCGTTTTCTTGCCCAACGATTGTACAGGTGGGTAAAGGTGAAAAATGGCGCAAACACCCACTGGCTGATGCGAGGCAACTGCCCGGACTGGCGTTTGCGAAAAAGGCGAGGCTGATTGCGCCAATAAGCGATACTAACGGCGAAAAATGCTGCCGCACACCATGACAAAAGCAAGGTAAGAAGGACGTTAGGTATCCACCAGCTGATCGTGAATAAACACGCGGCGACCAAGCTATAAAAGGGACCTATAAACACGCTTATTCACTCCTTTTTATTCAGCACAGACGCCATCGGTAAAACAATCCAGCTTTTACTATACGTTAGCCCTGCCCAATATCATAAAAAACGGCACGTCTAGCGTGCCGTTTTTGTATTATTATTTATCTTGATTTTGATGTTGGCGCCGGAATTTTTTCATTGCGCGACGTTGTTCAATGATCTTTCTCGCCTCACCGCCGACGTGCTGTTCACCGCGTTCTCGTGCAAGACGGACTTGGTACTCTCGCTCTCGAAACGCTGCCTTTTGGGCGTCGGTGTGTTTGTCGATGCATTTAGGGCAAGAGACGCCTTGCTCATAGTGTTCGCTTTCCATGTCCGCTTGCGTGATGGGAAGGCGACAGGCATTACACATTGCGTAAGACCCTCGCTCCAAATCGTGATTAACGGCAACACGGCTGTCGAAGACATAACACTCTCCGTTCCACAAGCTTTCACTCTCAGGCACTTCTTCGAGGTACTTAAGGATCCCGCCTTCTAGGTGATACACCTCATCAAAGCCTTTTTCTTTCAAAAAAGCGGTCGATTTTTCACAGCGGATCCCGCCGGTACAAAACATGGCGACTTTTTTGTGCGTGCTAGGGTCAAGCTGCTGTTCAACATAGTCTGGGAATTCACGGAAGCTATCTGTATGCGGATTAACGGCTCGTTCAAAGGTACCAATCTCGATTTCGTAATCATTACGCGTATCGATCACTAACACATCTGGATCGCTGATTAATTGATTCCACTCTGTTGGTTTGACATAAGTGCCCACGCTTTGGCGCGGATCGATGCCTTCAACCCCCATGGTCACAATTTCTTTTTTGAGTTTTACCTTGGTGCGACTAAATGGCTGGCTGTCTTCGAACGACTCTTTATAGTCAATATCCGCTAGGCGTGGGTCATTTCTAAACCACGCAAACAGCGCATCCATATTTTCTCTTGTCGCTGCTACTGTGCCATTTATGCCTTCCTGGGCGAGAAGGAGCGTGCCGCCTATTTGGTTGGCTTCCATTACTTCAAGCAATGGTGCTTGCAAAGACTGGTAGTCGTCGAGTGTGACAAATTTATATAAGGCACAAATGACATATTTAGACATGTTGTTTCCTCTTGCTGGCTGGAGCGTAAATCCAGTGCATGGGTGGTGTATGTATACGTGAGCGCGGAGTATAGCGAATGCTACTGACGCAAAACACCGGATAAAAGTAAGGTTAAATATCGAGCGCTCTGATAGCGACGAAGGCGATGCACTCTACTTTGTGTTCAAATCAAATTGTATTGTTAGTTATTCAATAACGTCTGGTTTTTATGAGATCAACATCACGTATGAACGGAGTTTCTATCGCCTGAAAGCGTGTTTGGACTTAGTTTGAATGGGTTTTTAGTCACGCCAGAATGGTTTTATTGCTTTATGGTCTAATTATTTTGTTGGTTGGCGTGCATCGGCTAGACAGTGGTCTAGTAAGCAAAGTAATTAGCCAAGCATCAAGAAAGGATGCAAAACATGATTGAAGAATGGATTAACGCATTTGTCGGGTTTATCTGGGGTAAGCCGATGCTGATCTTATTGGTTGGTGGCGGGGTTTTCTTTACCCTTTATGGCAAACTCACGCCGTTTCGGTATATGGCACACAGTATCAAGCTGTTAACCGGTAAGGTGGACGATGGCAGTGGCCATGGTGATTTATCTCATCGCAAGGCGCTCGCCGCCGCTCTCTCCGGCACTTTGGGCCTTGGTAATATTGCCGGCGTGGCACTGGCGCTCAGCGCAGGTGGACCCGGTGCGGTGTTTTGGATGTGGTTAACGGCATTACTAGGAGTCTCAACCAAGTTTTATACCTGTACATTGGGGGTCATGTATCGTCACGAAGATGCGAACGGCAATGTCCACGGTGGCCCCATGTATACGGTTCGGCACGGTTTAGGGCCAAAATTTAAATGGTTAGCGGTGATGTTTGCCATTGCCGGCTTGATGGGATTTGTGCCGTCTTTCCAAATTAACCAGCTTGGTGCCGTGGTGCAAACTCAGCTATTTCCGGGGATCGCTTGGCTAGAGAGTAGTGCGTTCTCTTGGGCACTGGGCATTGTACTGGCGGTCTTCGTCGGTATGGTGATCTGGGGTGGCTTGCAGCGTGTGGCTGATGTTGCTGGTGCGCTAGTGCCTTTGATGGCGGGCAGCTATATGGTGATGGCGATCGCCGCTTTGGCACTTAATGCCGAGCGCGTGCCTGGCGTGTTTCAGTCGATTTTCGCCAGTGCTTTTTCACCGGATGCGATGTTCGGTGGCCTGATCAGTGTGATTATTGTGGGGGTGAGTCGTGGTGCTTTCTCTAATGAAGCCGGGATTGGCACCGAGGTCATGGCACACAGCGCGGCAAAAACCAATGAGCCAGTCCGAGAAGGATTGGTCGCTAGCCTAGGTCCTATCATTGATACCTTAATTGTCTGTAGTTGCACTGCGCTAGTGATCTTGGTGACCGGTGTGCTTGATCAAGCCGAGGGCATGCAAGGTGTTAGTCTGACCATGGCGGCATTTAAAGCGGCCTTTGGCGCGCCAGGGGCGTGGTTATTGGCGGCACAGGTGTTAGTTTTGTCTTTCACCACGGTATTTACATTTTGGTATTACGGCTATAAATGCTTTGTGTATCTATTTGGCGAGCAGGCGGGTCAGTATTATAAGTACCTATACTTATCGCTTGTGGTGCTGGGAGCGGTATTATCGCTGGATGTGGTGTTCTTATTCCTCATTGGGGCGTATGGGCTGATGGCAGTGCCCACCATGGTCTCCGCGTTGCTGTTGGCGCCTAAGGTAAACCAAGCTGCTAAACGTTATTTTGCCAGTCACCGTTACCGTGAAAGTCACCGCTCACAGGTAACCAACAGTTAATGAGCCGATAGTTAATGGCTTGACTGACAACTTTGTTGTCACGCTAAAACGAACAAAGGCTGCCAATGTGCAGCCTTTGTTTTGTTCACTATGTTGGCCTTTATCGTTGATTAATCATCAAGTGGTGCGCCAAATACATAGGTATCAGCCAGGCTAACCATGCGACCGATTTCGGGTTTGGTGATGGTATCATTGGCGCCCAATTGCAGAGCCTTAGCGCGGTTATCTTCGCTCATGATCGACGAGAACATGATAATAGGCATGGTTTTATAGGTATCCATCTCTCTGAGGCGTTTGACTAAGTGCATACCGTCCATTCGTGGCATCTCTACGTCTGACACAATCGCATCCACAAACTCATTGATCGACACACCTTCTTCTTTGGAAATGCGTTCGAATTCGGTGAGTTTGTCAAAGGCCTCGCCACCATCTTTGGCCGATATAATGTTAAAGCCAGCTGAGCGTAGCGTGTTCTCAATCAAGCTACGGATGAAGGCGGAATCGTCCACCACTAAAATCGTTTTTGCTTCGCGTTTTTTCGCGCTGGATTCGGAAATGTTGACGTTTCTGTCCTGAGTGACATCGTATTTTTCCATACTCAACTCAGGGTTAATATCGGCAATGATTTTCTCAAAATCCAGGATCATAATCAGGTTGTTGTCTTTGCGGACAACGGCGACCACACAATCTTGCTCGCCTGCTTCTAAAAATTGGCTTGGGGACTCAACCGCTTCCCAGGAAATACGATGGATACGACTAATACTGTCAATCAAAAACCCATTAGTCATGTTGTTAAA
Source organism: Salinivibrio siamensis (assembly GCF_001996005.1). Lineage (GTDB taxonomy): Bacteria > Pseudomonadota > Gammaproteobacteria > Enterobacterales > Vibrionaceae > Salinivibrio > Salinivibrio siamensis. The sequence continues at coordinate 50,131 of NZ_MUFB01000011.1, read as the reverse complement.
GTCGGTGACAATCACAAACTTATTGTCTTTCTCTGGACGCGTCGGGACGCCTAACCAGCCTGCGAGATCAATCAGTGGCGTTAGCTTGTCGCGTGACGAAAACACCCCAATCATGTGCGCTTGGGCGTTTGGATAGTCAGTGGTTTCCGGAACTTGGATAACTTCGCGAACCTTGGCAACGTTGATACCGTAATAGCAGGTTTTGGTACTGCCGTCAGGAAGTTGCTTGATTAAGTGAAACTCAATGATTTCTAGCTCATTCGTACCACTTTCCGTCAGTATTTCGTTTTTTGATGGYTCGTCGTTCATGCCTACCACATTTCCTTTCGATATCAGCGAATAAAGCTGGCGTTAAACTGAGTTTGTTCCAGTATAAGCCTGAGATCAATAAAGCGACAATCTTTGCTCGATAATCGTGCTGCTTTTCTGTGGGCTATCGCGCTAAATTGATCGCGAAAGTCATCGATAAGTTACAGCTTAATAACAAAAAAGCCTGCGGCGAGCAGGCTTTGAAGACCGTTAGGGCCGTTTGGCAGTTAAGGTAAGGCCACGTCTAAGTGGTAATTCCCGATCATTTTTCCTTGGCTGTCCAAAAAGCGTGTATAGGAGAACGGCGCGAGATCAATGGTGGTTGGCAGACCACGTACCACTTCATTCATCACCTTTCCGGTGATGGCAGAGGTCAACATACCGGTACGGAAATGCCCACATGCATTGAGGTAACCGTCAATACCCGGCACTGCACCAAGAATCGGCAGCTCATCCGGTGAGCCCGGACGCAAGCCTGCCCAGCAGCGCTTGATATTCATCTTCTTCAGCTCGGGGATAGACTTCATGGCGCCTTGTGCCAGCTGTTTGATGTACTTCATGTCTGTGGTGGTGTCAAAACCACGCTCTTCGGTGGTTGAGCCAATCAAGACTTCGCCGTTATCTTTTTGGGCGATATAACAATCACTGGTGGTTAAACAGCCATTTAAAAGCTTAGGTAGCTTCTCGGAGACGATCACTTGGCCTTTGACTGGGAAGACAGGCATTGGCATCCCCGTTGCCCACAAGCTGAGTTTTTCCGCCCATGCGCCACCCGCATTGATCATGGTGCCACAACCTAGCTTGCCGTTTTCTGTTTCAACCGCGACAACGCGGTTACCTTGTCTCACCACACCCGTGACTTTGGTATTGAGGTATAGCTCGACACCGTTCTGCCGTGCTGCTTCCAAATAGGCCTCGTTAAGGCGATAGGGATTGATTTGGTGATCACCCTCAAACTCCATCGCACCAATTGCCGCACGCGACACGTTAGGCTCTTGTGCGTGAAGATCTTCTTGAGACACCCAACGGACATGCTCTTGGCGATCAGGAATGGCGGCCGCAATATGTTCGGCATAGAGTTTGTCGTACTTATCAAACATGACAAACTTCAAACCAGTACGCTCAAACTTAAAGTCCACACCGTGATGCGTCAGCAAATCATCATACAATGCCGGATAGAGCTGGTTAGACAGCATCGCCATATCGAAGAACGGCTTGGGCATAATGTGCGGTTTGATCTCTGGTGATCCACCTTCGCCGCTTTCTTGCATCTGCTTAGAAAGGGTCTTAAACAGGATAACGCCGCAGCCAAGGCCGGTTGACTCGCCCATCGCCCATAGACCACCGGCTGACGCACGCGAGGCGTTTCCGGGGTATTTATAGTCCACAACGGCGATGGATAAGTCGCGCTCGCGGCTTAAATGATAAGCCACCGATGCGCCGATCACGCCGCCGCCACAAATTACGATGTCGTACTGTTTCATGCGTCATCCTCCAACGCAGCAAAAGGAATAGGGTCGAGTGGGAATCGAGGGCGAATCAAAGGCTGAGGCGACGTCGTGCTCTCATTGAGTCGGTCGTAGCAGTAGTGCGCACAGGTTTTTCCTTGGCAGTCACCCATGGTAACGCGGGTACGCATTTTCAACGTAATCACATCCTTGACGCCTTGATTGATGGCGTTATCAATGTCCGCCTTTTTCACTTGCTCGCAGCGACAGATCACTGTGTCTTTTCCCGGCAAACTGAGCAGGCCTGGACGACGGTAGCCTGCCGTATCAAAGCCTTTACGGAAACGGTAGCTCTTTTCGAGCTGATGACGCAGAGCCTTAAACTCATTGTCAAGATTAGGCATTGAAATATTGCGTGCCTTCAGTGCGGAGTACGCCGCAATCTTTCCTTCCAACATGGCGGCTTCTGCGCCGGCAAATTTCACGGTATCACCGGCGCAGTAAACATTGTCGACACTGGCTCGTTGCCACTCGTCCACCACGGGGATCGCCCCGCTCATGTGATCGTACTGCATATCTAGTCCCATTAGTTGCGCAAGCTGAGAGCGTGCCGCAAAGCCGTAACCCACACCAAGTACATCGGCATTTATGGTTTCGGCACGGCTAACATCTGGGTGCCATTCTTTACTGTAGGGTGCAACCGTGACGTGCTCGACTTGGGGGTCACCCGAGGCTTTGACGATGCCCCAACCGTAATGCATCGGGATATGGTGGCGTTTGAGATACATCATCATGGAGAGGCCATCTAGCGCGAGCTGTGGACGGTTGAGGAGGGCGAGCGTTTCACGTGCCAAGTCTTTAAACGGCGCCGCTTCATAGATACCGGCGATATCACAACCGGCTTTGTGAAGCTGACAAGCAACCAGTACAAGCAAAGGCCCTGTGCCGGTGATCACGCAGCGGTGCCCGGGACGAACCAAGCCGCTTTTTATTTGCAGTTGGATCCCCCCAAGAAGCATCACCCCTGGCAGATCCCAGCCAGGAAAGGGAATGCTGCGCTCTTGGCAACCGGTGGCGAGGATCAACTGCTCATAGTCAATCGTTGATAGCGTATCTTCATGAGCAGTGAGGAGATGTTGATCCGCCATTGGCCCCAGTACCCGCGTCAAACTGCGTAGGTCAATCAAATCCTGATGCTGGTGATATTGTTCGCGCAGGGTTTGTGAGGTGGCCTTCCATTTGTCATCCAAATGGGGCAGCGCGTTAGTCTCTCGCCACGGGCCACGATAGACGACGCCACCGGGTTTGGGGGCTTCATCAACAATAATACTGGCGACCTTGTGCTTGGCCAGTGTGACCGCTGCAGAGAGACCAGCAGGTCCAGCACCAACAATAACAACAGGCTTAGACATGGGTTTCTCCTTGCTCGACGGTGTGGCTTTCAAGATCCGTGTTCTCAACCACAATGTTGGCTTCAGTGCGGACATCCATATCCGGCTGAACGGCGACTTGGCACGCACGTTGTTTATGGCGGGCGTTGATTTCCAGCGTGCAGCAATGACACACGCCCATGCCGCAATAGGCACTCGCTAATCGGCCATAATCATTTTTAGATAGCGCACGGATATTGCTTGCGAGCAAAGTGCTTAGCACGCTTTCTCCAGCGATGGCGGGAACCGTCTCGCCATTGACATGGATCGAGAAGGTTTCGCCAACGGCATCGGTAATGTCTTGATTTCGTCTCATCGTTTTAATTTGCTCATTGGTATGTTGTTGGCACAGTGATGACGCCCACTCAGCCTGTTTAAGTGAGCGGAGTGTGTTGTCTTATTTATTAGGCGAGGAGTATACTAAACTTGCTTTGTGAATATGACGTTACTTTTTGTTTCGTATTTGTTATTCCTCGCAAAATGTATGGAAATAATGATGATGTTGTGAGCTTTATCATGATAACGATCAGGTTTGCGCGGAGAGGGGCCTGTGAACAGTGACGCTATATCGGTCAAGCGCTGTTGCGTAAACAAGGTGGCTATGTCATCAATGAAGAAGTGGTGTATCGCGATCTTGTATCGGCAGAGGAGGCAAGGATGACAGAGTCAGGCTCACAGTGGTTGGAAACGGTTAAAGAGATGCGAGAGACATTCGACGCGCAAAAAGAACAGGTGTCTCAGTGTCCTTTTTTAGAGTACAGCCATCGTCGCGACGCACTTCTGCGCTTGCGTCAGGCCATCAAGCAAAAATCGTCTGCGTTACAACAAGCCCTTAGCGACGATTACGGCTACCGTGCGCCCGTTGATACTGAAATTGCCGACATCTTGCCTTTGCTGCACCAAATTGATTACACCCGTCATCGATTAAAGCGATGGATGAAGCCGCAAAAACGGCGTCCTGGTATTACTTTGCTAGGCACCAAATTGGTCGTGCACTCCCAGCCAAAAGGCGTGGTTGGGATCATTGTACCTTGGAACTTTCCGATTATGCTGGCAGTGAGTCCGCTGATTTGCGCGTTGGCCGCGGGCAATCGGGTAATGCTTAAGCTTTCGGAGTTCACGCCCAACACCAACCAGGTATTACGCGCGTTAATCGCTGAGGTGTTTAGCCCAAACGAAGTGGCCGTGGTTGAAGGTGAAGTTGAAGTGTCGCGCCGCTTTACCGAGCTAGAGTTCGACCATCTCTTTTTCACCGGCTCAACCCAGGTCGGACGTCAAGTCATGCTGGCGGCGGCCGATAATTTGACCCCGGTGACCCTCGAACTTGGGGGTAAATCGCCGGTGATCATTGATGATCAAATTGATATGGACGTGGCTGTCTCACGGCTCATTTACGGGAAGTGCTTAAATGCTGGGCAGATATGTGTTGCCCCCGACTATGTGCTTTGCCCTGAACATCGGCAAGAAGCCTTTATACACGCCTATCAACGTGCATTTCGTGCTATGTATCCTGACTTTGAGGCCAATCAAGATTACAGCCAGATCGTTAATCAACCCCAAGCGATGCGGCTAGAAGAAACGCTCCAAGATGCGCTCGATAAGGGTGCGCGTCGCTGGTGTGCACTCGACCAGCAAACCATGCCAACTGCGGAAAAACGACGCTGGCCAACTCAGCTACTGACCCAAGTCACCGATGATATGCGGGTGATGCAAGAAGAGATTTTTGGCCCGCTCCTACCTATTGTCACCTATCAAGATATCTCTGAGGCATTGCTTTATATTCAGGCGCGCCCGCGACCGCTCGCTTTGTATTTGATGAGCAATGACGCTGAGATACGCGCGCAGGTCACCAAGCAGCTTCACGCTGGCGGTATGGGGATTAATGAAACCTTGTTCCATGTCGCTGCCGAAGATGCGCCTTTTGGCGGCATTGGTGACTCTGGCATGGGGCATTACCACGGTATTGAAGGCTTTTATACGTTTAGCCACAGTAAAACCGTCCTCACCCGTGATAAATGGGACACCAGCTTTTTAGTCAAACCCCCTTACAACCGCTGGTACAAACGCTTAATGCGCTGGTGGTTAATGCGGTAAGCCTGCAAATTTGCACGATAAGACATTGCGATCTGAGCGCTTTCCCCAGTTACGGAGTGCATCACTAAACTTTTCCGAGAAATTGATCTATATCTTTGGTTGTTACATAACTGTTAAAAGTGGTGCGAAGCAACCAAAGGAGCGACACAATGGCGTTTTCAGTACAACCCGATTCCATGTTGCCAGACATTGGCGATCATGAGCGCGCGATGGTTGAACAAGAGGTAAAGCTCGCGGTCACCGATGCCAATGGCAAATCACTGGGATATTTAGCGATGGTGCCAGATGCACAGCGCTTTATTACCTTAACCCAAGATAGCGCAGAGGCGTTGAGTTTTATCAAAACCCCTTGCAGCGTCAATGCGGGTTATTATCAGTGGTCGTTTTTTTATGACGACATTGAGTATGGCCTGGACTGTTTAATTGAACCTGACAGAAACAAGTGTCGGCTATATGCCAATGATCATGCGGCAGCCGCGCCATCGTGGAAGCTTGTTGATGACGGTGAGCGTGGCTCTTTGATGATGGCAGCCCCTATCTCAGCGATTGGGCCGGGCACGCGTATTGCTGTTACCTCTGATGAAACTGACGTTCCGAATGTATTAGTTGGGGCGCTTGAAGGCGGCGTGTTGGTGCATGAGCAGCCAAGTTAAATTAGGTTGAACACCGAGTATCTTACCGGCCAGTGCTCTGTCACTGGCTTTTTTATGCCAATCAATCTCACTCTCTAACTGCATGTATTAATTCACTTTCATTTTAGCTGTGAGCAGCATCAAAGAACTGTTCATCAATCATTTTTAGTAAAAAAGTGTTAAGTGCTCACAGATGGCCTACATAAACACTTTGTAAACAAAAAGTTAAAATTGATGCTGCTGATGCAATAGTAAATAATGCTGGTAAGTTGGATAAATAAAGCGATTTTCTCTGCGGAAAAAAATGCTGTTGATGCATAGCTTTATAAACGTGCTTGTTGTTATTTGTAGGCAATTAATTTTTGATACGTTTAACCATTGTAAGGAATACAATATGTTAAAGCATGTACTTAGCTGCTGTATTGCATCAGCATTAGTCGCTGCATCGCCTGCAGCGCTCGCAAAACAGGAAGAGGGTAAACAAGCGATCTCTCAGCAGCAAACGCTAGCGCCACTCGTTGTCGCGTCAGACAACCAGGGGATTGAAGACCAATACATTGTGGTATTCAAACAACCGATGACGCTCAGCGACGATCCACAAGCGCTACAAACCTTCACTCAGCAGGCCGTCTCAAGCATGGTCAACCAACACGCGGTTAAAGTTGAGAAAGTGTTTGATCGCTCGCTGAGTGGCTTTGTAGCCAAATTGACGCCAGAGCAACTGCGCGCGTTGCGTATGGACGAGCAAGTGGACTTTATCGAGCAAGATAAGACGATTTCCTTGGACCCGGTAATCACCCCAAACGCCAACCAGAGTAATCCAGTTTGGGGGTTGGATCGCATTGACCAACGTAACCTGCCTTTGGATAACAATTACAGTACCAATTTTGATGGCACAGGTGTGACGGCGTACGTCATTGATACAGGTGTGACAACGTCACACGTAGAGTTTGGTGGTCGTGCTCGCTCTGGCTATGACTTTGTTGATAACGATAATGACGCGTCAGACTGTAACGGTCACGGCACCCATGTGGCCGGCACTATCGGTGGTAGCCAATATGGCGTCGCTAAAAATGTCGACATTGTTGGGGTGAGAGTGCTGAGCTGTAGTGGTTCGGGCTCAACGTCCGGTGTGATTGGCGGGGTTGATTGGGTGGCTGCCAATGCCAGTGGACCATCGGTGGCAAACATGAGCTTAGGTGGTGGTGTGTCTACAGCACTGGATCGTGCGGTTGCCAGTGCGGTGCAATCGGGTGTGAGCTTTATGCTGGCGGCTGGCAATTCCAATGCCGATGCGTGTAACAGCTCGCCGGCCCGTGAGCCAAGTGGCGTCACCGTGGGCTCAACAACAAGCAGCGATAGCCGATCAAGTTTCTCCAACTGGGGCAGCTGTCTTGATGTATTTGCACCAGGCTCGCAAATCAAATCTGCCTGGTATGACGGTGGTTATCGCACCATCAGTGGCACGTCAATGGCGACACCTCATGTTGCCGGTGTTGCGGCCTTGTATTTACAAGAAAACAATAGCCTATCGCCAGCACAAGTCGAGAGCTTAATTAGCAACCGTGCTAGCGTAAATAAAATCAGTGATCCTCGTGGTTCGGTTAACAAACTGCTCTATAGCCAAGCGGATAGCAGTTGTGAGCCTGATTGTGACCCAACGCCAGGGCCAAAAAATGAGCTCAAAAATGGCCAGCCAGTGACGGGTATTGCTGGGGCACAAGGTACGCAGCGCTTCTTTTACGTTGATGTTGACGCGGGGCAACGTCTAACGGTCAATATCAGCGGGGGCTCAGGCGATGCAGATTTGTACCTACGCTATGGGGCGAAACCAACTTTAAATAGCTGGGACTGCCGTCCATACAACTACGGCAATAGTGAAGTGTGTACGGTACAAAGCACACAAAACGGTCGCTATCACGTGATGCTTAATGGTTACACTGCTTTTAACGGTGTCAGTGTGACAGCGCGATACTAATGCACTGTCGCTAAGGCGGTCGCGTTATGACCGAAACCGTTTTATGACCCAAGATGACGATAAAGCGCGGCACAAAGCCGCGCTTTTTAGTGGTATTGGCGCAAGCAATCGTATAGCAAGTTGATAAAGCCCTTTCGATCGACGGCCATTGCCACCTCGGTATTGGCGAGATTGCCCGTGACGTGATAGCGGTCGACGACCGTCATTCCAGTGGTTAACGTCCCTTGTGTCTCGACACCCACCCATAGTGATTCACACTCGAAGAGCTCGGGCATCACCAGCCACGCGATGGTGCAGGGATCGTGCAGCGGTGAGCCGTCTAGGCGCCACTTGGGATCGCGGTGATAGCGCATAAAGAAATCAAGCCAACCCGCAACTGTCTGTGCCACGGGATTATCGATGCCACGGATGGAAGCCACATCTTCATCTTTGACTAACGCTTGGTGGGTAACATCTAATCCAAACATGGTGATTGGGATCCCAGCGCGAAACACGCGATCAGCAGCTTCTGGGTCGACATAAATATTAAACTCGGCTGCTGGTGTCCAATTGCCCAAGGTCACACCGCCTCCCATCAGCACAATCTGCTTAATCCGGTTGGTTAAATCCGGGTAGGCGGCCAGGAGTAAAGCCACGTTGGTTAAAGGGCCAGTCGCGACCAAGGTAATAGGCTGGTCAGCGTCTTGAAGCACACTGGCCATTAGGTTAACAGCATTATCAGGATGGGCGTCCATCGTGGGCTCTGGCAGCGCAGGACCATCCAAGCCCGACTCACCGTGAACATTATCAGCAATAATGAGCTCACGGGTGAGTGGTTTATGTGCGCCACCCGCGATAGGGATGTGTGTTTGTTGCAACAAAGTCAAAATGCGTCTGGCGTTGTAAAGGGTTTTATCTGGGGTTTGATTTCCGGCACTGGTGGTGACTGCTTTGATATCAAGCTGGGGGATTGCACAAGCCATCACCAGTGCAATGGCATCGTCATGGCCGGGATCGCAGTCGATAATAATGGGTTCACGCATAAGCTGGCCTATCGCGGAGTTGGAGAACACGTCGGTCAGCACAGGATAAACGCCTTGCCACTTGTAGCGTGTGATCGTCCTCGCTAATTGCTCACGCGATCGAAATGTAACAGGTGAATAATTTATCATCAAAAACTGAGAGATGAGTTGTTACACATTGTCAACATGTTGCGAACGAAAATGTGGTTGTTGCATTATTTTGCAAACAATTCAATCAATCTGCCCTTGCTTGATAATTTGGGGTTTTATGTTGATAGTTTAGGTTGTTAATGGAGTTATAAACTGCCTTTTAGATTTTAACCTAGATTATATGACAAGTATTTAACAAAACAATTAGGACATATATCTATTACATTTGTGTGATACTTTAGATTGAACTCGCTACTATGCAACCGCACAAAATATTATAACTAAGAGAGTTTGACGTGAACCAGACTATAGATATCTCCTCAAAAAGTGTATCGCACCGCTGGACCCAACATGATACCCATTGGGCACTCAGCTTGTTCGGTACAGCGGTGGGGGCCGGGATCCTGTTCCTTCCCATTAATCTCGGGATGGGGGGCTTTTGGCCACTCATGATTATGGCCGTACTGGCGTTTCCGATGACGTTTATGGCTCACCGAGGCTTAGCGCGCTTTGTGTTGTCGTCTCGCCACAAAGATGCCGATTTCACCGATGTGGTTGCCGAACACTTCGGCAGCCATGCAGGCCGTTTGATCTCCGTGCTGTATTTTCTTTCTATTTTCCCCATTTTGTTGATATATGGCGTTGGGCTGACTAATACAGTTGATAGCTTTTTGGTTAATCAACTCGGGTGGGCGTCGCCAAACCGTGTCATGCTGTCTGGTGTGCTAGTCGCAGGTATGATTGCGATCATGATGGGGGGCGAGCGCCTGATGCTGCGTGCATTTGCGGCGATGGTTTATCCGCTGGTTGCTATCTTGGCGTTTTTGTCTTTTTACCTAATACCATCATGGCAAGCACCGAACCTCGCTATGCCCGGGATGGGAGAACTGGGCATGAATCTATGGCTCGCCGTGCCAGTGGTGATTTTCTCGTTCAGCCATGCGGCGGCGATTTCTAGCTTTGCTAATATTCAGCGCCGTCACTATGGTGATGATGCCCAAGGCAAGTCAGAGCAAATTCTTAAACGCGCGGGCGTGATGTTAGTTGCCTTTGTACTCCTGTTTGTTTTCTCGTGCGTGTTGACGCTCACCCCGGCACAAATGGCGGAAGCGAAGGCGCAAAATGTGTCTGTGCTCTCATACCTTGCTAATGTCACCCAAAATCCATTTATTGGCACCTTAGGGCCTTTGGTCGCCTTTATTGCTATCACATCATCGTTTTTGGGGCATTTTCTCGGTGCACGCGAAAGTCTGAACGGCCTGGTCACCAAACATAGCAAACTCACTTATAAAAAGGCCGATAAGCTCGGCGTGGTGGTGATGTTTTTTGCTATTTGGTGGTGTGCGGTGATTAACCCCAGCATCCTCGATATGATGGGCGCATTGTCTGGGCCTGTGATTGCGATGATCTTATTTATTATGCCAACGGTTGCGGCCTACAAAGTCAAAGCGCTGGCGCAGTATCGCGGCAAAGCGGGTACTTACTTTATCTTTGTGACCGGTATGCTGGCGATYTCTGCGTTGCTTTATAACTTGATGGGTTAAGTAAACAATATTATCTTGCATGAAAGCGCCCTCGCGGCGCTTTTTTGTATGTTGCAATGTCGTAAGCCCGCTCTCACTGGCTTATCTCGTGCAAAACGGCGCAGTTCTTATCCTGCTTTTTAGCTTGATACATGGCTTTATCGGCATCAACAATTTCACTGTGAGGCATACCGTTTGGGTAGTAAGCCACGCCCAAACTCACTGTGACGGGCATAGATGGATGATTAAATAGCGCAAGGCTTTGTCTTGATATCTCGTTGCACAGCAGTTTTCCTTGCACCACGGCACGCTCAGCGGTAGAAAAATACTGCAGCACGGCAAACTCCTCTCCCCCGATCCTTGCCACCACGGCGTCATTGGGTAATAGACTCCGCGCTGTTTGAGCGACAAAGCAAAGCACTTCGTCGCCATGTGCGTGGCCGAACCCATCGTTAAAGGCTTTGAAGTCATCAATATCGAACACCATCAGGGTTATCCCCTTGACTTCGCGCATTTGGCTATATAGGCACTGATAGAAATAACGTCGGTTGTGAAGATGAGTGAGAGAGTCAGTAATCGCTTGCGCTTGCAGTAAGTCATTGGCTGCTTGCAGCGCATGCGTCTTCTGTTTAACCGTTCTTTTCAGTAAAAAGATATAGCTGATGCCCACTATCACACCAAAGGCGATTAGCATTGGTAACAAATACGCGGGATAGACGGTCTCGACATCGTAATATACCCAGCGATTTAATAGCCGCCGCTTGGTTTCATCGTCGAGCCAAGCAAATTTATTATCAACTTGATTGAGTAATGCCGTCTTCCCTTTCGCAAAACCGGCATATAACATTTCTGTATAGAGGTGCCTGACGGGTATAAACAAATTTTGGTTAGTGGTGGTATAAAGGTGATAATTGGCGACTTGCAGATCGGCGACGAATGCTTGGATGTCTGCAGATAACGCTGCATCAAGCATGGCTTGGTTATTCGGGAAGAGCTGTAGCGTTACGTCTGGAAATTCGGTTCTCATAAACTCTTCTTCGTACCCGCCTTGCACAACACCGACTGCGTGGTCGGTGTCGCCCGCTAACACATAATCTGCCGATACGCCCGTGAGAGCTTGGCTGAAGAACACTTGCGTATCGATGCTAAAAAGTGGGGTGCCGAAATCCATAAACGCTAACCGCTCTGGTGAGCGAAGTAAGCCTGCGTGAACATCGGCTTGACCGCTTCGCACAGCATCAATCGATTGTTGCCAATCAGTTAGCACAAATTCAATTTGATAGCCGTTACGTTTGCCAAATTCTTTCCAAAAATCAATTAGGATCCCTTTTGGCTCTTGATTGCGGTCAAGATAGGAAAATGGTCGCCAAGCATGCGAGTTCGCCACTTTTAAAACAGGGCTTTGTGGCTTGGACTGTTGGTTTTGCTCAGCGTCAACACTCAGCGTGATGGTCAAGAGGACGCCAATGCTCAGAACCACAACGATGATACGAGTCACCACATATAACACCCCAGAATGCCGCATAAACAACCCTTGAATCTGGCAATGGCTAGAAATGATGGCGCGCAATGCATGCGACCATTACTACCAGTATATGAACAAAACATTGGCAGCTGGGGATAAATGTCACTTTTTCCGCAAAACTGAGAGGGTAGTGCGTTCGTGATGATACACCCGATTGTGGCAATGCCAGCGGCATGAGGTGGCGCTCCGAGCGTTGCTAAGCTGGATGCGCCACATTGTTATCCGTTATTGTTTGGCACCGTGCTCAGCGAGCACGCGAGCGTTGACCGTTTGAAACGGATACGACGCAAGTGCGCCAAAACCAGGTATTGTCTTCGCCTTGATTTTGGTATGAAGCGGTGAAGACAGCCCGAGTAAAAAACGTGTCGTTGCCGCGTGACTTGGCGTGGCATCGCAAGCGGCGGCGAAGTGCTGGCACCATGATGATAATGCCTGCACATCGATCGCGGGTAATTCAGGGCGTGGGGGTAGCTGAGCAATATGTCCTTGGCATACCGAACAATGGCCACAAGTAGTTGGCGCCGCGTGATCGCCAAAGTAGTCGGCAAGGCGCTGGCTAATACAGGTTGAAGAGGCCAATAAAGCCAGTAATTGGTTGATGCGGGCCAGTTCGCTCTCTTCCTTTTTAGCAAAAAGGTTATGTAATTGTTCAGCCTGCGCTTGAACATCAATCTCATGGGGACTGACCGAAAAGACTTGCGTGGCCTGTTGGGTGGCAAGTGATATCCAACCTTGCTCGTGAAAATAGTCCAGTGCCGCTAACGCGCGCTTTCTCTCTGCCCCAAAGCGTTGCCACAGTTGTTGGAAATCCATCTTGTACCAGGTTTTAGCTTTGACCGCGCACGTAAATAGTTGGGCGACAAATTCGCGCCGCTCGCCCTGAAATTTAGCTGTAATGGTTTCTGGTGAATCAAAGCATTGGAACTTCACATTGGCAAAATAACTGTATTGGCTGGTGATTACACCGGCCATTTCTAAATAAACCAGCAAGGTTTTAAGCGGCAAAAGCCGTATATTATACGTCCGTGATAGACTGTGTAGCATGACTTCCCATTGTTGACCGGCTTGTTTTATTTCTTCCAGTAGCCCCTGGATCGCCGTTTTGTCTGGCGTATCGCCGTAGATAAAATTTTCCAGTACATTCAGGCTTGATTGGTTGGCGAGCACAGTGCACGTTGCCTGGTGGCCATCTCGTCCCGCGCGGCCAATCTCTTGGCTATAGTTCTCGATCGATTTAGGCAAATCAAAATGGATGACACGTCGGATATCAGCCTTGTCGACCCCCATACCAAAGGCGATGGTCGCGACAATACATGGTGATCGGCCCGCCATAAAGGCTTCTTGTATTGATACACGCGTATCGTGACTCATACCGGCATGGTAAGCCGTCGCGGGGATATGCTGGGTTTGTAGCCACTGGGCGACATCCTCGGCGGTTTGCTGCTGGGTGACATAAATGACAGTTGGTAAGAGGGGAGCAGGCTGCAACTGCTCAACCAGCGCTTGTCGTTTTTGATCCTCTTCCACGGCGACCACATTCAGGTAAAGGTTGGAGCGATAAAACCCGGTTAATGTCGTGTTACTTGCTGGGATCGCGAATTTTTTTTGCATGTCCTCGACAACCGCGGGTGTCGCAGTAGCGGTGAGAAGCAATACCTGAGGAATATTTAATTGCTGTCGATAAGCGGGGAGTTTGAGGTAATCGGGGCGAAAATTATGTCCCCACTCAGAGATACAATGTGCTTCATCTATGACCAATAAAGAGATGGGGATAGGGGCAATAAATTGGCGAAAGCGTTCGTTGTTTAACCGCTCGACCGAAATCATCAGGACTTTGATATCACCGCAGCGGATTTGCTTCATCACTTGTTTAGTTTGCTCGGGAGTCTGTGTGGAATCAATGGTAGCGGCGGCAATACCTTTACGGCGCATAAATGCGATTTGATCATGCATTAATGCTAGCAAAGGTGAAATCACTAGGGTTAAGTGGGGCAGTTGCGTGGCTGGTAGTTGATAGCACAATGACTTACCCGCACCGGTAGGAAAAATCGCACAGGCCGACTCCCCTTGCATTATCTGAGAAATCACCGACTCTTGTCCTGCACGAAATGATGAAAACCCAAAAACGTGCTCAAGTGCCTTGGTCAACATACCGCCTCTCCCCGTTTTTAACCCAGCGTCTTTTATAAATCGAGAAGAGACGGTATCGGTGACGCGTTGACGTTGCAAGCACAAGCGATGACGAGTGCGAGCGACTCCAGCATCTTTTTCAAGCGGAAAAGATGTCCTTGCTTGAGGTGACAACCATTACAACGCCTTAACTAATGCTGCGATGTGATCCCAGTTGCGCGCGTCAATCAACTTGGCAGGGACCATCCAAGTGCCACCACATGCAAGCACCGAAGGTAATGCGAGATAATCGCTTACGTTCGCCTCACTCACGCCGCCGGTTGGCATAAAACTCACGGGATACACGGCAGATAATGCTTTTAACATCGCAATGCCGCCTGAAGCTTCGGCAGGAAAAAACTTCAACGTATCCAGCCCCAGCTCCATGGCTTGCTCGACTAAGCTGGGGTTGTTGATCCCAGGGATGATAGGAATGCCGCGTTGCTGGCAATGTTTTACTGTGGTTGGGTTAAGCCCAGGGCTGACAATAAAATCGGCGCCTGCGTCAATTGCGGCGTCGACTTGGGTTGCAGTGAGTACCGTGCCGGCACCAATCAGCATATCGGGATAGGCATCGCGCATGAGACGGATAGCACGGGCGGCCGCGTCAGTGCGAAAGGTAATTTCAGCGCACGGTAGGCCGTTATCGACCAAGGTTTTTGCTAGCGGCACAGCATCATCCGCATTATTAATCGCAATCACTGGCACGATGCGAATTGCCTTAAGGCGTTGATTCATTTCAGTCATGGGGATTCCTTTACAGTAAAACGCTTAATAGCGCTACGATAACAAACGCAATGGTCCCGAGCAGGGTTTCCATCACAGTCCAAGTTTTAAGTGTGGTTTTTTCATCCATTTCGAGTAGGCGCGATACCAACCAAAAGCCCGAGTCGTTGAAATGCGATAAAACGGTCGCCCCACCAGCAATCGCGATGACAATAAAGCACACATCCAGTTGGGATAAACCCACAGTATGCGATACGGTGGGTGCGATAAGTGCGGCCGTGGTGGTGAGAGCAACGGTGGCAGAGCCTTGTGCAACGCGCAAGCAGGTAGCAATAACAAATGCGGCCAATATTATCGGCATGCCCGTGTCTGACAGCATGGTGGCGAGTGCTTGACCGATACCGCTCGCGCGCAAGACGCCACCAAACATGCCGCCCGCGCCAGTGACCAAAATCACCGCACAAATTGGCGCTAACGAATCGGTACACAGTTTTTCCATTTTACTTTTGCCCAGTTTTTGGCCAAAGACCAACAAGCAAGTTAATAGGGTGATCAGCAGTGCGACCGGGGTTTTACCTAGCATACGCAAGAAGCCGACCCATTGATGTTCACCGTTGACCATGCCAGCCACACTGAGTGCGTTCAGACCCGTATCGAGGAAAATGAGCAGTACAGGGAGCAGTAAAATCATCAACACAGTTGAAAAGGCAGGGTAATCCTTTTTGCTTTTAAACATGACTTCAGTGTTTAAAAAAGCCTTTGCGAGCGGAATGTTGAACCTCTTGCCTGCATACAGTCCGAATAAGTAGCTACCCAAATACCAAGTAGGAAACGAAACCAGAAGCCCAACGACTAAGAGCAAGCCCATGTCTGCGCCGAGTAAATCTGAGGCTGCAACGGGACCGGGATGTGGGGGGACAAAGGTATGCATAACTGCAAACGCCCCCGCAACCGGCAAGGCGTATTTTATCGGTGAGCCACCCAAGCGTTTTGCGACGCTAAACATGATGGGCATCATTACAATCAGCCCCGCGTCGAAAAAGATAGGAAAGCCAAAGAGCAAAGAAGCAATACCGAGTGCTAACGGGGCACGTGCTTCGCCAAACCGAGCGATCAGCGTATCGGCCAAGACATTCGCACCGCCGGTGACTTCGAGAATTTTGCCTATCATGGCACCCAGCCCGACGAGTAAGGCAACTGATGCGAGGGTATTGCCAAATCCTGTCATCATGGTTGGCACCACGTTATCGATCGGGATTCCGGTGGTGAGTGCAGTGGCCAAGCTGACCAACGTCAGCGATGCAAAAGCATGTACCTTAAGTTTCATTATTAGTAGTAATAACAATGCGATAGCGCCCAGTGCTATCAAGAGCAGAGTCGTTGGCTCAGGGCTTTGTGCGAGTAGTTCCATGGCTCACCTCTTCAGACTAAGATGTTTTGTGTCAAACGTCACAAAGTTAAAGGTTACCGGTAACATGTTACCGGTAACCACACTAAGATAAAGACAATTATTAAATGCATGACCAAAAATGAGATCTGGTTAAAATCTCGCTAAGGAGTTGGTATGGCAATTGGTAGTGTGATTGTGATGGGCGTGAGTGGTTCTGGAAAAAGTACGCTAGGCGTGAAATTGGCACAGCGCTTAGACGCCAAGTTTATCGATGGTGATGATTTACACCCACGCGCAAATATCGAGAAAATGGCATTGGGACAGCCTCTCAATGATAGAGATCGAGAGCCTTGGCTCGAACGGCTCCGTGATGTCGCGTTTAGTTTGGAGCAAAAAAACGAATTCGGTGTCATCGTTTGCTCTGCGCTTCGACGTCAATACCGAGATAGGCTTCGTGAGGGAAATAAGAGCGTCACTTTTCTTTTTCTAGATGGTAGCTATGAGTTAATTCTTGAACGTATGCGAGCGCGTAAAGGCCACTTCATGAGAACCGAAATGCTTGACAGTCAATTTGCCGCTTTAGAAAAACCGACGGGGATTGAATCAGACGTGATTTCTGTTGATATCAACCGAGATATCGAATCCTTAACAAAATACGCAGCGTGTCTCATTACTCGTCAGCAAGAGGTGGCTTGATGGTGCACTCTAACGTTGAAGCGGTGACTAAAGAGCTACGCCAACGCAGCGAGTCTGCGCGCACCGCGTTTTTACGCCAAACTCAGAGACAAGCCGATATGGGAAAGACGCGTGCAAGCTTGTCTTGTGGCAATATCGCGCATGCGGTGGCCGCATCGTGCCAGCAAGATAAACAGCACATGCTGGATATGACCACCGCCAATGTGGCAATTATCAGCGCTTATAACGATATGCTTAGCGCGCATGCGCCCTATGCTGACTATCCCGATCAGATCAAAGCTGCTCTGCAGCCTTTGGGCCATACGGCGCAAGTGGCAGGCTGTGTGCCCGCGATGTGTGATGGGGTGACGCAAGGTCAGCCGGGGATGGAGATGTCGTTGTTTTCACGTGATGTGATTGCGCAGGCGACTGCGATATCGTTAAGCCATAATGTCTACGATGCCACACTGTTGCTTGGCGTATGCGATAAAATTGCACCGGGGCAACTGATGGGCGCGCTTGCCTATGCGCACTTACCGACTTTATTTGTGCCCTCTGGCCCGATGTCCACAGGTACAACCAACGAGGAAAAAGTGGCGGTACGTCAAGCGTATGCAGCCGGTGACGTCGGTAAAGAGGCATTATTTGCGATGGAATGTCAGGCCTATCACAGTCCGGGGACCTGCACCTTCTACGGCACGGCTAACACCAATCAACTGGTGCTTGAAGCTATGGGGTTAATCCTCCCCGGCGCCGCGTTTGTCGCCCCGAACTCGGCGTTGCGCCACGCGTTGACTTGTTATGCGGCGACAGCGTTAGCATCCCAGTGTGCGGGAAGTGCGACTTACCGACCACTCTGCGATGTGGTGACGGAAAAAAGCGTCATCAATGGTGTGGTCGCGTTGCTGGCTTCAGGCGGCAGCACCAACCATACCATCCATTTGGTGGCCATGGCGCGAGCAGCAGGGATCATCCTGACGTGGGAAGATATTGATACATTGTCCCATGTGGTTCCGTTATTGACTCGAATGTATCCTAACGGCCCGGCTGATATTAATGCTTTTGAAGCCGCTGGAGGCGTCCCAACGTTGATGGTGCACTTACATGCGCTTGGGTTATTACATGACGATACCTTACCTGCCGTCGGCCAATTTAGCGATCAATTGACCACACCACGATTAGACCAGGGGCAGCTTGTTTGGGAACCTGCCGCACCATCAACTGACACAGGGGTTATAGCGGCTTCCGGCTCGCATTTCAGCTCAACCAGTGGATTACGCATGCTCTCTGGCAATATGGGCAACGCGGTGATCAAAGTCTCCGCGGTGGCTCCCGCACATCGCGTGGTTTGCGCGCCTGCGCGAGTGTTTGACTGTCAGCACCAGGTTGAGCAGGCCTATCAAGGAGGGGAGTTCAACCAAGACGTGGTTGTGGTGGTACGTTTCAATGGCCCAGCCGCTAATGGCATGCCAGAGCTTCATAAACTCATGCCTATTCTTGGTAATGTGCAAAAGATGGGATATCAGGTTGCTCTAGTGACAGATGGACGGTTATCGGGGGCGTCAGGTAAGGTTCCTGCCGCTTTGCACGTCTGTCCAGAAGCCATGCATGGCGGTGCGCTGGCCGTTATTAAAGATGGCGATCTGATCACATTGGATGCCAATGCTGGCGTATTGACCTGTCATGCTGACTTATCCCTGCGTCCTGTGACAGAACCGCCCCAAGCGACCAATACATGGGGACGTGATTTGTTTGCTGCGGCGCGTCAGCAGGTGTCACGCGCTGATGAGGGGGCGACGTATTTATTTCCTTCACCGCGTGCATAAGCCATAGTGTGTCATCGCACGGTGTATTTCGTTGATGCGTTATGTCACATAAATGGGCTAATACTTGGCGAGATCATGAGGGCAGCACACTACCGGTTGTGATACAGCAAGCGAGATGATGGTTTCGTAAACGCCTGGACTTAGCCGTGGAATGTGAGGCGCTAAGGGGCGACCTTTCCACGCAGGGCTTTAGTTTGGCTCTTACGTTTTTTAGCATCCACGCGGCGTCGTTGTGAGGCCTTGGTAGGTTTGGTGGGTTTACGTTTTTTCTGCTCTACCATCGCGCCTTTGATCAACGCCTGTAAGCGCTCTAGCGCGTCTTCTCGGTTTAGCTCTTGGGTGCGGTAGTTTTGCGCTTTTATGACTACGACGCCCTCTTTGGAGATGCGCGAATCAGACAGAGCCATTAATCGGGCTTTGTACGCATCAGGCAGTGACGAGGCTTGGATGTCAAAGCGCAGATGAATGGCGCTCGATACTTTGTTGACGTTTTGCCCGCCTTTCCCTGCGGCGCGGATGGCCGTGAGCTCAATCTCATTGTCGGGAATTGCCACCTTATTCGATAGAGTGAGCATTCAACCTCTCATGCATGAAGAAAGGGCGCAGTGTACACAGACTAAGGCCTGCGGCGCAAATAGACCGGCAGGCCAGAGTGGCTGAATCTGCGCGTTAGGGGAGATCAAACACCAGTGCTTGGCTGGTTTCGTTGCCCTTATTGCTAAAGGTTACGTGATGGATATCTTCAATCTTTGCGCCATCGCCTGGAGCCAGAGATGTCGTTTCAACGTCGAGCGGGCCCGCGACTTGATGTACATAGGCATGGCGTCCTGCCTCCAAAGGCAAGGTAACCGATTCACTGGGCGGTAGAATCAGCTGTAGCAAACGCGCATCTTGTTTGATGCGTAAGGTGCCATTTTCTCCGGTTGGGGTCGCGATGACGGTAAAGCCAGCCTGCTTACCAAAATCTTTTTGCTGATAACCCGGCTCCCCGCCTTGCTCATTGGGCTCAATCCAAATTTGTAGAAAGCGCAAGGCTTGGGTTGATGAGGCATTATACTCGCTATGATAAATACCGCGCCCAGCCGACATCAGTTGGAACTCGCCAGCCGGTAGGGTTTGTCGGTTGCCTTGACTGTCTTTGTGCTCTATTTCCCCTTCCAGCACCAGACTGATGATTTCCATATCACGGTGTCCGTGGGTATCAAAGCCTGCGGCGGGCGAGACGATATCATCATTGATCACACGCAGTGCAGAGAAACCCATATGATGAGGATCGTAATAGCTACCAAATGAAAAAGTATGGCGGCTTTGTAGCCAGCCAAAGTTGGCCTGACCGCGATCGCTGGCATGACGGACGGTAATCATAATGCTTCTCCTCACTGATTCGATGTTGAACAGCGGTGACGCTGAACAATAGCTGCAGTGTAGAAACAAAAACGCCGTGCGAACACGGCGTATGATTGAGCATCTTGTTCTAAAAAATAGAACGACAATGAGGACAATGGTAAGCGATGAAGCTAGAAATAAAAGTAGTTAGTAATATGGCCACTCATCTCTTCGCTCTCCCAATGCTGATAGCGTGCTTTACTGCGGATAGACCAATCCGAAGTAACACGCCAGTTCCATGTCATATCCACTTGTGAATGTGACAGCGAATCACGATTAAGTAGGGGGAGAGATTGGGCTTGTAAACCGAGGCGGTGGTCATCAGCAAGCTGCCAAAGCAAGCCAGATTCAATCCCTGTTGCAATATTTAGCTGGTCATCACTGGCATCGCCATGTGAGAGTGCCGTGGACCACAGAGCGTAAGCATGGAGACCATCGGCCTCGCCCCAAGACTGACCGATGCCGCCTTGCGCAAACCAACGACTGGATGGCTCTCGCGCAGTAGGTAGGCGATCAAAGCCCGCGCGAATATTCCACGACAGGCTAGAAAAAACCGGCTTTTTCGGGGCGATTGTCATGGCGTCGATCAGATAGAGCTTATCTATCTGTGTCTTGCCGTCTTCATCATGACTCATTGCCACATCGACAAAACTGATTTGTGCGCCGGGGACAAAGCCATCTTGAGGATCCAGTAAATCATGATAAGCCGCGCGCCATTCGAGTGTTAACGCATCTGGACGATGCTTTGATGCCCTTGCGCCAATTCCTACGCGTGTAGAGCCGTGTCCTTTGTCCGGTGCGACACTGGTATTAGCGACGGGTTCAAATGGAGAGACGGCGCTAACTTGGCTCCGTAATGCAAGTAGCTTAGTGAGACGCTGTGCATAAGGGTCCCGAGGAAGCCCTTGATCATAGAAATCAAAATTGAGCCATTCGTACGCAAATTCATAAATAGCTGCCAGCTGCTCCGCACGATATTGTTTGTGGTCAGGAAAATCGCCATTTTTTGCTTTTTGTGCTGCTTCAAACACGATTGGAGACGTCTGCTGCGACATATTTAACAATCTAGTGCCAAATGACGCGCGGAAGTTGGGCCTTTCAATCAAATCATTATTGGCGAGCGTTTTAACCGTATCTGAAGGAATGGCTTGAAAAGGAAAGTCACTGACTAATCGCAGCTCTTCGCGGGCCAGCTGTAGCAAGGCAAGTAGTTGGTATGAGCAGTTTTCATCGAGAAAGTAGTAATCGAAGGTTGCGCGCTGCATTTCCCATAAGTGCAGGAGTACCCGGTTAACCTCTTGTTCGGAGAGGTTAAGGGCATACTCCCAAATATCGCGAGACTCAATGTCATTGTACTCTCGTACCTTACGGTAATAAGGCATGACGGTAAACTGTCCCGGATAGGCGCCAAACAGGCCTTTTACGGCATACAAAGCAGCGTTATCACTTTCGTTTGGCTCGGCAGCAAAGTTGACGGCGAAGGCGACTAATTCTTTGTTTCTGGTCTGATCCTTGGCATCAATGCGTAGCAGGGTATGGCCGAACATGGATGACGGGTTATTCATAAATGCTGTCGGGAACACCAGCGTCATGGCTTCAGGATCAAGCACCTTTTTCCAGCGTTCAAGTTCGGGACAATCGAGTGTGGCAGTGCGCCCTGCTTGAGATTCGAGCCACGTATATCGTGCAGGATAACGGCACCGTGTAGTTTGTGCCACTGCAGTGTCGGCATGATAAAGCGCGTCAATGGTCGCCTTGAGCTCTTGTTTTGGCTCCGTCTTTCCGTGAGGAGAAAGGAAGAAGGTTTGAGAATCGATCGTACTCTCATAACCAGAAAATGTTTGAGGTAAATAGTGGCCAAGTTTAAGCCAATACGCGTGCTTAGCTAAAGTAGGAATATCGAAGTCACTTTTCTCGGCAAAAGTAGGCGCGCTAAACAAACAGAGAATAATGAGACTAATAGGGGACGATAGAGAGGAGAAAGCGTTGAGAAGTCTCATATCAGTACAACGAGTTATATATGAAAACATGAAAGTGCCCGAGTAGGGCACTTTCGTACTCTATCCTAACCAAGCTGGAGAGGATGTTATTAGCGTTACATCACTTAGATTTTATACGCTGCAAGCTGCTCATTTTGAGCCACAACCGTGTTCAGGTTGGTGAGTACTTCCTGTGAAGTTACTTGCTCTGAGGTCACGATTGACGCAAAGTTTTGCTTTGCAACGTCGTTAAATGCTGCTTTGTCTGCATCTTTGATGCCCCATACTTCAGAAAGCGTTGCCAAGGTTTCACCTTCACCACGTGCGATATCACGAGCTAGATTGTCCATATTTCCGTCGATGAACATAGCCAGTTTCTGCTGTGAATCAATGGTGCCTGTACCGTCACAGCCCAGAGTACCAAAGGTGATACCAAAGGTTTGGTTACCTGAAGTACCGTTAGTGGTGGCGCCGAGAACTTTGTAAACTTTGCCTTGTTGGCCATCAAATACCATTGTACCCAGACCACAACCGATATCAGAGTCTGCCATTGCAGCGCCTGATAGAGGAAGAGTTGCAAGAGCAGCGATTGCAATTAGTTTTTTCATGGTAATCCTTTTGATTAAAAATGTTGGCATTCGGCGTTTCTTCCCCATCTTTTTCTCAACTGTGAGAATATTAGACAGAGCGATGCCAAAAACTTGGTCTGACGATTCTATTGACTGTTTTGTATAATTTCAACTACACCCTATAAAACTTGGGGTTAGTCACCCAAAAACAGAAAATGAAAGCTACAAGGCCTTGTGTGGCCCAAAGCACTCATAGTGGAACTGTTCGTCAGGAACGCCAAGTTCGCGAAGTTGCGCTTGGATATGGCGCATAAAGCCAACTGGGCCGCAGAGATATACCTGCACCGTGGCGGGACTGAACGTATCGCTAACCGCAGTGAGATCCATCCATCCAGTATGATCAAAGTCTTGTCCAAGCGTATCTGCGGGTTGAGGTTGGTTATACCAAACGTGCGTCTGAATATGCGCGTGCTGACACGCAAGAGTGCGAACAGGATGATTGAAAGCATGCAGTTTGCCGTTCTCGGTAGCATGCAGCCAAGTTACAGATGCGTTGTGCTCGGTAAGGCTTTCTAGCATCGCCAACATTGGCGTTATGCCCACCCCGCCAGAAATTAATACCACGGGCGTATTCGGATCCACGTTCAGTTTGAGATCGCCCGTCGGTGGGGTGAGCATCACAGTACCACCAACGGCTAACTCATCATGTAAGTAATTAGAGACCTGACCTTGTGGCTCCCGTTTCACCGAGATCTGATAATGCTTGCCGTTCGGCGCGTGTGACAAACTGTATTGGCGAATTTCTTGATGTTCAAAGCCAGTATGATTGACCACGATGCCAATGTATTGCCCGGCCGTAAAAGGCGCGACGGGCTGACCGTCTTGAGGGGCAAATACAAAACTGGTGACCTGCTCACTTTCAGGACGTTTTTCAATCAAAGTAAATGCTCGCTGCCCTTGCCAGCCACCAATTTGGGCGTGGCTATCTTCATAAAGCTGCCGCTCATTGGCGATAAATACATCCGCGAGCACTTGATAGGCCTCAGCCCACGCATCAAGCACGGCTTGTCCCGGCGAAAGTAGCTCATCAATGGTGGCCAACAAATGCTGACCGACAATCGGATAGTGCTCGGCTTTGACCAGCAAACTCGTGTGTTTGTGAGCAATTTTCTCTACCGCACCCAGTAAARCGGGCAAGTTGTCGATGTTCTGTGCATAGGCACAGATTGCGTTAAACAGTGCTTCCCGCTGATCGCCATTTTGCTGGTGGCGCAGATTAAAAATGTCTTTTAGTTCAGGGTGATGGTGGAATAGCCTTTGGTAAAAGTGGCTTGTCAGCTTCGGGCCAGTTTCGGCGAGTACAGGAGCAGTTGATTTCACAATATCAATGGTTTGTTGGCTTAACATCAGCGTTTCTCTAAACATGTATATTTAATGCATGTTTTAAGTTGTATCTCAAATATATCTTTTGATCAATAGAAGACTTACAATTTGGCGGGGCAGCAAGAGGCGCACATGCAACTAACTAGCTTTACAGATTACGGACTTCGCACCTTGATTTTTCTGGCGTCCTTGCCAGAGGGTGAGCTCACCAACATTACTGAGGTGACACGCTTGTTTGGGGTGTCGCGCAATCATATGGTGAAAGTCATCAACCGTTTAGGGCAGTTGGGGTATATTCAAACGGTGCGTGGGAAGAACGGGGGGATTCGTCTACTGCAAGCGCCGACCGCGATTACCGTGGGGCAAGTGGTGCGCGATCTTGAACCGTTGGAGCTCGTCAATTGCTCGGTTGAGTTTTGTCATATCACCCCAGCGTGCCGTTTAAAAGAGCGTTTAGCGAAAGCCAAGCAAGCCTTTTTAGAGGAGTTAGATGCATGCACCATCGATGCGCTTATCAACGACAATCGCGAGTTAATGATACTGCTCACTCGCCCCTAAATGTGCAAGGACAGCACTAAGTAGAGCTTATGGCTAATTCCGCTTTAACGCGCGCCGCCTCGACGCCATCTGCTTCAAGTCGCAACAGTAAAAATCTGACTGTTCTGTGGGAACTCATCGCGTTTATTCGCCCTTATCGCTGGCAAGTGAGCGCGGCATTGCTGGCCTTGGTGTTTACCGCGTCATTGACGCTCTCGGTCGGACACGGCGTTCGCCTTTTGATCGACCAAGGCTTTGCACAGCAATCACTGGTTGAGCTGGGGAATGCGGTAAAGTTTATTTTGCTGATCACGGTATTGATCGCGATCGGTACCTTTTTCCGGTTCTATCTGGTGTCATCGGTGGGTGAACGGGTCAGTGCCGACATTCGCCAAGCGGTGTTTGATCATGTGATTGGCCTACATCCGAGCTATTTTGAAACCCACGGCAGTGGCGAAATTATGTCACGGATCACCACAGACACCAGCTTGCTGCAAAATATTATTGGCTCCTCCTTTTCCATGGCAATGCGCAGTGCACTGATGTGTGTGGGCGCCATCATCATGCTGTTTGCCACCAATATTAAACTGACTTTGATTGTGCTGGCCTCCGTACCTTTTATTTTGGTGCCAATACTTATCTATGGTCGTCGTGTGCGGGCGTTATCGCGGCAAAGCCAAGATTCGATGGCGGATGTGGGCAGTTATGCCGGTGAAGCCATCACCAATATTAAAACCGTGCAAAGCTTCGCGGTAGAAGATCACGCCAAAGCCGCATTTGGTCAAGAGGTGGAGCGCGCCTATCAGATCGGACGCGAGCGCGTCAAACAACGAGCCATTCTTATTTCCGGCGTGATCGTGATTGTGTTCAGCGCCATTACTGGCATGTTGTGGGTTGGCGGTCGCGATGTGATTCAAGGTACTATGTCAGCAGGGGATCTAGGCGCGTTTGTGTTTTTCGCCATCATGGTTGCCTCTTCGATGGCTACCTTGTCGGAAGTGATGGGGGAGTTGCAGCGCGCGGCAGGCGCGACGGAGCGCTTGGTGGAGCTGTTGCACGTGCAAAGCCATATTCGAACTCCCGCCACCTCGCCGAGTGTCGATGCCCAATCATTAAGCAATGATATTCGCTTTGAAGCGGTACATTTTCATTATCCCACGCGTCCCCATCAAGCAGCGATTGATGCGTTGAACCTTGTGATTCAGCCCGGTGAAGTCGTCGCCTTAGTCGGACCGTCGGGAGCGGGGAAAACTACCGTATTTGAATTACTGCAACGCTTTTATGATCCGCAGTCAGGTGCGATTAGGCTGGGCGGGCAAGATATTCGTCGCTTACCCCCGCAAGCGTTGCGCCAACAAATGGCACTGGTGCCACAACAACCCGCTCTGTTTAGTGATGATGTAATAGGCAATATTCGCTACGGCAGGCCAGGCGCCAGTGAGCACGCCGTCAAAGAGGCGGCAATTCAAGCGCACGCCGATGAGTTTATTCAGCAATTACCGGACGGCTACAACAGCTTTTTGGGTGAGCGAGGCGTGCGGCTTTCGGGTGGGCAACGGCAGCGAATCGCGATTGCCCGCGCGATTCTCAAGGACCCGCGAATTTTATTGCTCGATGAAGCCACCAGCGCCCTTGATAGCGAAAGTGAATATGCGGTGCAGCAAGGCTTGGCGGCTTTAATGCGGGATCGCACTACCTTGATTATCGCTCACCGCTTATCGACCATTCAGCATGCTGACCGCATTGTCGTGATGGATCAAGGCAAGCTTGTTGATGTAGGCAGCCATACCGACCTGCTGGCACGCTGCCCTCTGTACCAACGCTTAGTAAAACGGCAGTTTAGCCATGTCTCAAATGGCTAAGCGTTGTTTTCCAATTCTTTGATTTGTTGGTCAATCTTTTCTGCTTCTTCGGTGAGCAGTGAATAACCACGGATGTCGCCGTTGCGATGCGCCTGGAAGGCTTGTTGCTGCTTAGCTTCGTACTGCTTTTTAAGCTTTTTAACCGGATTCGGCTTTAAAAATGAGAGCATGTCGCGTCCTTTGTTGATAACTGACATGCTCCATTACGGTGTAAGGGTGGACTTGGATGATAAGCGGCCTTTGTTTAGCGGCTCAAAGTGAGTGCGCGATAAAACCTTGTGCAGGAATGTCAGCGATTAATCATTAAAAAAGTCATCAATTATCGCTTGGTACTCTCCGGTGGCTTTCATGTCTGCTAACGCTTGATCTAATTGGTCACGTAGGGCTGATAACTCTTGCGCTTTAGAAAAGGCAATGTAACTAGGGGTGTCTTCGATAGGATGGGGATTGATCTCGACAACATCCTTCATATCGAGCTGGTTAACCAGGGCGCGTGCGCCAAAATGGTTGCTGAGCCACAGGCGTGCTCGGCCACTTTCCAACATCCGAAGGCACTGTGGTGCGCGAGTCAGGCGGAAAACCTGATCGAATTGATTTTGCGCCAAGGCAGCATCCATCCGGCTGCCGTAACTGACTTGGTTGATCACGCAGACGGAGTAAGCGCCAAAATTGAACGATTGAATCGCATCTTCAGAGAGACTGACATCGGGGCGATGAACAAAGCGGATCCCTTGTTGAAATAAAACCTGCTGAGAGTAATCGAGAAACGCTTCGCGCTCAGGTGTTTTGAAAATGGTGAATATGCCATCCGCTAAGCCAGTTCGGACCTGATAGAGTGCTCGCGCCCATGGCAGTACTTCAATTTCTACCTCATAACCGAGCTTGGCAAAAGCTTTGCTGACAACCCGCACCGCTACACCATCGATGGCGCCATCGGCGGTTTGAATGTAAGGCGGGTATTCGAGCGTGACTAAACGCACAGTTGGCGTAGCCGCATGGACCAAGCCGGTCATTCCCAACAGCAGTATCACCAACAGCACGCGTACAACAGGGCGTCGACATGAACTCAGCAAGGCTTAATCACTCTCAGTGAAAAGGTGTATTGCCTTAAGTTTAGCCAGCAAGCAGTAAGACGGGAGAAAATTTCGCTGAGCAAGGTATTGCGGAGAGCGGGATTAGCCAAGGCTGTCACTACAGGCTGTTGAACCGCAACGGTGGACACATGGAGCAATAAAAAAGGCGAACCGAGCGGCTCGCCTTTCGTTTATCAAGTTAGTTTTTAACTTGGTTATCTGTGACTAGTGGATTACTCATCCATATAGCTTTCAATGCTAGGGCAAGAGCAAATCAGGTTACGGTCGCCGTAGACATTATCGACACGGTTGACCGATGGCCAGTATTTGCTTGCCTTGTTATGGGCGGATGGGAAGCAAGCCAGCTCACGGGAATAGGCGTGAGACCACTCGTCTGCCATCAGATCCGCTTGGGTGTGAGGCGCATTGACCAATGGGTTGTCTTCCAGCGTCCACTCACCGTCTTGCACCTTGGCAATTTCCTCGCGGATGGCAATCATGGCATCACAGAAGCGATCCAATTCTTCTTGGCTTTCACTTTCGGTCGGTTCAACCATCAGAGTACCCGCGACCGGGAATGACATGGTCGGCGCGTGGAAGCCATAATCCATCAAGCGTTTGGCGATGTCTTCTTCGCTGATGCCGGATGCCTCTTTGAGTGGGCGAATGTCGATAATACATTCGTGCGCAATGCGTCCGTTTTTACCGCGATAAAGCACGGGGTAGTAGGGACGCAAACGCTCCATCACATAGTTGGCACTGAGAATCGCTAACTCGGTCGCGCGCGTTAGGCCTTGTTCACCCATCATGGCAATGTACGCCCATGAAATAGGAAGAATCGAGGCACTGCCCATTGGTGCGGCCGACACGGCAAATTCATCACCTTGCTCCACATGACCGGGAAGGAAAGGCGCAAGGTGCGATTTTACCCCAATTGGCCCCATGCCCGGTCCGCCACCACCGTGGGGAATACAGAAGGTTTTGTGCAGGTTGAGGTGCGAAACGTCTGAGCCAATGTAGCCCGGAGTGGTCAGCCCCACTTGCGCATTCATGTTGGCGCCATCCAAGTAAACTTGACCGCCAGCCTCGTGTACCAGCTCGCACACTTGCTGCACGGTTTCTTCGTACACACCATGTGTCGATGGATAGGTGATCATAATGCACGAGAGCGCATCGCGGTGTTTATCGATCTTGGCTTTCAGATCGTCAATGTCGATGTTGCCATCGTCATCGCAGCCAACTACGACCACTTTCATTGAGACCATCGCCGCGGAAGCAGGGTTGGTACCGTGGGCAGAGCTTGGGATCAAGCACACGTTGCGATGACTGTCGCCACGGCTTTCATGGTAGCGCTGAATCGCGATTAAGCCCGCATACTCCCCTTGCGCACCTGAGTTCGGCTGCATGGAGATCTCATCGTAGCCGGTGATTTCACACAGCATGTCACGCAGTGATTTACCCAGTGTTTGATAACCTTTGGCTTGCGCCAGTGGCACAAACGGGTGCAGGGCACCAAATTCTGGCCAGGTGACGGGGATCATCTCGGCCGCGGCATTCAGCTTCATGGTACAGCTGCCCAATGGGATCATACCGTGGGTAAGGGAGAAGTCTTTGTTTTCCAACGCCTTCATATACCGCATCAGCTTGGTTTCACTGTGATAGCGGTTAAAGACGGGGTGCGTTAGATATGCACTGGTGCGGCGGCATGCGGCAGGGATCGCGGCAAATTCATCGGCTTCAATATCGCTCGCCACGCTTTCTGCATTGCCTTGACAGGTGAGCGCGGTAAGCAATTGATTGACCTCTGCCAGCGTGCTCGCTTCATCGAAACTCACGCCCAGTTGGCCATTTAATTTACGCAAGTTAAAGCCGGCATCCTGTGCTTTTTGATACAAGGGGTCGGTTTGCTCGCCCGTGTTGAGCGTGACGGTATCAAAGAAGCTGTCGTGGGCAAGGCTCAACCCCGCCGCTTGGACCGATTTGGCGAACAGTGCGGTGAGATGATGCACTCGGCGGGCAATCTTCTTCAAGCCTTCAGGGCCGTGATACACAGCATAAAAAGCGGCCATGTTAGCCAGCAGTGCTTGGGCGGTACAAATATTGGAGGTCGCTTTTTCACGGCGAATGTGTTGCTCGCGCGTTTGCATCGCCATGCGCAGGGCTTGGTTGCCTTTGCTATCGACCGATACGCCAATCACGCGGCCGGGCATGGTGCGCTTGAGCTTGTCGCGTGTCGCCATGAAGGCGGCGTGTGGGCCACCGTAACCCATGGGCACGCCAAAGCGTTGTGCCGACCCAATCACTACATCCGCGCCCATTTCACCCGGTGCTTTGAGCACAGTGAGTGAAAGCAGATCGGTGGCGACCGCAACCAGCGTCTTCTTGCTTTGTGCGTCTGCAATCAGCGTGCTGAGATCGCGCACTTCACCGGTGGTGCCCGGATATTGGAGCAGGGCACCAAATACGTCGTACTGACTTAGCTTGTCCGCGTGATCAACAATGATGTCATAGCCGAGGAAATTGGCGCGCGTCTTAATCACGTCCAAGGTTTGTGGATGCACATCACTGGCAACAAAAAACGCGTTGCCTTTGTGCTTGCCGCCACGCTTACACAGGGTCATGGCTTCCGCTGCGGCAGTGGCTTCGTCGAGCAGCGACGCGTTGGCCAAATCCATCCCCGTTAAGTCCATTACCATTTGCTGGAAGTTCAGCAATGATTCTAACCGGCCTTGCGAGATCTCGGGCTGATATGGGGTATAAGCGGTGTACCAACCCGGATTTTCCAGCACATTGCGTAAAATAGGCGGTGGGGTATGCGTGTGATAATAGCCTTGGCCGATCAGGCTGCGCTTAATGGTATTTTGCGCGGCAATGTCGCTCAGTTCCGCCAACATCTGGGTTTCGCTTTTGGGGGCGCTGAGGTTTAGCGGCTGTGGCAAGCGGATATCGGCAGGGACAGTTTCTTCAATCACATGCTCGAGGCTGGTGGCATTGATCGCCGCCAGCATCGCGCTTTGTTGCTGAGTATCTGGGCCGTTGTGGCGAGCGATAAAGTCATTATCGGCCACCAGGCTATCGAGTAAACGAGTATGCGTCATGATAGTCGTCCTGAATTAGTCGTCGATGGCGGCGGTGTATGCGTCCGCGTCCATTAGATGATCCAAATTGGTGTCGTCAGCGAGTTTAATTTTGGCAATCCAGCCTCCTTCAAAGGGCGCTTCGTTAACTAGCTCTGGGCTATCTTCAAGATCCTCATTGACGGCAATGACTTCGCCATCGACCGGGGCATAGATATCAGACGCTGCCTTCACCGACTCCACCAATGAGAAGCCTTCACCTTTTTCAGTACTGTCGCCAACCTCGGGCAGATCGACAAACACGACATCGCCCAGCAGGCCTTGGGCATGATCGGTGATCCCCATGGTCACCGTGCCATCGCCGTTGTCTTTGACCCACTCATGGCTTTCAGAAAACTTTAGTGTCGCGTCCATTTGTTACTCTCCTGCGTTTAATGCGAGCTGCTCAGTCGTTGAGCGATTTACAATGTAAAGTGAGGCGGTCTGTGGATGACGATACCGCCTCCTGTGTCTTAATAACGTACGTGTCAATGGTATTGGCTAAGTCGTTGCAAGACTGTTTATGGCTTCGCGCCGCCATTTATTGGCGATATAGCGGGAAGCGCGCGCACAGCTGTTGCACCTCTTTACGAATGCGTGCCTCGATATCGGCATTGCCCTCTGGCGCTTCGACTAAGGCGTCCAGCACATCACCAATCCATTCTCCGATTTGGCGGAACTCCTCAGTGCCGAAGCCACGGCTAGTGCCGGCCGGTGTGCCAAGGCGAACGCCTGAAGTAATCATGGGTTTTTCGGTATCGAAAGGGATGCCGTTCTTGTTACAGGTGATGCCAGCGCGTTCTAACGCTTGCTCTGCTTGGTTGCCTTTTAGGCCTTTTGGACGCAGATCGACGAGCATCAGATGGGTATCGGTGCCACCTGTAACAATGTCGCAGCCACGTGTTTGTAGAACCTCGGCCAGGACTTTGGCGTTAGCAACCACTTGATCAATATACAATTTAAACTCAGGCTCCAGCGCCTCACCAAATGCCACCGCTTTGGCGGCAATCACATGC
Organism: Salinivibrio siamensis; assembly: GCF_001996005.1. Lineage (GTDB taxonomy): Bacteria > Pseudomonadota > Gammaproteobacteria > Enterobacterales > Vibrionaceae > Salinivibrio > Salinivibrio siamensis. The sequence goes on along the minus strand of NZ_MUFB01000011.1, from coordinate 18,334 downwards.
ATCAGTGGTCCCCCTTGCAATCCGGGGAATACCGCTGAATTGATCTTTTTGTTGATGTCTTCGTGATTGGTGAGGATCATCCCGCCGCGCGGCCCACGTAAGGTTTTGTGGGTAGTGGTGGTGACCACATGTGCATGGGGCAGTGGCGAAGGGTGTGCGCCGGTGGCCACTAGGCCAGCAATGTGTGCCATGTCGACCATTAAATAGGCACCCACTTCATCGGCAATGGCACGGAAACGAGCGAAGTCAATATGGCGAGGGATCGCACTGCCCCCGGCGATGATCATCTTCGGTTGATGTTCACGAGCCAGCACTGCGACTTCATCGTAATCAATTTCTAGGCTGTCTTTGCTCACGCCGTATTGCACAGCATTAAACCATTTACCGGATAGAGCAGGGCGCGCGCCGTGAGTGAGGTGGCCGCCAGCATCGAGTGACATACCTAAAATGGTGTCACCGGGTTGCAGTAGCGCCAGCATGACGGCGCCGTTGGCTTGTGCGCCCGAATGCGGCTGTACGTTGACATACTCACAGCTAAACAGCTGTTTGGCGCGGGCTTGGGCGATGGCTTCAACTTCATCAACGTGCTCGCAGCCGCCATAGTAGCGGCGGCCCGGATAGCCTTCGGCGTATTTATTGGTTAAGCAGGTGCCTTGTGCTTGCATCACGGCTTGCGAGACGATGTTCTCCGAGGCGATCAGTTCGATTTGTTGTTGCTGACGTTTGTGTTCGGCCTGCACTGCCGACATCACAGCGCCATCGGATTCCGATAAGTTAGTGGAGAAAAACTGCTCCAATTCTACATTCGGGTAGCTCGGTTTCATTGCGCTTTCCTTGTTGGCGATGGTGGCTAACAGGCCACGACGTTAATCGGGATCACATTGGTGGCGAGGCCACCTTGTGAGGTTTCTTTATATTTACTCATCATGTCGAGCCCGGTCTCATGCATGGTTTTGATCACGCTATCAAGCGAGACGTGGTGCTCGCCGTCGCCACCCATGGCTAATCGGGTAGCGTTAATGGCTTTGACGGCGCCCATGGTATTGCGTTCTATACAGGGAACTTGCACCAAGCCATCGATGGGATCACAAGTGAGACCAAGGTTATGTTCCATACCAATCTCTGCGGCGTTCTCAATTTGTTGATTACTCGCTCCCATCGCCGCGGCTAAGCCGCCAGCTGCCATGGAGCACGCCACGCCAATTTCTCCCTGACAACCGACCTCTGCGGCCGAAATAGAGGCATTGGTCTTGTACAAAGAGCCAATAGCCGCAGAGGTGGCCATAAAGGTACGGATCCCGTCTGGGTTATTGGGCGACACAAATTTGTCGTAATACGCAAGCACGGCAGGGATCACGCCTGCCGCACCATTGGTTGGGGCGGTGACCACACGACCACCGGCGGCATTCTCTTCGTTGACCGCCATGGCAAATAGGTTGACCCAATCATTGGTATCTGTGGGTAAGCCATGGGCTTGTTTATCGTGAATGGCGTCGTACATGCCTTTGGCACGTCGCTTAATGTTTAAACCACCCGGCAATACGCCACCTTGTTTAATGCCTCTATCGATGCACTCACGCATCACTTGCCAGATATGATCCAGTCCCTGGTTAACCGTGTCACGTGTGGCGCCACTATCGTGATATCGCGCGCGTGCCACTTCGTTAGTAAACATCAGCTCACTGATGGTCATGCCCGTTTTTGCACATTGGTCAAGCAACTCCGCCGCACTATTAAACGGGTGAGGAGGGACAAAATCTGTTGCCAATGCATCGGTTTCGCCTTCTTCCACCACAAAGCCACCGCCGACAGAGAAATAGGTCTTGCTGGCCAAACAGTCACCGGCTTTATCGTATGCACTGACTGTCATCCCGTTGGGGTGCGCGGGCAGTACTTGCTCATAGTGAAAGGCAATATCTGCCTGCCAATTGAATGGGATGTAGTGGCGTCCAGCAAAGGGGAGTTCGCCGCCGTTTTTGACCAGCTTGGTCATGGTATCGATTTCATCTGACTCTATGGTCGCGGGCATTTCGCCCATCAATCCCATCACACAGGCGACATCGGTGGCATGGCCTTTCCCGGTGAGCGCTAGTGAGCCGTATAAGTCCACTTTGACACGTTCGATGTCGGTCACTGAGAGCGTTTGTGCCGCGTATTGCGTAAAGCGTGCACAGGCCACCATCGGGCCTACGGTGTGGGAACTTGAAGGCCCGACACCGACTTTGAACAGGTCAAACATGCTGTGACTCATGGCCTGTCTCCTCAATCAGTAAGGTACGTTTTTGTCATTATTCATGCTGTCTTACATCGAAGATGTCGACATTGCTTCACGTTGCACTCAACAGTCGCGATCGATGAATACGCGCACTGTTGATTTAAACATTTTGTTAACGTACCTAAGCGTTCACTTTTCCGCAAAATAAATTTCCAATAAGAAACCTATGTTGTGATCCTAGAGACAAAACCTTCTCTTTTTAAACCATTGCATAACTGCGCAAACGTTTGCCTTTTTATCTTAAGCGAGGGTAAATTGCAAATCAATGTCGGTGAATGCTCGGGGGTTACTCGTCGTTCATTGAATAACGGGTAAATAAACAAGTGTGTAATGCTTTGTTTTTATGAGAAATAAAGTGAGGGGGCTCAGTTTGGGGTGAGCGTGATAGGTTGCCTGCTTTCACCAATTCGCTGGTTGCGTCACGTTTATGATACCGGTATTTTCCGATAGGAAACTTTTTTGTTAAAAGTGTTAAAGCGTCAAATACAGTGGGACAAACCGATAGAGGTAAAAAGCTGGTGACAACAGACCAATCAACACAGGATGTGTACCCGTCGATGCAGGTTGAACGATCGTTGCGTGAGGGAGAAGCGCGTGAACCTATTGCACCATTGCGCTTAGGCCCGCGCTTAAAAGCGGTACGGGTCGGGTTAGGGCTGACACTTGAAGAGGCCAGCCAGCGCACAGGCTTGGCGCGTTCAACCTTGTCCAAAATTGAGAATGAGCAGATATCTCCCACTTTTCAAGCGATGCAAAAACTTGCGCATGGGCTGGACATTGATATCCCGCAATTGTTTGCCCCACCCAAAAAGCGGCAGGCAACGGGAAGGCGAGACGTGACGTTTGCCGGACAGGGTAAAGCACATCCCACTGGCACGTACGAGCATGAATTGTTGGCAACACAGCTTAGCAACAAAAAAATGATGCCGTTTAAATCGCGGGTCAGAGCGCGCGCGTTTGAAGACTATAGCGACTGGATCCGCCATGACGGCGAAGAATTTTTATTGGTGCTGGAAGGTAGCATCCAATTTTTTTCCGAATTTTACGAAGCGATCATCCTCAATGAGGGCGACAGTGTGTATTACGACGCTACCATGGGGCACATGTTGGCCTCCGTCAGTGATGCCGATGCACTGATCTTATGGGTGACCGCTTCCTAACCAACGACACAAATACATCGCTTAACGTGGGCAAGAGGCCCGCCGGCGCAATATGGAGTGAACAATGGCAGAGTTACTGACGACCCCGTTACACGGCTTGCATCTTGATATGGGTGCAAAAATGGTTCCATTCGCTGGTTATGATATGCCAGTGCAATATACGTTGGGCGTGCGCAAAGAGCACCTCCATTGTCGTGAACATGCGGGCTTGTTTGATGTGTCCCATATGGGACAAATTCGTCTTCATGGCACGGATGCGGCGAAAGCATTAGAGGGATTAGTCCCGGTTGATGTACTGGATTTACCAGAAGGAAAGCAGCGCTATGCACTGTTCACTAACGAGCAAGGTGGCATTTTAGATGATCTGATGATTGCCAACTTAGGCGATCACCTTTTCTTAGTCGTGAATGCCGCCTGCAAAGCGCAGGATATTCAGCACCTGCGCGATAACTTGACAGGAGATGTGTCGGTCGAGGTCCTAGAAGATCGTGCTTTGCTGGCTCTACAAGGCCCCAAAGCGGCGCAAGTACTAGCGACATTCAACCCAACCGTAAACGATATGGTGTTTATGGACATTCAACCGGTTGAGATTAATGGCATTCACTGCGTGGTGAGCCGCTCAGGTTACACCGGCGAAGATGGGTTCGAAATTTCTGTCCCGGCTGAACATGCAGAAGCTCTCGCCAAAGCACTGTTAGCTTACGACGAGGTAGAATGGATTGGCTTGGGTGCGCGTGATTCGCTGCGTCTTGAATGCGGACTGTGTTTATATGGGCATGATCTTGATACCACCACTACGCCGGTTGAAGCAACCTTGATCTGGGCAATCAGTAAAGTGCGTCGCGCCGATGGTGAGCGTGCGGGTGGCTTCCCAGGTGAGGCGAAAATCCTTGAACAAATTGCTACCAAAGCGGTGAGCCGCAAGCGCATTGGGCTGGTGGGCCAAAGCAAAGCCCCTGTCCGTGAAGGCAGCAAGCTGTTTGATGCAGACGATAATGAAATCGGCGTGGTCACCAGCGGCACCTTTGGCCCCACCAAAGGGATGCCCGTGGCGATGGGTTATCTCCCGCCTGAGTTTATTGCCCCCGGCACCGAGGTCTACGCGGAAGTGCGTGGCAAAAAACTGCCCATGACGGTCGAAAAAATGCCTTTTGTGCCGCAGCGGTATTATCGCGGTTAAGCCCTCCCTGAACGCATACGACGACGAGAAAAACGCAGCCAGAGATGGCTGCGTTTTTGTTGCAGGTCACGTCCACTTTTTAGGTGGTTGCGATCCCTACGCCTCACTTAGTTGCTCAACCGCCTCTAGTGCTTGAGAGCCGTAAATCAATGACGGGCCGCCACCCATTACGATCGCGACGTTAATGGTCTCTACGCATTCTTGTTTGGTTGCGCCATGTTTGAGAGCGGCGGCTACGTGTGCACCAATACAGCCATCGCAGCGTGCGGCAATACCAATCCCTAGTGCAATTAACTCTTTGGTTTTTACATCAAGATCGCCCTCAGCCATTGCCGCCCGGTGTAGCTGTCCGAATGCGGACAGGGTATCACTACTGTGTGCTTTGAATTGTTTATTAAGCGCCAGTTGTTGCTGATTGATCTCCTGGTAGTTCTTCTTTGTCATAATGCCTCTCTTTTAATTTAGATTTATCTAATTTAAAGGGTTTTGCGTGTTGATGCAATCTGTGTCTGCCGAGCCTCTACATTTGTCTAAAAAAGTAATCAGCTCGACGCTGTCTCGTGGGAAAAGTGAGGGGAAATAGGTTATTTATTAGATTGTCATTAATAGTTGTTCTAATTTAAAACAACACATTCAACCTTTTTACCAACATGCTCCTATGTGCTGTCACTGACGGAGGTCAGTATGAGTATTAAAAAGCGCTTACTCGTTGTCGTCCTGACAGGCGTTATCCTGCCCACCCTCATTATCGCTATTGTGTCACTCTATCAGTTTCGAACGAGTACATTACAAAGCTATGAGCAGAGCTCATACAAAGAAATGCAGCACATAGGCAATGCGTTTAAATTCTACTTAGAAGGGCTGGCGGCAAACGCCAAAATGCTGGGTAATAGCGACGCGCTTAAACGCTTGGATAGCTCAGTCACCAAATATATGGGCCCGACGAAGACCATGACCTCTGAGCAAAACAGCCCCGTCGAAGCACGGGCGTATGGTTTGTTGGAATCCATGGGGGACTCACGAGAGGATTTCGCCTATGTGTTTCTTGGGCTGAGCGATGGTGGGTACATTCAATGGCCGCAAGGAGAGTTGGGAGATTATGACCCACGCCAGCGCCCTTGGTACCAAACGGGTCAGGGAAGTGGCAACAACCCAGTGCGTGTACCGGCGTATCAAGATGTGAACACTGGCGCACCTCTGCTCGATTATGTGATGGAGTTTCAGGCGCAAGACGGTTTGCGTGGTGTGATTGGTGTTGATGTTACGCTAGAAGCGCTGACAAATATGTTAGGCGACGTCACCCTCGGTGAGTCGGGCTATATTGTGTTGGTGGAAGACACGGGCACAGTGCTTGCGGATCCGAACAACCCAGACAATAACTTTGAACCTGCCCGGAGTGTCGAAAGTGTCTACAGCGGTGGGAATTTTAGTGAATCACTTACCGCCGTCTCCTTTGCTGGCAAAGACTACTTTGTCAACCAGTACAAAGCACCGGAGAGTGGTTGGCGACTGATTGGTATTGTGCCGCAGCAAGAGGTACTCGGCCAAGTAACGCAATTGCAAACGGTGATCCTGTCCATCAGTCTGATCCTCGTGCTTGCATTCGGTGTGCTTGGCTACTTTATGATCCACCGTATATCGGCATCCATCATTGCGGTCAGCGACGGGCTGAGCGATGCCGCGAGTGGCGATGGCGATCTGACCAAACGTTTACCGGTGCGTGGCGAGGATGAGCTGGGCAAAACGGCGGGCGCGTTTAATCAGTTTGTGGATGTGATTCAAGAACTGATCATCGGTATAAAGGACAGATCGACCAAGCTGTCGTCGCATGCCGATCAAACCACCCAATTTGCGGAGCAGCTGGATGGTGCTAGTCATCAGCAGCGCTCAGGGCTAGAGCAAATTGCCACCGCGTTCCACCAAATGGTGGCCACGGCCAATGAGGTATCGCAAAACTGTAATCAAACGGCGGACTCCGCCCAGCAGTGCCAGTCAGAAGTGGACCGAGGCATGGCATTGATGAATAACACGCGTGCAGCGGTGCAAGAAATGGCCACCACGCTCAACGAAGCAGATAGTGCGATGGCGGAGCTCACCAAAGAGAACGACAATATCACCGCTATGCTAGATACCATTCGAGGTATTGCCGAGCAAACCAATTTGCTTGCGCTTAATGCGGCGATTGAGTCAGCGCGCGCCGGGGAGCATGGACGAGGCTTTGCGGTGGTCGCAGACGAGGTGCGGGTGCTATCGCAAAAAACCACCAAATCAACCGAAGAGATCGATGAACTGTTGCAGGCCTTAACCCAACGCACCAACCAGCTCTCTGAAAAGCTGCAAGGCAGTGTTGAGCATTCACAAACTACCACTGAGGCAACGGAAGAGGCCTTGAGTGTCTTTGACACCATCCAAAGTTTGGTAGGACAAATTCACGACATGGCGGCACAAATTGCCACGGCGACAGAAGAGCAACACTCGGTATCGGAAGATATTAATCAGAATATGACCAGTGTTTTGGAAGGTGCCAACAGTGCAGCATCAACGGCAGAGCAAACCAATGCAACAGCCGCCGAGCTGCGTGTGGTGGCCTCAGAGCTATCAGAGTTAGTTAATCGCTTTAAAACGGAAAAGGACAGTTAATCGCAGCGGGTGAAAACCGAGTGACGGCATAAAGCGGCGAGCCAAGTGCTCGCCGTTTTTTATAGGCGTGATTTGGCCGCTATGCGACCTCGACAAACCCCATCAGGCCGGTTTTCATGTGCTCAATAACATGGCAATGGTACATCCATCGGCCAGGATTATCGGCCACAAACGCTGCCTTGGCGTGGCCATTTTTACCCAACAGCACGGTGTCAGTGTGGAATGGCGTGACAGGTTTGCCATCCATTTCTAGCACAGTAAAGGTGTGACCGTGCAGGTGAATCGGGTGATGGTACTGGGTGACGTTTTTTAAATCGAAGATATAGGTCTTCCCACGTTCCAGTTTGGCGATCGGCTCAGGAATATTACCTTTACTCATTCCCTCCCAAGCGCGTTTATTCATCAGCCAGAACTCGTGTTTCCCTTTGCCTTGTTTATCAGCCGGTGTGATCGCCCCTGCCCACTCAAACACAAAGTGGCGGGTTTCGGCGTTGGCTAAATCGATCGGCGTGACGGGATTGAGCGGCAAAGCGGGCAATGGCTTTTCTTCTAGATGAGAAGGTGTCGAGGTAAAGCTGGCGAGTAAGAAAGGAAAGTCACCTTTCATATGCATCACCTCGATTTTTTCGCCAGCGTTTGGTGCAATCAGGCCAATATCTAGCCGCATCCCTGGGGCTATCTTGTGCTCCTCTAGTCGGCGTGGTGTGGCAATCGGGTTACCATCGATGGCGATTATCCAGGCTTCTGCGCCGCGCACTTGAATCGGATAGGTGAGCGTATTGTCCACATTGGCTAAGCGCAGCCGTGTGGTCGCCTTTTCTTGCAGTGTGTATTCAGGGTGATGAATACCATTCACGGTGCCCCATTCGCCAGGCGTGCCCATACGCGCGCTATAGCGAGGGATAGCGAGATCTTTCCAGTTACCTTGACGATCTAGGTGCCAGTGTTTGAGTGTCAGTGTGTGCTCTTCATCAAACACAACCGGCGTGGCTTCCTCGACCACAATCGCACCGACCAGCCCTTTACCCAACTGCACGACAGAGTTCATATGCGGGTGGTACCAAAAGGTGCCGGCATCCGGTGGGGTAAAACGATAGGTAAAGGTTTCACCGGGCTGAATAGGCGCTTGGGATAAGAAAGGAACACCGTCCATTTCAATGGGGATACGTAACCCATGCCAGTGAATGGTGGTGGGTTCGTTGAGGTTATTGGTAAAGTGAATCGTCACTGGCTCGCCTTGGCGGCAGCGGAGCGTTGGCGCTGGGATGTCGCCATTAAAGGCCAGGACGTCGGTCTGATGACCGGGAACCAACGCGGCCTGACTGGGCTCGGCGCTGAGATGGTATTCCCATTGCTCGTTTTCTCGGGACGCTGAGACTAACGAGCAAGCGGGTAGGGTGGAAAGGGCTGCCACCGCTGCGGTTGTTTGTAAGAATTGACGCCGAGAGAGGCCACGTGCGTTCAGCGATTCACCATTCATTCTTTACACCTGTTCAACGCGGTAATTGCGCGACAGTATACCTTGAAAGTTGATAGCTGAGAAAGATTATCAATTGTGATTGTGAGGGAGTTAAAACAGCGAGTGCTAAGACTCGCTGAGTCGTCATCTTATTGACGGTGGAAGGCTTCTAATCCAGGTGCTTGATTGATAGGTGGTAAACACTCGAACCCGGGTTTAGCGATGTAATACCCTTGAAAGAAGTCGACGCCCAAGCCAACCAGGCACTGAAGCTCGCCTTCTGTTTCAACGCCTTCGGCAATAATTTGACGTCCCAGTTCATGACACATAGCGACACTGTGGCGCACAATGGTTTGCTTGGTAACGTCAGTGTCAATATTCCGTATCAGTGCCATGTCCAGTTTAATCATATGGGTGTCAATATTGGCTAGCGCGGTTAGGCCGGAATAGCCGGCACCAAAGTCGTCGATTGCGGTTAAAAAACCTTGCGAGCGGTAATAGCGAATAATGCGTTGAATATGGCTGTAATCCAACACTTCTTCACCTTCCGTGAACTCAAACAGAATCCGATCAAGTGGGAAGTTATAGTCGTTCGCCGCTTTAAGGGTGGTACGAATACAACGCTCTGGCTCGTAAACCGCATTCGGCATAAAGTTAATGCTGAGGTAACAAGGGATAGATAGTTCGGCCGCGAGTTTGACCGCCTTGATCCGGCAGGTTTGGTCAAACTGATACTGATTCTCTTTGTTGACATGCTGAAACACACTGCCCGCACCGCTACCGTCTTTGCCACGGGCAAGTGCCTCGTAGGCATAAATGGAATGCGTAGAGAGCTGAATAATGGGCTGGAATGCCATGGTAAAATCGAATGCGAGTGGCTGCGCATCCCTGCAGGCCTCACATTGTGTTGAAGATGCTGTCATAGAAAAGCGGTTGTTTAGTATGTCCTTGTAAAAAGGTTAATGGAGTTCTGGGCATAATGCGAATTAGATGACAAAAATTATGGGGTTTGCACGGTTTAAGGTGAATGCCTTGTGATGTTGACTCGACATAAACAGACAAGACTTGGTTTTAATATGCCAAAACGGTCTCTTTTTCATCATAAGTTGGCACTGGATATGCTTAGTATTTAATCGGCAACGTTGGGAGTGTCATTATGATGGCGGAGAACGCGGTTATATAGGCGTGCCTTGAAAATGGATTTCCCGATATTTGCTACAAAATAGCCAGAATTGGTTTATACCTTAATAAGGTGGCTTTACAACCAACCCCAAGAGATGCCGGTTCAAGGTAGCTGGCCAGTGACAGAGGATGAACGTCATGCTTGCTGAAAAACGGGATGAAATAGACAACCCCCTGATTTGGCCAATACTCAGTATTCTAGAATCAACGCGACAAAGCTGGAAAGTGCACCACCTACTCGGTGAGCTGCAAAAAGACACCATGATGGCCCAGCTCGATGCTGACCCCCACCTTGATTTATTCAAACGCAATTTCTTGATAATGAATGCCTTGTATCAACTACAAGAAATGTTGTTGCCACAGCAATGGTTGCAGGTTGAGTCAATGGATATCCAGCTGCAATGGCGGGTTGGTAACAGTGGCTTTGTGGCCAAAGAAATTGATTATCAGGATCCATTGCGTGATTACTACATGGACTGGAATAACTATGACGCCAGCCAAGATGACGTGAAAGAGCTGCTGTCGTCGTTTTGGAAGCACTACCAGCGTCATATTGGCAATGAGGCGCCGGGTGAGGCCATGTTGGAGCGCAATAAGGCGTTAAAAGTGTTGGGGTTGGATGAGAATGCCAGTGAGCATGAAATCCGTCGTCAGTGGCGCAAAATGGCACTGAAGTGGCATCCAGATCGGCCCGAGGGAGATGCAACCACCTTCCGAGAGATGTGCGAGGCTTGGCAAAGTTTGCGCTTATAAACAGTGTTCAGCAAGCAACAACAGGGTGTGAGATAACACCCTGTTGCTTGAACCACTGAAACGCATGGTGTTTTCGCGTGATATTTACGCGTTATTGAGCCCGCGGCTGCGCAATTCAAAAATCAGCTTTTCGGCACTGCATTCAAACTGTAGCTTGATGTGCGCGCGATGGCCATCGAGCTGTTGCGGGTCAAAGTCATGCTTAACSGCAGGATTAATACTTTCTGCAAGGGCGAGGTATTGCTCGAAGCGTGCTTGCACCGCGTCGTTGCTGTCGCCGTGAATGGTCACTTCTGCTACTTCGTCGCCCTCAGAAATGATGTAACCTATTTCAGCGCTGACACCACATGCATCACAGGTGTCGGTTTGATTCTCTTTCATGGTCTTTCCCTACGTTAAAAGCAGCAGGCATAAAAAGTGTGTGGGTGGCCTGCTGTAAGTCGATACGACGATCTTTAGCAAAGTCTTGGTTGTGGCACATTGAGGCAGGTCAGGTTTTGCGATGTTTGTAGCACGGCTTATCGATATCAGCCAGGTACGGAGAAAAACATCACCCACTATGCGCGTCTATGCCAATAGTGGGTGAGTGTTATCAGGCGATGAGTGAAAGGATCAGTCCCAGTCTTCTTCCCATTGCACCAAGGTGCCTTTTGGCCAGTGAGTACCGATATCATGATACTCTTGCTCCAGCTTGTGGCGGCGAATTTTCAGCGTCGGCGTGAGTTTGCCGTTTTCAATACTCCAAGGTTCTTTAATCATCAATACGCCTTTGATTTGCTGGTGTGACTCCAGCTCCCCATTGATGGTATCAATCACCTTCTTCACCCGGCGCTCATAACGCGCGCGGTCAAAATGTGGAAAATGGTGTGGCAGCGCGAGCAGAATAGGCGCAGGCATGCCTGAACCGATCACACAGAGCATCTCGGCATTAGAGAGCTCGAACAAACGCTTTTCAATTGGCACGGGCGCGACAAACTTACCTTTGGCGGTTTTAAAGGTGTCGTTTTTGCGACCCGAAATACTGAGATACCCCTCGTTGTCGAGTTCACCGAGATCGCCGGTATGCAACCAGCCATCTACCAAGGTTTCTGCGGTGGCTTCTTCGTTTTTGTAATAGCCGCTAAAAAGCCCCTGACTTTTGACTAAGATCTCCTGATCGTCAGCAATTTTGATTTCAACGCCGGGACCTGCATTGCCTACAGTACCGATTTTGTCTGCTCTAAACGGATAATTGAGGGTGCTGTAGGCATAGCTTTCAGTCATGCCCCACGCTTCGGTAATGTGCAACCCAAGTTTTTCATACCATTGCAGCAGGGCAGGAGCAACAGGCGCCGAGCCACAGCCCAACACGCGCGCCTGATCCAATCCGAGGTTTTTTGCAATTTTGCTTTTGATCAGGTTATTGACCAACGGAATGCGAAGCAGGAGGTTGAGTTTGCCGTCCGGCAGCTTTTCTTGAATACGTTGCTGGAACAGCGTCCAAAGCCGAGGAACAGAAATGAACAAGGTGGGGCGATGCATTTTGACATCTTCGATAAAGGTATCGAGCGATTCAGGGAAAGCGGTAGGGATCCCGCCCATAATTGCTGACCCCATGATATAAACCCGTTCAGTAATATGCGCCAGTGGGAGATAAGAGAACAAACGGTCATCAGGCTCAATGCCAATATGGTCAATCAAACGCTGAGCGGACCAGCAGTAGCCGCCATAACTTAAAATCGCCCCCTTAGGTAAGCCAGATGTGCCCGAGGTATACACCAAGGACATCACATCACTGTCTTGATGCACAGGGCGCTCATCTGATGCCTCATGGTTGGCGATCAAATCATGCCACTCGTAATGGCAGCTAATCGTGGGATAGGGAAAGGCAATGGTCTTTAAGCCTGGCATGTTTTCCAGTGAGGCGCTCAGGGCTTTACTGTCATCAAGCTTGCCCACAAACATGGCTTTCGATTCGCTGTGGGTCACCACATGATCAATGGTGTCTGTCCCGGCTGTGGGAAATATCGGCACGCTGATATAGCTGCCCATCATCATCGCTAAATCGGCAATAAACCATTCAGCGCAGTTTTTAGAGATGAGCGCGACTTTATCGCCGGGTTTCAGTCCCATATCACGCAGTGCGGTAACCATACGCAATGCTTGGTCGGCCACATCAGCAAAGGTGTAGTCATGGAAGCGGCGGCCGTGAATTTGGCGCAGAAAAACATGGCTTGGACGTTCATCGGCCCACCGCAGGATCTGATCGTTCGGTTTGATATGTGACATTGGACTTCCTCATTGTCGCAACGTAAGACTACGTTTAAACGTTATAATAATGTTAATTTAGTGATCAGGGGCGAGGAGAAGCAAGATAATCATTTAAACACGTGTTCAAATTATGACTGACGGCACTATTTGCAGTGATTTGCTTCGGATTTTTCAGTTTTTTCATATTCTTCTCAATAAGGTTTTTGGAAGTTTGATCCGCTTCAGCGTCTTGGTAAAGCGTTAGTGTCAGGCTGAGTGAGTCAGTCTGTACTATTTTAAAAGGGGCGGGACTTTTTCGTGAGTTAGCCTGACCGCGAGCCGAGTGGCGCGCGTGTCATCACAGCGCCAATGACGGCGATTGACGGGGAGAACAGATTACGCATGCCAAAACGCAGTAAAGCCCAAACACAGCAAACCATTGAGACTATCTTGGCAGAGGCGAAGCGGCAGCTGTTGGCGCTTGGTTATGAAGGAATGTCTTATACCACGCTCAGTGAAGCGACAGGCGTATCGCGCACCGGGATCAGCCACCACTTTCCCCGCAAGCAAGATTTTATGGTCGCATTAGAGCCTTTTTTGGTGGAGAGCCTGCGTACGCCCCTCGATACTCGCAGTACCATCAATGCGTTTATGAAAAGCTGGATGCAGGCGATGCATGCCGAGGGTGAGTTTAAAGCAACACTAAAGCTTTGTTTTTATGTGTTAATAAGCGGAAAAGCCGATAATGGTGCCGCATTCAGATGTTTAAAAACACTACAGCAAGAGTGTGAACAACAAATGCAAACCGATTTAACGGTCGCTTTTTCGCAACTGTTGGGCGCCAGTGTGTTGTTATGTCGTCAGCGAGCTGAAACGAAATCCTAATGTCATGGCTATTATTGTTCGTATGGGGTGAGAGATGACCTTCCGTTGACAGACAGTCCCTGCGTTTTTTGGTATAGTTGTCATGCTTTCTAAGCAACACATGTATTTGGAGATAACCATGAACAATACCGACCATCCTCCGAGTCTTAACGGAGAAAAATAGCGACTGTTGGTATTGCTACATTTCATTGTTACCGACTGTCGTTGATAGTTGGCCCCGCCTGCTTTGTTTTTCTCCTCTCGCTGTTATACATCACTCTGCCCTGCTGGGCACTATGTTGTTGATGGTCGTTACCTGCTGCCAATCGGGAGATTCGCCATGACGGTAATGAACAACGCTTTTACTGAACCGACCACTTTTTCAACGTCAGAAATCGTGGCTGCTCGCAATGCCTTTTTGCAATATGAGCTCAACAAGCAAGTTGAATTGCTCACGGTCATGCCCCATGAGGAGTGTATGGCTGTGCTGGGTCACTGCTCAGTGGCGCATGTCCACCAGCTGCTTGAGCGGTTATATGCGCAAGGCCACCAACGTCTAGCTCATCAATATGCTCTCAGCCTAGGGATGACGGGTCCACATCGCAGCCTACTCGCGGGCGTAGGGACTTGGATCCGCCGGAGACGTGCCCTGGTTACTTATTTTTCATTAGTGTTGGCTGTCGCTGCCGTGAGCTATCTATCGGTTTTATTTTTTGCCTAGTCTGTGCGCACTTAGCTTGATCTTAAGCAGTAAATTGTTGCGCAATTATGCTATTACTATAACGACAGTTGAATTATTCAAAAATATTTTAATAATGGGGTGACGGTAGTGAGCCGTGACCCTAATTCTGCCAATAAGGTAACCCTATGAGTGATGCACTGGTACTCGTTATTAATTCAGGTAGCTCGTCATTAAAATTCGCGCTGATGGATGCGCAAACTGGCGATGCTGTGATTTCCGGCGCTGGAGAATGCTTTGGGCGCGATGACGCGCGGATGAGCTGGAAAGTCGACGGTGAAAAAACCGAGAAAACCTTAAGTGCAGGAAGCAACCACCACCAAGAGGCCATGGACATCATTGTGGGCCTTATCGAAAGCAACCAGTTGAGTGACAAACTTCAGGCCGTTGGCCACCGAGTGGTACACGGCGGTGAAACCTTCAGTCAAGCCACCTTGATAGACGATGCCGTACTGGCGCAAATCGATGCGCTAAAAGCCTTGGCGCCATTGCATAATCCCGCGCATGTAGTGGGCATCAAAGCGGCACGCAAAGCCTTCCCAAGCTTGCCGCAAGTCGCGGTTTTCGATACCGCATTCCATCAAACCATGCCGGAAAAAGCGTATCACTACGCGATCTCGCGTCAGCTCTATAATGATTATGGCATTCGTCGTTACGGCTTCCACGGTACCAGCCATTATTATGTGAGTCGTGAAGCCGCTAAATGGCTTAACCAAGCACCTGAGCAAACCAACGTAATCACCGTACACCTTGGCAACGGTGCGTCTTTGTGTGCGGTGAAAGATGGCCAAAGTGTCGATACCAGCATGGGTTTCACGCCATTGGCGGGATTGATGATGGGCACACGCTGTGGCGATATCGACCCATCCATTTTAGAGTTTCTCTCCAAAAAAGGCCTGAGTACCGATGAGATCCATCATGAACTGCTTGACAAAGCAGGTTTATTGGGTGTTTCGGAATTGACGAACGATTGTCGAGGCTTGGTCGAGGCGGCAGAGCAGGGCCACAAAGGCGCACAATTGGCGCTAGAAATGTTCGCTTATCGCGTAGCAAAATACATCGCAAGTTACATGGTGCCTTTATCTCGCCTGGATGCGATTGTTTTCACAGGCGGAATTGGCGAGAACTCACTGCCAGTGCGTGAGATGATCCTCAAAGAGCTGGCCATTTTTGGCTATCAAGCGGATGCCGATGCCAACGCCGCCGCGCGTTTTGGTGCCGCAGGACAAATCACCACCCAAGCGTCACCGCTAGCATTGGTGATCCCAACCAACGAAGAGCTGGTGATCGCGCAACAAGCCATGGCAATGGCCTGAATCTTAGCCTTCTCTGAATAGAAACAGCGAGTGTTATTACTCGCTGTTCCTCTATTTGCTCGCGGTATGTTACTGAGTCAGCGCGGATTGTTTATTCCTGATGGATATAATCCTTGCCTGTATAGCTTCCCGCCCATCAGTGCATGTGCTTTTGCGCGCACTATCGCTTCTTGGTTTAATTTGATCGGACTGAGTGCCTGTTTTACAAAATTATATTGATAGGCGACAGGGTCTTTTTTGGGCTGAAGCACTACCAGTGACTCACGTGTTAAATAACCAAAGTTTTTATCGAACTGCATCATTGCACGTTGATAGTCAGATGGTACGGCGCGGTTTAAATCATGACCTATCATAGGTGTTGTCGCATCAATACCGATCAATGAAAGTAATGTCGGTGGCATATCTAAACTACTGACTAAACGGGTATCTTTATGTTTAGGAATATCTTTGCCAATAATTAACGCTGGGATATGAAAACGGCTAACGGGAACCGGATCATCGCCATAAGCACGTGAATCATGATCCGCAATGATCAAAAAGACGGTATTTTGCCAATAGTCTGACTGTTTCGCCTTTTTAAAAAAATCACCGAGTGCATGATCCGAGTACTTTACCGTATTCAGGCGTGTATTTTTTCCCTTAGTGTAAGGTGTAATTTGTCCATCTGGGTACTCATAGGGCGAATGGTTTGAACTAGTAAAAACAAGACTAAAAAAAGGCTCTCCTTTTTGATGAAGCGAACGAAACTGTTTGTCAGCCATGTTATATAAATCTTGATCTGAAACACCCCATGAACCGACAAACTGTGGGTGTTCGAACTGAGAAAAGTCGACAATATCTTGAAAACCATTGCCGAGGAAAAACGACTTCATATTATCAAAATGACTCTCACCGCCATAAATAAATTGTGTTGTATAGCCTTGTTGTTTCAGTACATCAGCGATAGTAAAAAATCCAGTTTGGCTTTTTGATAGCTTTACTACTGCACGAGAGGGTGTTGGTGTGAAACCTGTTGTGACTGCCTCTATACCACGTACCGACCGTGTTCCCGTTGCATAAGCTTGAGTAAAATTCCAGCCTTGCTTCATGAGATTATCTAAGTTGGGTGTAAGCGGTAGCCCACCTAACGCGCCAACAAACTGCGCGCCTAGACTTTCTTGCAGTAAGATGACCAAATTTTTCTTATCCTTACCGATCGCTTGCTTCGTATTTAACGTTGGGTATGCGGAATTAACGAGATAATGTGTGCTTGATGGCGAATAAGCTTTAATTGTTGAAATGATTTCTTCCAGCGGCATATCGCCATAGTATTCTTCAGCATTACGCTCGGACGCCATGGATTTGGCGGCAAAGACCAACGAATAAGAAGAGTTGAGTACTAAATCATTTAATAGCGGATTAGTTGAAAAGGCGACAAGTGCTGGGTTCAGTGGACGGTGTTGCAGCGTTGAACGCGCTCCCATGATACCGAAAGCAACCACACAAACCGCAAGAATAGGCCGTGTCCACCAGCGTGGCTGGTTTCCCGTTTGAGTAAGCTTACCGCTTAATCGCCAGCTATAAAAACCCACCAATGTCGCTCCTGCAAGTCCTAAGAATAACGGTAACTTATAGCCTTTCCAAAGCATGGAAAAAACTTCTTTAGGGTAAACTAAATACTCTATAAATAGCCGATTTGGTCTTAGGTTATACTCCAAAATAAACGAAGGCGTAGCAAGCTCCATATAAGCTAATACGACTAACCCACAGACCAGCCAACTCCGCAAGACAAAAACAAACCCACGACCAAATTTTCCAGAGGTTGGCAGCAGTGCCAATAAAAAGGCCGGTAGGGTATATAGCCAGCATAGAGTGGCAATATCTATGCGAACACCCTGCGATAAAATATAAACATAATCAGACCAATGACTTATGTTGCTTTGCTGCCAAATTAATAGTCCAATCCGAAAAGCACTAAGAAGTCCTAATCCTAATAGGAAGAAAATAAAAATTGGTTTCATTAAATTTATGATTCGCATCTCTCACCCCTGAATTATAAAATCTACTATGACACTCAACCACGTCAATAGTGCAAGAATTAATGTCAACAGTACGGCCGAAGATCCAATATCTTTTGCCTGACCGCTTAGCTCATGGTGCTCATTACCTATACGATCAACAACAGCCTCAATGGCAGAGTTAATGAGCTCGACAATTAGTACAAGCAATAGGCTCCCAATTAATATGAGTTTAGTTAGTAATGCAATGGGCATGAGTAATGCCAATGGGACTAAGATTAAGGCAAGCAAGATTTCTTGACGGAATGCTGCTTCGTTCTTCCACGCCGCTTTCAAACCTTTGATTGAAAACTCGGTTGCTTTAAAAATTCTTTTAATGCCTTTATAGCCTGGTTTCATATTCTACCTATTGACGACAAAGTGAAAAAATATCTTTGTTTTTTTGATATTCAGATGTTGATATATCCATAATACCTAGTAAGTGAAAAAATATCTTTGTTTTTTTGATATTCAGATGTTGATATATCCATAATACCTAGT
>NZ_MUFB01000010.1 GCF_001996005.1 Salinivibrio siamensis | reverse complement strand
GTCGATTTTACGAACAAGATGGTCTTTGGGAACAAGTTGTTCCATCGTCACCATTTCAAGTTCATATTGGTGTGGAGAAGGTTCTTGAAGCATACCGGAGCATCCCTATTGCGACACTCCTATTAGATCAAAGGTCTAGCTCGAAAGCTAGACCTTTGTCAGCAGTCTGAGCCAGTTTCGACTGGCTCTTTTTTTTCGCCACGTCTTTTGGCGTGACGGAGAGTGCCGGGCGCTGCCTTGGAACTTACACGGCACTGACATTTTGATAAAAATTGATGGTAAGCTTGCGATCATGCGAATTCTGCTGCTACTCATTCTCACATTGACTGGCTGGCCAACCTTGGCCGCGAGCACGTTCTCGGAACAGATGACTGCCTTTCGTGCGCAGTTATTGCTTGCCGATCCCGTTGCACGCTATAACCTGATTGGTATTAACCGTGCGTTCCCTCGTGTGCTGCTTAGCCCCGATAGCTTGTTGCCGCAGAGCGCTAATTATCCTTTAAAAGATATTCGCCGCCTTTATCAAGCTGCACAAAAATGCCAAGGCCCGTGGCCGGTCAATCCAAAGGTGACAGAGCCGTTGGTGTTCACGCGAGCGATGTGTAATAACACTCAGCTTCCGGTGGCATGGTTCTCTCGGTCTGGCTTTATTCATCCCGGTGGGGGAAGTTACGCGGCAAAATATGCAGAGCAATTTCCTGAGCGGCGCAGCGAACTAATGCGTTTTTTTCATATTCAAGAGCGGCCTCAAGCAGAACCAGACAGCTTGTTGGGACGATTGCAGCGGATGGAGTCTAATGCCGTTGATGCCTTAAACAGCGGCGCTAAATCGTTAATCAGTCAGAATGAGATGTGGGTGCGCGTTGGCAGTTATTACCATTTATACCAAGCCTCGCAATGGCAGCCATTACTGGCCGAGTTTGATTTAAGGATCACCCCTCGWGGRGAGCAAGAYTTCTGTTTGGCGCGRGTGGGCAACATTTGTTGGAAYGARGAAAAAGCGCCCAGTTATTGGCCCTACTTGGTYGGARCATTAATYRTTATCAACCTYGTKGCACTGGGYGGTTGGGCGTTTAACCGTTGGACGGTGCAGCGCCGGTTGATGCAAGAGCGTATGCTGGTGTTGCAAATTCTCACCCATGAACTGCGCACGCCGATTGCGAGCCTCTCCATGACAGTGGAGGGCTTTCGGCGCAAATTTGATAGTTTACCCGATGATTTTTATGAGGAGTTCCGCCGGCTTTGCGAGGATTCGCGACGCCTAAAACAATTGGCAGAGGCAAGTAAAGATTATTTACAATCCAACCAGAAACCTCTCAGTAAAGAGACGATCCCTTCTGTTGAAGAGTGGTTGGGTTATATTTGCGACGAGCACCAAGTTACGTTACACGTAAGCCAAGATGGTGCCGTGCGAGCGAATGTTTATTGGTTAGCAACATCGTTGAACAATTTGATTGCTAATGCGGTCAAATATGGCGTTGCACCCGTCGATGTTCATGCTCACGTGTCTGAGGATCGTTTTACGATCGCGATACGCGATCAAGGGGAACTCACGGCCAAGGACTGGAAACACATACGTAAACCTTTTGTCAGCCAAAGTGGACTTGGACTGGGGCTGACGATTGTAGAATCCATGATTGAGCGAATGGGAGGGAAGTTAATTTTATCTGGCCCACCCACCACATTTACTTTGGAGATTCATTGTGACGCAAGCGACGTTACTTCTGGTTGAAGATGATGCCAACCTGGCTGATGGTTTACTGGCAAGCTTGGAACAAGCAGGCTACCGCTGCTTATATGCAGAAAATGCGACAAAAGTGGCCGAATTATGGAGAGATGCCGATCTCGTGATCCTCGATCGCCAATTGCCAGAAGGCGACTCCATTGAGTGGCTAGCGGATTGGAATAAGCTTAAAACCATTCCTGTGATTTTACTGACGGCCATGGTCTCGGTGCGCGATCGTGTAGGCGGCCTGGACTCCGGCGCCACAGACTATATCACCAAACCCTTTGCGGAGGCCGAGTTGCTTGCGCGCGTGCGTGTGCACCTTCGCCATCCCGTGGGTGAGGTGGAAGTCTCGAGCGATGACCTCATTATCAATGATGTGCGTATTGATACCGCGAGCCGAGCGGTATTTTGTGGCGAAGAAGAGATGACTTTGACACGAACTGAGTTCGACCTTTTACACTTTTTGGCCAAGAATGCGGGACGGGTATTTACGCGTGATGAACTATTGGATCAAGTGTGGGGCTACAACCATTACCCTACAACTCGCACCGTCGATACGCACATATTACAGCTGCGGCAAAAGCTACCTTCGGTCAATATCGAAACCTTGCGTGGCGTTGGCTACCGTATGAAAGCATGATGAAAAAGTGGGTTGTTTCTGGAACATTACTGACGATTTTGACTGCAAGTGGTGTGCATGCAGCATGGTTTGATGGCAATGATGCATTAACCAGTGCCCATCAGCGCCTGTTAGAGGGGAAAACCGCGGCCAGTGTCGAATCGATGATTGAGGCGTGGCAACAGCCCAGTCTTTCAGCGTCGCGTCAGGATCATCTGGCTCAGTTATTGGCACTGGCCATTACTGAAGATTGTGGCCGTAGTTTGAGTCGTCAGACGTTGCCGGATTGGCTGAATAATGTCTCCATTCGTCGAGAAACGGTGCAGACTACCAGTCGCGTTTACTACCGCGTCCAAGTGGCGGGAGAGTCGCAGCCTGGCGTTGAGGCGTTTACACTGAAAAAATGGCCGGACGAAACCGTCATCAGTGACGATTTATCGACAGAGCAACAACATCGCTGGCGCCTTGTGAAAGATGGGCTATCAGAGCCGGTTTCTGAAGGGCTTTACCAGTTAACCGCTGAGTCAGTGGCGGGAGAGACATGGTCTAGTTGGTTATTGCTGACACAACCTCAGCCGCGTCAAACGCTGAGCTGGAAAGACACCCGCAGTTGGCACATTGCGCCTTTTGATGATTTTAACTCAACCTGCCAGCGTCCTTTTTTGACGCTTAATCTTTATCCGCAAAACCAAACTGATGGCGCACCGATTTGGTCGGCAGAGAAGCACAAACGACTCCCGACTCAGTTGCCCATGCTGGATGTACCCAATGGACAGTATTGGTTCAGTGTTGCCTTGATTGAGCGTCGCTGGCAAGGCGCGTTATCGATAGAAGAAGTACAGCGCATCGGGCGTGCGATTGATCTGCCGGACTTGGACCCCGGCTCACTTGAGGCGATTGCGCCTGAGGCTGATAATCAGTAAAGCGACGTTTAGATGTGTCGTAGTTTGATAAAGCTCACAGGTTTTAGTGAACGCTCTCCACCCATTGGGTTTTGCCTCTATTCTTGCTTTTAGTAGCGAGACAAACAATATAGAGGCCGCTCAATGACTTTTAAAACGAAAGCACTTGTTCTAGCGTTAGCCACGTGCTCTGCCAGTGCGATGGCTGCAACCAATCCCACCGATGCGCGCGGCAATGCGATGGGCGGGGTGGGTGTCGCATCGGGCGACTACCTCTCTGCTGGCTTTCATAATCCTGCTTTGGCGGCGCTTGACCCTGACAGCGCGTTTGGTGTTCTCGTGCCTTATCTTGGCGCTGAGGTGCGTGACCCTGATGAGCTGGTTGATGGGCTTGATGATGTAGCGGATGCGTTTGATACCAATGATGCCAATCAAATTGAACAATCATTGAGAGCGGTGCAAGGCGATAAAGCGTATCTCGATGCAGGCGTCGGTGCCGCAGTCGGCATTCCTACTGGCTCTGTCTCGGCCACCCTTTATACCTCAGGGTTG
This sequence comes from Salinivibrio siamensis, assembly GCF_001996005.1. Taxonomy (GTDB): domain Bacteria; phylum Pseudomonadota; class Gammaproteobacteria; order Enterobacterales; family Vibrionaceae; genus Salinivibrio; species Salinivibrio siamensis. The sequence continues at coordinate 122,624 of NZ_MUFB01000010.1, read as the reverse complement.
ATTGAAGGCGCGGTGTTACCTGATATCGACACCAGTGATTTTGGTGTCACTTCCAACCCCAATTCAACTGCGACCATTATTGCCGCGGGTATTGGTGAGTTAGGGGTCGCGTTGGCCACTAACCTCGAGCTCGCGGGTCAGCGAGTGGCGGTGGGCGTGACGCCGAAACTACAGAGAATTACCACCTATAATTACGGTGTCGCGGTTGACGATTACGATACGGATGATTGGGATGATAGCCGCTACCGTGAAGAAGAAAACACGTTTAACCTGGACCTTGGCGCCGTCTGGCAGTCCGGCCCTTATCGGGTGGGGCTTGCAGGCAAAAACCTTGTTAGCCAAGATGTCGATACTGTGACCAGCGCGAGAACCGGTCACAGTTTCACCTATGAACTTGAGCCGCAAGTCACGCTGGGTTCAGCCTTTGTATCTGACTTTGTCACCCTCGCGGCGGATTTGGATTTGAACAAGAAAAAGGGCTTTAAAGGTACCCTGGATGTGGACGATGACACCCAGTTTTTCCGGGTTGGGGCAGAGTTTGATGCCTTTGGTCATGCGCAGTTACGTACCGGTTATCGCGCGGATCTTGAAGATAACGTCGACAATGCGTTTACGCTCGGTTTAGGGTTGTCTCCCTTTGGTGTGGCCAACTTCGATATTGCTGCCAGTATTATTGATAGCGACAGTTATGGCGGATCGGCTCAGCTGGCATTCACATTCTAGCCCTTTATTGATGATGACAAATGATGAGGCAGGCCCTAAAATGGCCTGCCTTTTTTGATCACGATTTACCACCAAGAGAGTTCCCTATGTTTGATGGCGTCACGTTAAACCATGAACAACAGCAAGAAGCGGCAGAGCGCATTCATGCACTGATGGCAGAAGGGATGAGCAGTGGCGAGGCCATTATGCACGTTGCTAATGAAATCAGAGCGCAAGCGGCGCAGGCATCTTCGTCTGAAGAGTGAGACAAGCTGCAAACAAATCGCCTTTTTATTTACAATTCCGCCAATCCCTGATTTATTTAAAGGAGATCAGTAAAAGGAGTGTCGGATGAGCAATCGGCTTGAAAAGGCGCGCGAGTGGGCGAGGGTGCGGCACGCACTGCAACGTTATGGTGCCCAGCCTTATCGTTGTCACCTTGATCATGTTGAGCGCATTGCCGCGCCCTTTGGTGAGCAAGCACGCATTGTGGCGCAATTGCATGACATTTTGGAAGATACCGCCACACGTGTTGACGAGATCTCAGCACTTTTCGGCCCAACGGTTGCCAGAGCTGTCATGCTCGTGACGGATCCCCGACGGCCAAGCCGGGAAGAGAGAAAGCGCGCATTGAACCAGCGTTTGATCGCGCTCGATCCGAGCGATGAAGCTGCGTGGCTAGCATTAGTGGTAAAAACCTGTGACCGTTTAGCCAATGTGATTGCCAGTAGTGAGCACAGTCCGCCGCGTTTTTTACAATATCAACGCGAGCATGGAGGCTTCCGGGTCGCGGTGTATCGGCCAGGGTTATGTGATCACCTCTGGCGTGAGCTTGATGGCTTGATTGATGCCGGCCAACAAGCAGACCGGCACCCAGATCATCAACTGCACGCATCCATCTCTTGACTCAGACTAAGCCAGACACGCTTTTCTCCTTAATGCTTTAGTTCATCAATCAGTTATCGAGATCATAAATTGTCGGAATCGGTTGACGTTTGTGCTGTGTGGCTTGGTAAACCTGTATGATTTTCTCCTTAACCGCGTTATCGACAGGCTTGCCCTCAAGAAAATCATCTATTTGCTCATAGGTCAGCTGTAGCGCATCTTCATCCGCTTTTTGCGGTGATAAGTCCTCTAAATCAGCGGTGGGCGTTTTATGCACCAAGATGTCTGGCGCCCCCAATGTGGCCGCGAGTTGACGAACCTGGCGCTTGCTTAAACCAAAGAGCGGCGCAAGATCACACGCACCATCGCCGAACTTGGTATAAAAACCCGTGATGTTCTCAGCTGAATGATCGGTACCAATGACCAGCCCTTGGGTTAATCCTGCTATTTCATACTGTGCCACCATTCTTGCGCGTGCTTTGACATTGCCTTTAGCAAAATCAATACGGCTATCACTATCGGGCAGTAGGCCAACGGCAGATACCGCGTCTAAAACCGATTGGTGGTTACCATCGACACCCGGCTTAACGTTTACTGTGACGGTTTTACTCGGCTTAATAAAAGACAGTGCGAGTTGCGCTTCGTCTTCGTCTTTTTGTTCGCCATAGGGCAACCTAACCGCAATGAATTGATAGTGGTCGTTGCTTGCTTCTTGGTTAAGCTCTTCAACGGCTAACTGTGCCAGTCGTCCACATGTCGACGAATCGACACCACCACTGATACCTAACACGAGGCTACGTGTCCCTGAACGTTGCAACATGGTTTTGATAAAGGCGATGCGACGACGGATCTCTGTTTCAGGCTCGATATTCGGTTGAACGCACATGGCTTCGCGGATCTGGTGTTCCATCTTATGTTCCTCTCAATCACTCTGGCATACGATGTAAATGAAGACGCTATGGGGTTATTGTGCATGATCTCTGTTGGCTTGGGTATAGCGCGAGTGAATCTCCTCACGTTGATGGCGACAGGTTAGGCTTTTGGTTAGATTCATGGCATCATCTCCCGTAATCCCTAAACGCGAGAATGACTTGGCGAAGAGCGTATAATGACAGAGCAAATAGCCGTATTTGGCAGTGCATTTAATCCACCCACTCAAGGTCACGCGTCTGTTTTGGCGCAATTGTGTCATTTTGACAAGGTGCTGCTAGTGCCAAGTTATAAACACGCATGGGGCAAAATGATGGCACCTTACGAGACACGATGCGGGTGGGTACAGGCATTGATTAATGATTTGCGCTTACCGAATCTACACGTGTGTCAGCGAGAGGCGTCGTTAGGGCAAAAAGGTGACGCTGTCACGACATACATGCTGCTTTCCGCGTTACAGCGCGATTACCCTGATGCAGCACTCACGTTCGTCGTTGGCCCTGATAATTTGCTCAAATTTGGCCAATTTGCGCATAGTGCGCAAATACTCTCTCGCTGGTCAGTCTTAGGGATGCCTGAGACGGTGGTGGTGCGTAGTACACATATTCGCGAAAGACTGGCGCAAGGCTTACCGATTGATGATCTCACTACACCCAGTATCGCAGCACAGCTGAGCGAGACGGTCTTTTGTCGCTAACGGCCTATCGGTGCGTTTTCAAGAACACGCGCGTTTAGCGTTCAAACACACAGGCATAGCGGGTATACAGGGTGTCAGCGTCGGCTGTGGAGAGTCCGGCCGACTCAGCCGCGCGCTGCGGTGTTTTACCGGACTTTATCGCCGCTCTGAGTTGTCGAACAGTAAAATACTCTTGCAGTTGTTCAATGGTTAGCTGGGTGAGTGCTTGTAATTGGTAGTGTTGCGCTGCGTTCACCGGTGGCTGACCTGTTTGGGCGCACGCCGCACAATCTGCCAGCGCTTGTGTGGGCGCATCGAGTTGTTGCGTCGGAGCCAGATGCATGATTTGGTCAAGCAGCACGGCTTGAATGTGATGCGATTGCTGTGCCGTTAATACGGGTGCTGTCGGCGTGCCAAGTTCTATCAAGCCAGCGGTCAGTAATGGAGGCAAAACAACATGCCCCACGCGCTCAGGGAGAGGGTGTTGTGTGCGTGGTGATACGGCCAATTGGTGTAAACGGGTATCGGGCGTGATGGTCAGTGCGTGAAGGCACTCAAAAGGTAGCCAGAACCCCTGACCGGTATAGACAGGGATATCTGTTTTTCCTAAGCGAACAAGCACCAAACCGTCCTCAACATAAAGCAGGTTCGCTGTGTAGCGACGTTTTCGAGGGGTGAATATCAATGAGGGTGTGTGATAAAGAGTGTATTCGCTCGTGTTCTTCATAACCGTGTCTCGATGTAATAAGGCGGCAATGGTGAGCACTTTTGTTGGCGAGGTCAAGTCAAGGACGGCAAGTGGAACTCTTAACCCGCTTGAAGGTCTGACCTCCAACCTGTGTAAAATTTCGGTGGGTTCACTTTGAATCCTTTGTTGACTGCGTAGAATGGCGCGGTTTTTACTCGATATAATGGAAGAAAGTGCAGACAGTTAACGATCCCTATCAAGAGATTCGTCCTTATCACGACGACGAAGTTCCCAGTGCGATTCAGCGCCTCATCCAAGATGATGAGTTCATTAATGCGATCTTGTCTTATCGCTATCCACATGCGTCTGGCCCACTTGGTTGGCTTTTAAAGCCAGCGCTGAAATTGTATCTAACCAAAAAGTGGAACAACATCAAAACAGTGCAGGATGTTCAACTGCATGTTGCCAGTTACATGCGCAAGATGATTAAAACAACGTGCGACAAAGTCACGGTTTCAGGCATAGAAAAGTTGGATCCGAATAAAGCGTACCTCTTTGTCTCGAATCACCGAGATATTGCCATGGATCCCGCGTTAGTAAACTGGTGCTTGCACCAGCAAGGGCTTGATACCGTGAGGATTGCCATTGGTGATAACTTATTGCGTAAGCCGTGTGCGACCGAGCTGATGAAGCTCAATAAAAGCTTTATCGTCAAACGCTCTGCCAAAGCACCACGTGAAATGATGAAGTCGCTATCACAGCTTTCTTCCTATTTACGCTTATCGCTGGATGAGGGGCAATCTATCTGGATTGCTCAGCGTGAGGGGCGGGCAAAGACCGGTCAAGATGTCACGGATCCGGCGATCTTAAAAATGTTCTTCATGGAAGGACGAAAACGTAAGCAAGCGTTTGATGCCTATATGGAGGCACTGAATGTGGTGCCTGTGGCTATCTCTTATCAAAATGATCCGTGTGATGTGGACAAAGCGACTGAATTAGATGCGGTCAACCGCCTTGGCGCCTACGAAAAAAGCGAGTTTGAAGACATTCAAACCATTGTGAAAGGGATTGTCGGAGATAAACGGCATGTGCACGTGGCGTTTGGTGAGCCTGTGACGTTGTCACAAGACTCGCCCGAGTCAATGGCCGCGAAAATTGATGCGCAAATCCACCAGTTATACCGTTTATACCCCGCAAATTATATTGCCGCTGGGGTAGAACATGACAGTGTCACGCCAGCAGAGCAGCGCTTATATGAGCAAAAGCTTGCTCAGGCTCCCGACGCGGCGCGTGATTACTTGCGCCAAATGTACGCAAACCCGGTACTCAACCAATCAAAGACGGTGCCAACCTCCAATACGCCAACCAGCGGTCTCACTGCTGAGTAGTGATAAGTGACGGCGTCACGATTAAGGGCGATCCCAAGTCGGGGGATCGCCAATTTCTTGCAGCATAAAGTCGACAAACTCTCTCACTTTGGGCGCGAGATGCTTGCGTCTTGGGTAAACAATGTAAATGGGTAACTCAAGACAAGGCTTCCATTCAGGAATGAGCTCAATAAGCTCGCCTTTTTCTATTTCCTCGTTGATAAGGTAAGTCGCTAAATAGGCAATGCCAAGTCCCGCCTTTACCGCCTCTAGCACAGCGGGCGCGTTATTTATTGTGTACTGTCCGCTAACATGCACCACTTGCTCTATGCCCGCTTTTACAAACGGCCATTTATCATAGCGGCGTTCACGGCTTTGATAGGTAATGCAATCGTGCTGACGCAAATCACCCAGTTGTTGTGGTGTGCCTCTCGCTTCTAGGTAGCTGGGTGCCGCGACCAGTTTAAATTGGCAATCAGCCAGCTTTCGCGCCACCATGCCTTCAGGAGGATGTTCATGGATCGCGACCCAGCAATCATAGCCTTCCTCGACGAGGTTAGGGCGGTGGTCAAAAAGGTTAATGTTAAGATTAAGCGCGGGATAAGCTTGGCGGAATTTAGCGAAGTGGCGCGTCATTAATGTATTGCCAAACGACTGTGCGACCCCAATTTTTAGTTTTCCTGTCACTTCATTCCGATAGCCTGCCACCATTGCCTCAGCTTCATCCAACGTGGCGATCAGTTGGCTACCGTATTCTGCATATCTGTTGCCTACTTCGGTAAGCGATACGGAACGCGTGTTGCGCTGCACCAACTGCACACCGAGCCGATCCTCTAAATAGCGAACCTGTTTACTGACCTGGGACTTAGAAATTCCTAGTTTTTCTGCTGCGCGAGTAAAGTGCTGCTCTTGCGCAACAGCCGCTAGCACAACGATTTGTTGAAGGTAATCGAGCATTCTACGCACATCCGTTTCATCAATAGGGTGAGACTACCACATAACGTCGGCTGTCAGGAATGTGTGTGACAATGTCACGCATTATGTTCGTCTAGGGTGGTCATCTATGCTGCCTCGAATCTATTTTATTAAATGCGAATATGTTGTGACATCGACACTTCTATGAGAGCACGACTTTTTGCCTTTGTAAGCGACAGATGATCACCTTACCTTCATTATCACGATAATCATCACAACATACAAAATATTGTTTTATATGCAAAAGTAATGATTGTTTCTCTGAGTAGACACTTAACTTTTAGAGTTGTAAGTACTCACTCTTGTTTGTGTTGTAAACTTACACATCACGATTATGCGGTGCTATGCCTTGTTTATCTATTAATTTAATCGATTCATTAAATCAAAATGTCTTGTTTTTGTTCATTGTTCTATTCGCATACACTCTTAGCAGGAGGTGAGCAATGATTGAGTTGATCAAACAGTTTTTTTTGTTGGGCTGTATGTCCTTTGGTGGGCCCGCCGCCCATGTGGGTTATTTTGAGCGGGTTTTTGTCAAAAATAAGCGATGGTTAAGCGAAGAAACATTTGCTTCGGGTCTGGCAATCAGTCAGTTTTTACCCGGTCCGGGAAGTAGCCAGTTAGGCATGTATATTGGCTATCAGCGTGCAGGGTACCTGGGGGCGTTCGGCGCATTTGTGGCGTTTACCTTACCTTCCTTTGCCTTATTGACAGCAGTGGCGGTACTAAACAGTGGCGCGCAGGCAGCAGACTGGGTGGCAACGATCATCAGTGCGGCGAAGTTATTGGCGGTGGTGGTCGTCATTGATGCGACGGTGTCGATGGGTAAAAAGTTTGTCAGCTCGTGGGTGACTGCCGCTGTCGCAGTTATAACGGCATTGTGGTTGTTACTGACGCCTTCAGGCGTGTTGTACCAAATTCTGCCCATTTTGGTCGCCGGCATGATTGGCGCAATAGGGTTTGCAAAACCGCCGCAGAGCCACACTGTCGTGTCTATTGCGTGGCGTCGTAGTGCCATTATTATTGGCCTGTTTTTATTATTGCTAACGGTGCCTTGGTTGTTTAACCAGACACTTTGGGTACAAGTGTTTAATCTTTTCTATCAGGCAGGGAGCTTTGTGTTTGGTGGTGGCCATGTCGTGCTACCTTTACTTGAGCCCATAGTTGGTGACGTTGTCACAGATTCTGCGTTGATTGAAGGGTATGCGGCGGCACAGCTTGTGCCTGGCCCTATGTTCACGATGGCGAGCTACCTTGGTGCCAGTATTGATGGCTTGTCACCGCTTTGGGGCAGTATTATTGCCACTATCGCGATTTTCTTGCCTGGCGCGTTGCTGATGTTTGGTGTTTTACCTATCTGGGAGGCGGTGAAAACGCAGCCTCGTTTAGCCGGTGCGATCAGCCTCATTAATGCCAGTGTCGTGGGGTTACTCGCTGCCGCGCTTTACCAACCTGTATGGGTGTCTGCCTATACGCAACCCCTTGATTTATTGCCGATAGCGCTAGGTTTAATGGCACTTATCAAGTGGCGTGTTTCAGTGTTTTGGTTGCTCCTATTGATGATGGTGTATCAGTTTACTCTCGCGTAATACGCGCCGAATTTTGTAGCCCTGCCATGTTCTGGGCTACATTTTGGCATTATAATGCACTATAACTTTAGTGGTTGTTCGAAAAAAGCTCAGTCACATCTGTCAATGTAGCTAAGCTTTATTCATCAATTGGTGAGGATCAGGCTTGGAACTGCCAGGGTTGGCGACTGCCCGTATCAGAGGCTGTTTGTGCCAGCTCAATGGCATAGATAACTTTGCTGGCGGAGATAGGGCAAACAGGCGAGGGTTGGTCATTTGTAATTGCCTGAGCTAACCCGTCGAATAGTCGATGGTATTGGCCATCTTCTAAGGTCAAGGGATCAGGTGTGACGCTGTCACCAATCTCAAGCATTCCCTGATACGCTTGTTCTCCGAAGCCGGAGACGGTGACCATTAAACCGGCGCGTAGTTGATCCTCTTGGATATCTAAACCAAACGTACTAAAGGTCGCTTTTTCACCATGAACAACAAAACGCTCTGTGGTCCCAGATCGATAGGGACTTGAGGAGAGAACCACCTCTTTGTCTGGGTAATGCAGGGTGACTTGAAAGTAGTCTGTCGTCTCACTGCCTGGCCGGAGTGCGCGGCAGCTGGCCGAAACCGCATTCGGATCCCCTAATAAGTGCAGTGCTTGGTCAATTAAATGTGAGCCCAAATCATACAAGATACCAGCGCCTTCACCTGGTAGCTCTCGCCACCGTTGACGCACCTCTGGGCGGTAGCGATTAAAGCTAGAGTGCATGACTTTGATGTCACCGAGCTCGCCTGCAAGATGTAAGCCTTTCAGAGTGAGAAAATCACCATCCCAGCGGCGGTTATGGTAGGGGCACAATACTAAGCCTTTCTGTTTAGCCAGCGCGGCCAGCTCAAGGCCATCACGACTATTGGTGACAAAAGGCTTTTCCACTAAGACATGACAACCGGCTTCTAATGCTTGTTTAACATGTTGGTAGTGGAGATGGTTGGGTGTGGTGATCACCACCAAATCCGGGGTTTGTTGTGCTAATAAGGTGCTGAGATCATCAAAGCAGGCCGCTTTAGGTAACCGTTGTGCAACCTGATCGGGTTTACTGGACACGACAGCTGAGATAGCAAACTCAGAGATTGCGCTCAGAAAAGGAACATGAAATGTATTGGCAGAAAAGCCAAAACCCACCAAAGCTGTTTTTATCATAAAGCTCACTCGCATTGACGACGTATTATCAGCACTTTATCGGACATCGACATGCCAATCAATCCAAGCGAGATGAGGTGTGATAACGCGTCGCTGTTGAATGCGCCAAGGCATACAAAAGGGCGACATCAGAAGAATGCTTTAGGTTGTTGATACGCTTGCGAGGTTTGGTCAATCCAAGACGAAAAAATGTCTCGAGCCGTGTAAGGTTATCGGTCTCATTGTGGACAAAATTAAACATTGAGTCCACAATGAGAGTATGCAAACATGAAATGGTGAATGATATGGCAGCAGCACAAGCACTAAAAGCGGCAGACAAGAAGAGAATGGCTCAGGTCGGCTTCAAGGCTGCTGTAAACATAATGGAAGGATGGGGATGTRCCGGAGCAGACATGCAACGAATTCTTCGCATACCAAGGTCTACGTTCCAAAAGTACAAGGCTAACCCAGACACGATATCTATGGATGATGATCAGCTTGAGCGTTTAAGCTACATCGCAAACATCCACGGTAGTCTTCGAATCATCTTCGATAACCAAGAGAACGTTCAGGGGTTCATGTCTATGGAGAACAAAAACGCTTACTTTGAAGGGCGGACTCCTTTATCTATTATTAGTAGCGGCAAGTTTGCTGACCTCTACGAAGTGTTCTGTCGTGTCGACGCGTTACGTTCCGGTCAGTGGGGATAAAATGCTGAATGCTCTAGAAAATGAAGCGGTAGGATATAGGCTTATTCCGTCTAAGTACCCGACGATTGACTTGTTTGATGATGTCCTCAACCCTGAGGACTTTGAGGTGATGTATCAACTGCAAGCATTGACGAATCCACGTATTCGCGATGAAGTGGGCGATGTATCCCTGATTAAGCCGGAAGAAATCCCGTACCACTGTGAGCGTGGGCGTAGCTATGCTGTCGCTGCCTTTACTCACATTAATCGTGATGGTTCACGTTTCGCTGATGGCAGCTTTGGAATGCTGTATATCGGCGACACCGAACAAACCGCTTTAAAGGAAGTCATGTATCACCAGCGCAATTATTGGACTGATGTTAATGGGCTTCATTATGATCGCTTGGTGTTTAGGGCGCTTCGTTTCACATTTGATGACGATAAAGTGATTGATGTGCGCGATAAGCCAATGACCGATCCAATCTACGACCTTATTGATTACTCCGCGGCACAGGCGCTTGGTCGTCAGGTTCGGCAAGATGATACGTTAACAGGGATCCGCTACAACTCAGTACGAAATGAAAAAGGGAGCTGTTGGGCGATGTCTACGCCACAAGTCGTTAGCGACGTCATACAATGCTTCCATGCAGAAATGATTTGGAACGGAAAAGAAATCAGTCAGGTCGAGAAGATTTACTCAATGGCGTAATCGACACGATTGCATGTTAACAAACAAACCCTCAGTACGCATTATGTATGTTATGTTAAATATAGTTTGGGAGTGCAGAAGTAAAACGAGGTTTGTTGTTTATCATATAGAGAGCGCTGCTGATGCGCCATTACGACAACTGTCGCCCTACTTAGCGACGTGTATTCATGCTTGCCCATCATTCACCATAAACGATATTTACCATAAAATAGCTAATCACCACTTTCTTTAATCAACTCAGCTCAAATGCTCCGCTTGACCTAAGCTGCTCCAAGCGCGCGGTGATGAGCCAAAAAGATCTGCGTTATCTTATACTTTTACCGCATTGAAGCGTCAGCTCGTCAAAGTCATCGATCACTTTAACCATGTTGGGTGGCGTATCACTCCATCGCCAAAATACCATGTTTTTCATCCTTCGGGTGGCGCCACGCGCAAAACTGGGCACAATAATGGCGTTGACCTTTGCACTGATAAGCTGTTTCGATAAGTGCCAACTATCGGGAGTTTGGCTCTGGGTCACTTGATCTAACCAAGCACAGCTTAGCGTCGAGGGCTTGATGCCACAGTTTAGCAGCACTGTCTCATCGGTCAGGTCGAGTACATTGTCACAGTCGACATCATACTGACATATTGTCAAAGGCTGAGCTTTAAAACGAAACCCCTGCTGAGCCTCTACCCATGCACCCGATTGAGACAATGAGGTGTACAGAGCGGCAACGCCTTTGGGGTTAAAGCGCCCACCATTGCGTCTTGCTCCTTCCCCACTGTTAGGCGCGTATGACCAGCGAGGGTTATGGCCACGAAATACCGCACCTTCAAAGCGAAATAGGTATTCCTGTAGCTTTTCTTTACGCATAACCGCCTTCGCTCGTATGGTTAAGGTAGGCTCTCAGCGCGTCCATTCGATCGTGTTTAACCAGTTGCTCYGCGGTTAATCCGCCAAACTCTGGTAGCCCTTCGCTCCGATACCATGCGTAGGCATGAAATTCATTTCCCGTCCACGGAAGGATTCGGTTGATCACTTCTGTGCAGTTACGCAGTTGTTGCTGTGCCTTGATCGTTGAGTATCGCTCTGTGCGGCTTAACGTGGAATAAGGTAATCCAGACAAAGACGCGATTTCTTTCAAATTGGTATGGAAGAACGCGGCCATTTTGCTTGGTTCGACGATACCCTCTGCGTTCATGACTGCATCTAAAATGGATTGGTTCATTTCGCTCACCATGTCAGCAATATTTGACTTATATACATCCAATATGATTGTCAGTATGGTTATTGTCAAGGCGAGTATGCGCTGTGCTTAGCGTATCAATCATGGCACGTGTAGGGCGACGGATTGTGAAAAGTCATCTTATCGGCGAATTCCACCTGTTAACCTTTTTAGTCTGCAGAAGGTTTGCTAAAGTCTCGCTAGTTCTAAACTGATTCGTTACATAAGGATAACCATGAAAGCGCACATTTGGGCTTGTTTGCTCGTGGCGTTGGCAAGCTTCAGTGTTATTGCTGAAGATGAAAACGATGTCAAGCATACCAAAGCGGCGAAAGAGCCGACGTCGTATGCTGAGCAAAGTATCTACGATAAGCCGTTGATGGAAAGATACGTTTTGGATGAAATCCGAAACTTAAGAACAGATTTCCAGGCGCTAGAAAAGCGAATGGTGACGGAAATTACCGATCGTGAGCTGGACGTAGCGGATAAGTCATTGAACTATGCCAACGTGACGGTGACCTACTTCTTTTATTTGATAGCCGGTGCGGCCTCATTGATTGCATTGGTTGGTTGGCAGTCTTTGCGCGATATAAAAACCAATACCAAAGAGTTGGCCGATCAACAACTGTCAGAGATTGCAGAGCAATATGAACGCAAGTTCCAAGCCTTGGAGCGGGACTTGAAGCGTAAAACACGCATTATTGCAGAAAACAATAAAGAGATTGAGCGTATCAACGAGATCCATAACTTATGGCTACGCGCTCAACACTCGCAGACGCCTGAGCAGCGAATGGAAATTTACAATGAAATCCTGAAAATTCGCCCAGGTGACCTCGAGGCGCTCACCCATAAAGCGGATGCGGCAATGGAAATGGGTGAATACCATTGGGCGTTGAGCATCAGTAACCGCGTACTGGAAGTGGATGAACGTAATGCCAACGCCCTCTTCCAGCGTGCGTGCGCCTATGCGCGATTGGGGGCTGAAGATCAGGCAGTGTCTGACTTAGAACTGGCGGTTGCAGAAAGTGCGTCGCTGCGCGAAGCCGCCCGTGAAGAAGCGGACTTTGAATCATTGCATGGTAATGAGCGCTTTGATGCCTTGATTGATGCTGAAGGCCAAGTTTAAATCAGGCGGAATACAAAAAGGCAGCGTGGGCTGCCTTTTTTACTGCTATTAGGATGTTGTTTTTAACACCTAGCCACCTGCCAGTTTCACCGTATAGCCTTTCTTTTCTAGGTGCGCCTTGAGGGTATCACGCTTGTCCCCTTGGATTTCAATGACGCCCTCTTTGACTGCGCCACCACACCCGCACACTTTTTTAAGCTCGGCGGCCAGCAGTTTCAGCGCGCCATCATCGAGATCCAACCCGGTTACCAGGCTGACGCCTTTGCCTTTGCGCCCTTTTGTTTGTCGCTGAATACGAACGATGCCATCACCTTTAGGTCGGCTTGGCTTTTCTGGCTCGGCTTTAATTCTGCCCGTTTCGGTCGAGTAAACTAAATGATTATTGTCAGACATAACTCTGTCTCGTTGAAGCGTTTGACCTCACTATATCAAAGCTGAATCAACTTAGCAGCCAGTGATAGAATGAGCAACTCGGTGACTATCCGTATTAAGCACGGAGTTGCTCTGCATTTTTATCAATAAATTGTTTGAGCGCAGGCAGCGAGCCTTTCATCAAATTACCACGCACAATCATGTACCAGCCTTTGCTGTCTTTATCAGGGTTATCATTCATGATACGAAAGCCCTTGTATTCCTCGACTTGGCGCGTTCCGGTGCCGTCTACATCTTCCTCCTCGAGATCCGCAGGATCAACCAAAGTACTGGTGTCCGCCCACCATTCAATTGATTTCTTCACCGCTTGTAGGCTGCCTGATATCACCTTTCCACCTAACCTAGCGCGGTATTCTTCTGTAATGTCTCCGCTGCCCTCGGTTTTCTCAATCGCATACCCGCGATGAAAAAGGCGTCGAGTCATGGCTCTCTCCTTTCGCGAACAATAATCCGATACCTATGTATGCAATGGATTACGAACATTCTTCATTTTTAGACTATTATCACGTGTTGTTCGAGCAATTTCATCAAGCCTAAGCCGCTGATAGACCGAGTAATAGGCAAATTGAGATATGTTTCAAACAATTTGCACTGATGTCTGATATATTAGTGCTAGCAATAAAAAGTTATAGTGCATTATGAAGAAATTATTACCATTAGACCCAAGTGACATTGAAGCAAGTCAAACTCGCTTTAACACTGGTGCATTAAGCATTGAAGAATGGTCGTCCATCACACAAAACGCCTACAGCAAAAACTCGCTATTGAGTTATCGCAACGACTGGCGCGTTTTCGTTGCTTTCTGTCAAGAACAAAACGTGACGCCCCTTCCTTGTGCCGTCACCACACTGCGCCGCTTTGCTGAAATAACGGCGAACCAGCGCAAGATTTCGGCCGTTCGTAGGATGGTTATCACCGTCGGTTTGGTGCACAAGCTTCACCAATTTAAAGACCCGAGCAAGCATCGAGAGGTGAAGTACGCAATGGCGCGCCTTCTGCAAGAGAAATTACCGGAAAGCCGCGAAGCCACACCTTTTCAAGCCTATCACTTAGCTAGCTTAAATCAGCAGCTTGCAAGCTCTAAGCGCCTAAAGGATATTCGAGACCGCTTGGTTTGGTCGCTTTGTTATGAAGGATTATTAAAGCGAAGTGAATTAGCCGCCCTGTCGGTGGAGGACCTTGTCACCGCTGAAGGCCAAGCATTCATTTTGGTGAAAGAGCAACGCGTGCCGCTGTCTGAATCAGTCGCAACGCTGCTCATGGACTGGCTCGAAAAAACAGGGATCAGCCAAGGTCCCCTACTGCGTCGAATCAACAAACATGGTCACCTAGGAGAAGCGCCTCTCGACCCTTCCTCTATCTATCGCGTGTTCCGCAGAGCCAGTACACTTTTAGACGAGTCGGTCACTTTCTCTGGTCAGTCACCGCGTGTGGGAGCGAGCCGATCGCTGGCGAAACAGGGAATGTCCATTAAACAAATTCAGTATATGGGACGTTGGAAAAGCCCAGCCATGCCAGCGCAATATGTCGGTAACACGGTAGCTAGTGAGCAAGCCAAGTCGCGTTACCGACGCAAAAAGCTCACCGATTAATCAATTAACCCGTCGACCCGTGGCCGTGCTAATACAAGATGCCAAATATTCATGGAATGCCAAGCCATGGTGCTCCACCAGTTTGGGGAACATAGAAATAGGTGTCATGCCGGGAAATGTATTAATCTCGTTAACTAAGATTTCGTTGTCTTCCGTTAAGAAGAAATCGATACGTGACATATCTTTTAAACGTAGTTGCTTGAATGCTTGATGTGCGTATGAACGAATTGCCTCGACCTGCTCTTCGGTCAGATCTTCTGCCTCAATATAGGTGTTACTGTGGCTACCCTCGCTATACTTTTCTTCGTAAGTGTAAAAGCTCCCTTCAGGGCAACGGATTTCCCCAGGCCGTGTCACGATTATTTCATCGCCGACTTGAAACGCCGCCACTTCTAATTCACGCGGCTTGATGGCTTTTTCGATCAATACTTGGTCCGAGAAGGTGAATGCATCGGCAATCCGCGCTTGTAGCTGCGCTGCATCCGTTACGTGGTAACAACCCACACTAGAGCCTTGGCTCGCCGCTTTCACAAACACCGCCTGATGGTCGGCTAAAAACGCGGAGGCACGTGCTTGACTCTGCTCGCCTTGGTCGGTGATAAACACATAGGGAGTATTGGGGATGCCCAGTGCATCAAACCATAGCTTTGACGTTATTTTATTAAAACAGATCTGGCTGCCTTCCGCGTCACACCCTAAATAAGGAAGGCCAGTGATCGTCAGTAATGACTGAATATCGCCTGTTTCGCCCGGGAAGCCATGAAGGCAAGGCACGACATAGTGAATTTGCGTGTGTTCTACTTTACTGCACAGGTTGCCATCTGTATCGAGGTGACAGCGCATGCCATCATCAAGGCGCCACCCGTCTTGGGTCATTTCAACTTTGTGCACCTTAATGCGCGGTAATTTAGCCAATTGTGATTCAATATACTGAGCAGACACGAGGGAAATATCATGTTCTGCCCCGCCGCCGCCGCATAACAAAAGCAGGTTGAGTTTGGTCATTTTCTTCTCTCATCACGCGTCGAAACGCGCTATTCGGACATTAACGCCATAGTAGACAAATGCCGTTTCGCTTTCATCTATCAGAGACGTTTTATTGGTTGATTAGAGCCCATTTGCTGCAGGTTTGTTCAATCTGTGCTGCCAATGCGTCTCCACAATACAGGGATAAACGCCACGCAACAAAAAAGCTGGCATTCGCCAGCTCTTTTCAACCACACCAATTTGCGAATTAATTTACGCGGATCATCTCAGGTGTTGAAGACCGTTTTATTTTACCAATATCGCGTACAAAAGGACCATATTGCTGAATCGTTTGTGGCAGCGCTTTAATCGCACGCTTGGCCGCATCACGGCTTGGGTACTCACCATACAACAAGGTGTACCAAGGCAAACCATCTACCATTTTTTTGTTGCTCCACAATGGCTGGTCGCTCGGAAGCCGTTTGGCATAATCACTGAACCCTCTATCATGGCTAAGGGCAACGACTTGGATGGTATACCCAGCGCCTTGCGTCGCTGATTTCACCGTTTGCTTTTTCGGTGCCGGCTTCGGCTCAGGCTTGGCCGTGTTCATCATTGGCTCGGCGTCTGCCGTTTGCGCGGTATCGCGCTTGTCAGTTGATTCAATTGTCTGACTGTAGATTTCAGTGGTAACGCCACCGCTACTGCACCCAGTTAGCAGTATCGCGATGGCCAGTAAGCCCAATTTTTTCATTGTGATTCTGTCAGTTATCCAAGTTTGCTTCATTGTGCCCCCGACCCAGTAGCCATTCAACCAAAAGTTATCCTCTTGCACGAGGTTTCCGGCTACAGCTCACAGATAGTCATGTTAAACGTCGTTTTTTAGTCTATCTCACGGTTCACTTTCTGCCATGCCGAGATCACATTGCGTTAAAAAAAACCGTTGAATTCAAGCGCGAACCGATAAACTGGCTTGTGAACACGCTTGCGCCATTGCGCACCACAAGCAAGCACTCGTCAAACCAACGGAGGGCATCATGGCCGGTATCGATCAACTCCTCAAGCCAAAGTCCATCGCGGTGGTGGGCGCCTCTGATCACAGTGGTCGTGCAGGCTACGTTGTTACACGCAATTTGCAATCCGGCGGTTTCCAAGGCCCTATCATGCCCGTGACACCCAAATACCAAGCGGTCGCCGGTATCTTGGCCTACAAAACAGTGGCTGATCTCCCCTTGGTGCCTGATTTGGCCATCCTCTGTACGCGTGGCGAGATCACGCCTCCTCTTATTGAGCAGCTTGGCGAGCGCGGAGTAAAGCTCGTGATTGTGCTAGCAGCGGGAATGCGGGGGCAATTAAATGCTGAGGGGGTAAGTCAGTATGACGCTATGCAACAGATTGCGGCGAAATATACCATGCGGGTGCTCGGTCCCAATAGCCTTGGCATGATCTTACCTTGGCTCAATCTCAATGCGTCGTTTGCGCCAGTACCCGCCAATAAAGGCAATATTGCCTTTGTGTCTCAATCAGCCGCCGTTTGTACCACCATCTTAGATTGGGCGCGGAACAAACGCATCGGCTTTTCCACCTTTATCTCGCTCGGTGAAGCGAGCGATATCGACTTCCCAGAGTTACTCGATTTTCTTTGTCGCGACAGCAAAACCGACGCCATTTTGCTGTATGTCGACTCTATACGCGACGCGCGCCGATTTATATCAGCTGCTCGTGCCGCAGCCCGTAATCGACGAATTCTCGTGCTTAAAAGTGGCCGCACACGAGGTGGCTCTGTTGCACTCGAGCAGCTCAGTCATACCAACATTGGCTTAGATGCCGCTTATGATGCGGCTATTCGCCGCTCTGGGATGCTACGTGTCAACAATACCCACGAGCTTTTTGCCGCTGTTGAAACGCTTTCTCACTCGGTACCACTTCGCGGAGAACGCCTTGCGATTATTACCAATGGGGGTGGGCCGGCGGTGATGGCCGTCGATACGCTCATGGATGCCGGTGGCAAACTGGCCACGCTCAGCGAGCAGACGCTCGACGCATTGCACCAGGTCCTTCCCAAAAGTTGGTCGCAAACTAACCCCATTGACATTGTTGGTGACGCCGACATGCAAAGATATCAAGCGGTGATTGATATCGTACTAAACAGTGACGATGCCGATGCCGTGCTCATCATGCACTCTCCTTCTGTCACGGCACCAGGACTAGCGACCGCTAAGGCCATAATCCATTCACTCAAAGAAAACCCGCGCGCGCGTCGATTCAATATTCTGACCAACTGGCAAGGCGAAGGCGATGATGCCACGGTCGCGCGTCTCGCTTTTACCCACGCCGGGTTCCCGACCTATCGCACACCCGAAAGCGCCGTCACCGCCTACATGCACCTTGTAGAATACAGGCGCAATCAAAAGCAATTAATGGAAACGCCCACCTCAACCGGGAGTATGGACTACGACTTGCCCGCCGCTCGCGCCTTTATCGATCAAGCAGAAGATATCGAGCATTTGACCTTAACCACCCATGAAGTCCGTCCCTTGCTCGAAGCCTATGGCATGCAAGTGATATCGACATGGCTCGCCACCGATTCCGTCGAGGCGGCACAAATTGCCGAGCAAGTCGGCTATCCTGTGGCGGTAAAACTCCGCTCCCCAGATATTCGCCATAAATCCGATGTACAAGGCGTGATGCTCAATCTACGCACCGGCGCTGAAGTCGCAAATGCCGCCCAAGCAATTGTTGATCGCGTCGCGGTCACGTTCCCAGAGGCTCGAATTCAAGGCTTACTTGTTCAATCCATGGCTTCCCGCGCTGGCGCGCAAGAGTTGCGGGTCACCATCAGCAACGATCCCGTATTTGGTACCATTATTCTTCTGGGTGAGGGAGGCTCGGATTGGGATGTGACCAAAGATGCCGCCGTTGCGATCCCGCCATTAAACATGGCATTGGCACGTTATCTGGTCATTGGCGCGATAAAGAGCGGCAAAATCAAACAACGTGGTTTTCCGATCTCCATTGATATTGCCAGTTTGTGTCGCTTTTTAGTGACCCTGTCACAGATGATCATTGATTGTCCCGAAATTGATGAACTCGATATTCATCCTTTATTGGTGTCTGGCAATGAGCTGACTATTTTGGATGCATCCCTACGATTGCGCGATTACGCAGGTAGTCAACAAAAGCGGTTAGCGATACGCCCCTATCCGAAAGAGCTTGAGCAGTCTATCCAGCTCAAAAACGGGCAGACCATTCTGCTGCGCCCCATCCTCCCCGAAGACGAGCCGACGCACAAAGCCTTCGTAGAAAAAGTGTCCGAAGAAGATTTGTATCGTCGATTTTTTTCTGACGTCGGCGAGCTCAACCATGAAGCGCTCGCTAATTTAACCCAAATTGATTATGACCGTGAAATGGCACTCGTGGCTACTTGTCATCTTGCGTCTGGCGAAGAAGAAATTTGGGGGGTAGCACGCTTGCTGGCTGACCCACAAAACACCGACGCTGAGTTTGCCGTGCTCGTGCGCTCCGACCTAAAAGGAGTGGGGTTAGGTCGCGTTCTCATGCAAGCCATCATCGATTATGGTCGTCAAGCGGGGTTGTCGCGGATCACCGGGATGACCATGCCCAATAACCGTGGGATGATCGCATTGGCACAAAAATGTGGTTTTAGTATTGATGTGCAAATGGAAGATGGCATTGTCGATATGCAACTGTCTTTGCACCCAAACCCGCCGATTAACGATTAAGAGCGTCTCGGCGGTCTTCGACTGTGTTCGTACGCCGTGCGATCGGACTCACTGATCGCGGCTAAAGACGAGCGAGCGTCCCCCTATTTCATCGACTTGTCAGCAATAGGCATATCCCCAGCTTGTAAGTAGGGTTCAAGTAGCTTGGGAAGCTGGCGTACTAACCATGACTTAGCATTGCCCATTCGGTTGCGTTTCCACGCCAGCCCGAGCGTTAACTCGAATGGCTCTCCGCCTTTTAAACGTTTCAAACGACCCGTATTAAGGTCATCTTGTATCCAGAACCAAGGTAAGGTACCGATCCCTTGTCCGTTTAAGATGGCTGCGTACTTATCGTGCATTGAGCTGACAGTAAGCCGTGGTTGGTCTTCTAACACATTGAAGGTTTTAGGTTGCATACCTCGCGCGGTATCCGCCACCGCCACCCCGCGATATTTGGCTCGTACATCAGGCTCTACGGGACGCGCTTCTTTGTGAATAGGATGGTCGGGCGCTGCCACCCAGTAGGCACTCATATCGCCCAAAGGCTGAACTTTGATGCCCTGCGGCACTGTGTCGGGAATGGGTGCCACCAACACATCGGTGCGGTCTTGAGCCAGCGCTTCCCAACATCCTGCCAATATTTGTTCCGACAGCTTAAGGCGTGTATTACTTTTTTTCGCCAAGCGCTCAATCAAGGGAAAGAAGAAATGGCTTTTAAATAACCCGTCATACGCTAAGCAAATTTCTAATTCCCAACCATGCGCCAGAGAAGCGGCGTCGGCCACCATTTCATCTGCTGCGTTCAACAGCATGCGCCCGCGTTCAACTAATAAATACCCGGCATCGGTGAAGGTTGCACGATGCCCTGAACGGTCAAAGATGACTAAACCGAGCTCGTCTTCCAACTTCTGAACCTGATAGCTCAGCGATGATGGCGCACGATTCAATGATTCAGCTGCCGCGGCAAAACTTCCTTTTCTCTCAATGGCATCAAGCACTTGCAAAGCTTCAAATGATAGCATGACGGTCTCTTAGTCGTTGCCCATTCGGGGCGAGATAACTCATGTTAAACACTATATCAGGGTTTGGCTCACCGCCATATCGCAAATCTGGCGCTAACATGCGCTCGCTTAAATGCAATAAATCAGGCATATAGCACAAAACCATCACGGGTTTGGTTTCCTTTTTAGTGAAGGTGTCATACTGTAAAACAGAGGTGACGATGAGACTAGACCGAATTGAAATAGCAGGCTTTCGTGGTATCAATCGCCTGTCACTGCAAGTAGATGAGCTGACCGTTTTAATCGGTGAAAACGCATGGGGAAAATCGTCTCTGCTTGATGCGCTAGAAATTGCATTGCACCCAAGTGGCGATAAACCCCAGTTTAAACGGTCGGACTTTCACGTTGACCATGTCTTAGGTGTCTTGCCTGAACAACAGTTTCAAATCATCCTTCGCTGGCAAGAGAGCTTCCCCGGTGAGCATAAAGCGCGCCGCTATCGTCGTTTTAAACCCGTTTGGAATGGGAACAACGCGGGGTGTCGAACCCTTGATTATTGCTTAAGCGCCACCATCCAAGAAAGTAAAGTCGCGGTACGGAGAGAGTTTTTATCCTCACAAGGCGATATTATTGAGCAAGCAGACAGCGACGCGCTCGCCAGCCACCTAATGCAAATTCACCCAGTTGTTCGTGTGCGTGATGCCAGACGCATGCGCGTGCCTGGGCAAGCAGTGACAAAAGATAACACCCGCCTTGAGCAGCGGTTAGACAACACCTATCGCCGCCTGTTGATGATGCCCGGCCATGTGAATAAAGGCGAGATAAAAAGTGGCCTGCATGCCATGCGTCAATTGCTCGATCACTATTTTGCCGCCTACGAGCATGACCGCGATCCTTATCCCATTCATGCCCCGGGTGCATTAGCCATCACTCATAACCAAATGCACCCGCTCGAAGCGGTGGCCGCCAATACCTCTAATCAAAGTCGGCTCGTGCTCATGGGTTTATTGAGTGCATTTGTCCGGGCGCGCGGGCCAAAACAGCTCAAACGTAATGCGCGGCCAGTGATGTTATTTGAAGATCCAGAAGGGCGACTTCATCCAACCTTACTGAATCAAGCGTGGCGCTTGATTCAGTTGATGCCGATGCAAAAGTTGCTCACCACAAACAGCGGTGACTTGCTCGCGGGCGTACAACTGGATCATATTCGCCGACTGGTGCGACACCCCACTGAAACGCATAGCCACCAAGTACCGCCTCACCTTCTTAGCAAAGACGAGCGCCGCCGCGTGACCTTCCATGTCCGTTTTCACCGACCCAGTGCGCTATTTGCACGCTGCTGGTTGCTGGTGGAAGGAGAAACGGAGATATGGCTGTTTAACGAGCTAGCGCGATTGCAAGGTTATGACTTAGCTGCAGAGGGTGTACACCTTATCGAGTTTGCCCAAAGTGGATTACGCCCGCTTATCAAGGCTGCAAAAGCATTAGGTATTGAATGGCATTTGGTGGCGGATGGTGATATGGCTGGTAAGAAGTACGCTGCGACGGCGCGCGGGCAAATAGAGCATCAACCAGAGGGCGCGCGTTTAACCGTGCTGCCTGATAGAGATATTGAGCACTACTTGTACAACAACGGCTATGAGCCTTTGTTTCGCGACATGGCCGGCGTCACCAGTCAACAGCCCCACATGAATGACAAACGTATTATCGCCAAAGCCTTAAAACGCTATGCCAAGCCTGACGCCGCGTTGGCGATCATCGCCTATACCGAGAATGAGTTAAAAGCCCCCATTCCCAAGCTGCTGCGCTGGATTATTCAACGCGCAATCGGTTTGGCCAGAGGTGTTGGTTAACGCCTCTGACTCGTCGTATTCGCGAACTATTGCTCCACCCGCTCAAAAAACAGCGTGACTTTGCCTACTTCAATCCCCCACTTGCGCATTGAAGTAACGTTAAAAAGGCGATCTTGGTCTTGCCGAAACATCCAGTCATCAAAGTGAAGCTGATATTCGCTATCGCCGACGGGAACCACTAAATCATAACGCCAATTAAGCGCATTGCCCGCCACAACACCTGTTGCTGTCCCGACGATATCGCCCGCCGTCCCCGTGTAAGTGCCATCAGAGTGACGTTTAATCGTCCAAACCCGGGTTTGCGTTTCGCCATCAGCATACACAAAGGATTCATCCAGTGTCAGTGTGTCGCCTTCTACCACACCGTCGATATCGACAACGAAGCGTCGGGTTTGCTCGCCGGTAAAATCTTGTACCATGCCCCACGCTTTTGTTTGTCCCTCAAAGTACTCAAACAAGTTAAAGTCTGGCTTGCGCCCTTGATAGTCTTCAATGTCGGCAGAGCACGCCGCCAATAGCAAAGCACTCACCAATACCGTCAGAATTTTGCCTATCGTCTGCGTCACTTGTCTCATGGCGTTTCTCCTAATAATGCTCGACGATGATCTGGATAGTCAGTGTCTTCTGATAACCAGATTGCGAGAAAGGCATCTGCCAACTCGATGTCCTTGACCGTCAAGGTCTCTTCCCAGTCTTTCCCTTTTGGCTGAGCGTAAAAAACGCCCTTTTGCGCGTGGCGAACAAACGCAAGACGATCGCCCTCTGTTATCTCTCCCCATGCGTTGTCCAGCGCTTGTTGCCAACGCGTTCGTTGTGCTTCCGAAAAGCCCAAGTGCTCCCATTGATCGTTTGTTGCTTTCATCAGTCGTTCGTCACTGATATCGCGCGCGTAGGTAATCACTAAAGCATGAGGCGCTTGCGCTTGATAACGCCCGGTCGGTGAGCGCAGTGATGACTGATATATCGTCCACCAGCCCCAAGTTAGCGTCGCTTCGCCAACTTGTGGCCAGCTTTGCCATGTCATTGAAGACGAGGTCGCCCCCATGGTGGCGTAAGGCGTTGCGAGCGCGAGCATTAATACAAGGTGTTTCACCCACTTATTCATGGCTCTCTCCTTGTCGCGGCAGAACGGACATCTAACTGGTGTTGCAGCCATTGCATCAGATTAATCAGGATGATGCTGTAGACTAACCAAGTGCCAATCAGCACCGCGCCAGTGACCCATATGGACTCTGGGAAGCTTAAAACCCCTAAACGCTCTCCTGCCCAGTAACTGCTTGCGCCACCCAAACTGCCCAGCGCCGCCATAAACCAAAATGCGCGTGCGAGGATAAGCTCACGCATTAACCACGCAAAGCTGCAAAACCCTAGCCAGAGTAATAGTAGCCACAGCGGCATCACAACGTACTCGGCCTCAACAGCCAACCACTGTGTGTGGAGTAATAAGCTATCTCCAACCAACCCAACGGGCGTAAGCACGGCAATGGCCCACATCACGCTGCGGTCATAAAGAATCGCGCCCAGTAGCATCGCGACCATTAACCACTGAAAGCTCGGCGGGCCAAGCGCCGCCGAAAACCAGTAAACATTGAACAATAAAGAGATAACGACAAAGCGCACAGATTATGCCTCTCGCCAAGCAGGACGGCTTAGGAGTAGCTGGACCGCACTGATCGTACGTTCCTTAAAGCCGCCCTCACAATAACAAAAGTAATAGCGCCACAAACGTGCAAAACGATCGTCATAGCCGTAATCGCGCAGTACCTCCGTCTGCTGATTGAAGCGTGTGTGCCAATCAGCCAAGGTTTGTGCGTAATCCAAGCCGATGTCTTTTAGATCTCTGATCACAAAATCGGTTTGAGCGGTGAGGTGAGACAACAATACGCTCACTGAGGGTAAAAACCCTCCGGGGAAAATATGCTTTTGAATAAAGTCGACGTTACGGCTGTAATGCTCGTAGCGCTGATCAGCAATGGTGATCGCTTGGATGGCCATTAAACCACTGGGCTTAAGCAATGACTGACATTGACGGACAAAGGTATCTAGATACTCTTTCCCCACCGCTTCAATCATTTCAATCGATACCAGTTTATCGTATTCACCGGTCAGATCGCGGTAGTCTTTTTGTAGCAGCGTGATCTTATCTTCCAGCCCTTCTCGCTCGACACAGGCTTTTGCCCAAGCATATTGCTCTTGTGAAATCGTGGTGGTGGTCACGCGGCAACCGTAATGCTTAGCCGCGTAGACCGCCATTCCTCCCCAGCCAGTGCCAATCTCGAGCAAATGATCGTTAGAGGTCAGCGCCAGCTGTCGGCACAGCCGGTCCATCTTTTCCACTTGGGCTTGCTCTAGGGTCATTTCTTTATCAGTGTAAATAGCACTGGAATACAGCATTTGCTCATCAAGAAAATGACGGTACAAGTCGTTGCCGAGGTCATAATGTGCTGCGATATTGCGGCGCGCAGTCTCTTTTTCATTGCGATTGCGCCAGTGAGCAAGCTTGTTCCCTAGTCCCACCAGCCAGCCAGTGTGCTTTTCAATTCTGTCGATAGCAGGAAGGTTGCGAGCAAATACGCGAATTACGTCGGTCAAATTCGGTGATTCCCACCAACCATCGATGTAAGCCTCGGCCGCCGCAATGCTACCACCGGTTAAAATCCGGGTGTAAAAACGTGGGTCGTGTACCAGCACGGATGCATGTAATTGTGCCTGAGGATCACCACACTGTAAGGTTTGGCCCTGCTCATCAACCAGCGAGATACACGCTTCATCAACATGTGCTAGCAGGGTATAAACCAACTGTTTAGCGTAGTGCTCTTTACGTGTCAGTGTGCGTTGACTCTGAGGTACGTCCGTTGCAGACATAATTACTCCTTCTTCGCACTCGGGTGCGGATAAAACGGTGCGCCCTTTATCCAAAGTTTGAGCGCTTGCCAATAAATACCAATGACAACTTTTACTGTTTCCATCGGCGTCCGGATCAATAACTTACTCAGTGTTTTTGATGTAAATGGACGTCGCTGCAGTCCAAGTGTGGCGTCGAATTCTTTCTGTTGTCGGTGAGCCTCGAGGTGCAAGTGAACCCGCGTACCTAAAGGGCGAAGACGCCAGTGATAACGTTGCTTAATGGGATTAAACGGTGAGACATGAAACGCTTTGTCATGCTCATACCGCTGACCCGCAGGCACGGCATAATAATGCCGCTCTCCCCACGGGGTATTACTCACTTCGGCTAATAAATAACGCCAGTTATGGGCTTGGTCATAGAGGTAATAAAAGTTGGCTGGACTGAAATACACGCCCAAATAACGTAGCTGGCACAACGCATACACTTTCCCCTCAATGCGCTCGCCCGTCAGTTCCTGAACCTTATCGATGCATGCCGATTTGGTGTCGGCTTGTCCATTCAAATAATCGCGATGATCAAAGGCAGCTAACCCCCACTTGCCCAAGCGAAAACCTTTGACCTGTGATGCCAGCAAACTAAGCTCATCAAGATCAATCACAGGCATAAACACCGAGTAATTGAACGTGTGTTTTACCGGGCTAAAACGCCGATGCCGCACTTGCCCGACATACAACCCGCTATTTAGTGCTGAAACCGACTCACTCACGAATTGATCCCCTCCACGACATCAAGCGCACTCCGCACACCATCCTCGTGAAAGCCGTTATACCAATAGGCGCCACAGAACCAGCTGCGTTGCTGGCCATTAACCCGATGGCGCTGCTGCTGTGCGGCAACACTGTCGGTATTAAACACGGGGTGAGCATAGACAAATTGCTTAAGAATTTTACTCGGCTCGATCCTGTCGGTTTGATTTAACGTCACGCAAAATGTCTCAGGCGCCTGAATTGACTGCAATATATTCATATTGTAGGTCAAAGCCGCTGGTTCTGTGTCTATTTTGTCTGACAACGGTAAATGATAATTCCAACTCGCCCACGCGCCTTGACGCTTAGGCAACAGCGACGTATCAGTGTGAAGCACAACCTCATTGTCTTGATAGGGAATCGCCCCAAGCACCTGTTGTTCCGCTTCACTGGGATCGGCCAGCATGGCCAAGGCTTGGTCACTGTGACAGGCAAAAATCACCTGCTCAAACGCCTGCTCACCGGCTTCTGTCGTCACCCACACCGTATCAGGGGTCCGGCGGACCTTTGTCACGGGTGAATTCAGATGGATCTTATCCTCAAAGGCAGGCGTGAGCTTTTTAACGTACTCACGTGAGCCTCCGGGGATCACATACCATTGCGGTCGATTCGCGATATCCAACAGGCCGTGGTTTTGGAAAAAACGCAAAAAGAACGCCAAGGGGAAGCCACGCATATCCGACAAGGTAGATGACCAGATAGCCGCGCCCATGGGGAGAATATAGTTTTGACAAAAATAATCACTGAACCCATGTTGATTGAGAAAATCGCCTAGGGTATTGAGTGCGCCTTGCCGCTCCGCTTCACCCGTTTCATGTGCGTCGCGCGCGAGGCGATTGAATCGCATGATCTCCGCCAAAAAGCGGTAGAAGCGTACATTGATGACATTACGCTTCTGCGCAAATAACGAGGACAGGCTATGCCCGTTATACTCCAGTCCATTCGCATCATTGCGAACACTAAAGCTCATCTGAGAAGGTTGACGACCTACACCGATCTCATTGAGTAAACGTTCATAATTTGGGTATGTGCGATCGTTAAAAACGATAAAGCCGGTATCAATCGCGTACTGTCCACTGGCGACGTCGACATCGACCGTGGCCGTGTGGCCCCCCAAATAATCATTCGCTTCAAACAAGGTGATGTCATGCTGTTTATTGAGATAATGAGCACACGTCAAACCGGCAATGCCTGAGCCGATGATGGCAATTTTCATGATTTAGTTCCTTGTCATACGTCGTGCGAGAGCTCGCTGCCAGGCCATAGGCAATAGCGCGAGAAACTTGAGAATAAAGGTAAATTTTCGCGGAAAATGTATTTCCGTTTTTCCTTTTGCCAATCCTTGTTGAATCGCCGCCGATGCTTGCTCCACCGTGATGCGCATTGGCATCGCAAAGTCGTTTTGGTCTGTCAGTGGTGTCTTTACAAACCCTGGCGAAACAAGTGACACCGTCACTCCTTGTTGCGCCAGATCTGCCGATAAGGTGTTGGCTATGTAGCTAATCGCCGCCTTCGATCCGCCGTATGCCTCCGCACGTGGCAGCGGCATGTAACTGGCCGACGAGCCGACAATGGCAAGATGCGTACTGTGGGTGAACCGACTCTGTAGCGCTTCAATACAGTGGAGGACGCCGAAGACATTGATCTCAAAAACGCGTTTAAACAGCGCCACATCGACTTTGCCATGGTCGATATATTCACACGTCCCAGCATTTAGAATAATTAAATCGGGAAAGACGCTTAGGTTACTCAGCGCTTGATGCGTTTGTTCGCCATCCGTGGCATCAAACGCCAATGCGTCTAATGATGCGTGATCGCGAGCCATGGTGTTGAGCTTGTCTTGGTTTCGGCCACAGGCCGTTACCTGCCAACCTTGACGTGCATAGTCTCTTGCCAATTGCTCACCAATTCCCGACGTGGCGCCGGTGATCAATACGTGTTTCATTGTCCTAGCCTCGTTTTGATATGTTTGAGCAGGCGACCTATCACAGGCAGCGCCTCGTACAGCATTTCACCTAAGTCGAAGTAATCACGATGGCGAATGATTTTGCCGTCATAAAAACGTAAGTGAGAGCAGCCCTGAACTTGTCGCGTTTTCCCCCCATCCAACTTGGGATGCGATAACATCATGGTCCAGGTCACAAAGGCATCGTCTCCGTCTACCGCGGTCGTGTGTATATGAAATTGACAATCGGTCACGTTTTCGTACAGCAGCGAAAAATACTGGATAAACGCTTCTAAGCCGGTTATCTCATGCGCTGGGTCGACAAACACAATCTTGGGGTGATAAATCGTCGCCAGTGATGACAAGTTATCTTTATTAAGCGCTTGATAGGTCGTCACAAATTGCGACACACCGACATGGGTTGGGGAGCGAGTCATGGTGTTTGCTCCTGAGGCTGATTCTTCGCCGCTTCAAAAATAGCCAGCGCCTTTTTGCGCTGAGTGGCGTGATCCACCACCGGACGCGGATAATCTAGCGTCTGGGCGTAGTGATCTGCCCATTGCCAAGGCTGGTGAATATGCTTGCCCGGCACCTGTTTAAGCGCCGGTAGCCAGCGACGAATAAAGCGCCCATCGCTATCAAAACGCTCTCCCTGTGTGGTGGGATTAAAGATCCGAAAGTAAGGTTGAGCATCGGTCCCTACCGACGCAGACCATTGCCAGCCCCCGTTGTTGGAGGCAAAATCGCCATCAATCAGCTTGGACATGAAGTAGTCTTCTCCCCAGCGCCAATCGATAAGCAGATCTTTGGTCAAAAAGCTGGCCACAATCATTCTCAATCGGTTGTGCATCCAGCCCGTTTGATTAAGCTGGTGCATGGCCGCATCAACAATGGGAAAGCCCGTTTTGCCCGCCTTCCACGCCTCAAACAAGGTAAGGTCGTTATCCCATACCACTGACTCGCCCCAAGCTAAAAAGCTATACTTTTTGCTGATTGCCGGATTTTGCGCACTCACTTCCTGATAGAAATCACGCCAAATAAGTTCCGAAAGCCAGGTGGCTGCCCCTGTATCGGGCTCGCGCCAATCGGCATGCTCTTCTTGTAAACGTGCCAAGCATTGACGTGGGGATAACGCGCCAATGGCTAAATAAGGAGAAAGTTGACTGGTGGCATCAACAGCGGGAAAGTCACGCTGTCTTTTATAATCAGCCACTTGCTCGCGGCAGTAACGACGCATGTGCGCGAGGATCCCTTTCTCATCAGACGCCCAGTCGGAGACATCCTCTGTCGGATAATCAAAGTGAATCGGTTTAAGCTGTGAAAAGATCGCGTCGACGGCCGAATTTATCTCGCGTTTAGGTGGCTTTTGGCGCGGTGAGGCATCCATGCCGTCTAAGGCACGTAAGCAAGCCTTTTTAAAGGGAGTAAACACCTTATACGGTTCACCTTTTCCCGATTTTATGGTGTCCGGTGCAAACAAATTGCGGTCATCATAGGCATACCATGCGATGCCTTTGTCCGCTAACGCCACGCGCGCCTGTTCATCACGCTTGCTTTCATTGAGCTCGTACTCCTTGTTGGCAAATACCGCTGCTGCACCAATGCGGTGGGCATAGTCAGCCACTTTTTCCGCCGATTGAGAAAAATCAGCCGCACGTTCAACCACCAACGGAATGTTTTGCGCGCGAAGCTCTTCACGTAACGCCTCTAGCCGTGCTTTGATAAGGCCCGCTTGTTTGGGGGCAAGATGGTGCGATGCCCACTGTTCCGGTGTCTCAATAAATATCCCGACCACGGGAACGGACGCTTCGCTGGCTGCGCTCAACGCACGGTTATCCAGCCCACGTAAATCGCGCCGAAACCAGACTAGATGCATAACGTTTTGTTCTCCTTAAGTTCTTCGAGCTCGTCACCGTGTACGGAGCAGATAAAAGCTTGGCTCACAACGTCAATGTCATTTTGAGCAAGACAAAGGCGTACTTGATTGATTTGGGCGCGATCGAGACGACGATTAGCCATTAAGGCCAATGTTGTCACCCCCTGCTCGCGCATCACCTCAACCACCAAATTCAATTGTTGATGCGGACTGGATAATATTGTGACACTGTAACCCTTCTCGTTGAGTGCCATCGCCATAAGCACGCGTTGGTATTCGCTGGTTACCGTTAATGAGACAAGCCAGCATCGAGACTGGGCATGCCGTTTGGCATTCGCCGCCAGCGCCGTTCTGCATCGGTCAATCACGGCGCTTTGCCACAGGTCGCGCTGCAATACACGAACCGCTTCACCTTCGTCACCTAACCATTGGTCGACCGGTGTAAAGGCATGTTCAACTAGCCAATAAAAGGGGTACTCTTTTAAAATCATATCCAGGGCTTTCCCAAGCCGTTTGACTGAGAATGTATGAATACAGTCAATCAGCTCTTGTGCCACGCTGCCATCTTCCGCCTCGGCCGACGTGGGACTGTGAGCAAGCAGAGGTTTGACCTTGCTAATAGGCACGCCTTTGTCTAACCACTGGAGAATATGAGCGATAGTCTCTACATCTTCTTGGCGATAAAGCCGATGTCCCTTGGCCGTTCGCTCAGGCGCAAGCAATCCATAACGTCGCTGCCAAGCACGCAATGTCACGGGGTTAACCCCTGTTTGATCCGCTACCTGACTGATAGTTAGAGTATGAGGCGTCTTATAGGCCATAGCGAAGCCTCAGCGCATCAGGATAAGGCTTGAGATAAGCTTGGTTAGCTAAGTACTCATCAGGGTGATTATGAAGATGATGCGAAATCAATGTCAGCGGTGCCAATAAGGGCATGGTGCCCTGACGATACGCATGGATAAGATTCGCTAACTCAGCTTTCTGGCGTTTATCGAGGTTGTTTTTAAAATAGCCTTGCAGGTGCATTAACACGTTGGTGTGTTTTTTACGCGTCGCACGAATGGCAATGGCTTGCATAAACGCGGTGCGGTACTGTTCGAAAAAACGATCAAGGTCATAATGGCCGATGTTGGCCATAAATCGCCCCAGTTCACGGTATTTTTCGGGCGAATGCGCCATCAGTACCAACTTATAGCGCGAGTGGAAATCAACGAGGGCTTTCTTGGTCACCCCTTGCTCGACACTCTTGTAAAGATCATCAAGCGCAAATAGCCGAAAAACAAAGTTCTCTTTGAGAATAGGATCGTTAAGCCGGCCGTCTTCTTCAACAGGCAACCAAGGCATGCGCGCCATCAGTGCCTGCGTGTAAAGCCCTACCCCGGAAATATCTGAGGCGTAACCATTCTCGCGGTAGACTTTCACCCGCTCCATGCCACAGGTCGGTGACTTGGCACAGACAATGTAGCCACGCAGTGCTTTGTGAGCGAGCTCTTCCGCTTTTTGTTCACTGAACGCTGTCATTTTTTCGGTGTAGTCTTTTTGCTGATCTTTGGTTTCCACCAACCTCACTGATAGATCGCCTTTGTCGACTAACCGAATAGCGGGACGCGGCACCGGGAGTCCAATCCCGACTTCAGGGCACACTGGCACGAAGTCGACATACGGTGCCAACTCTTTGGTGACAAATGGGCTACGCTTATGACCACTGTCAAATCGTACTTTTTCGCCAATAACACAGGCGCTAACACCTACAGGGAATGACATGTCTCACCTCTACACTGACCGCGCAGCATCGGCTACGGAGTTGTACATTTATAATATGTTGTACAACTAAGAGTAGAAGATAGATCAAAATTGTACAAAAAAAATTATTTGTACAAGTAAGTGCCCTGTCGCATCCACGTCAGTTACTGGGTTAACGCCGAGATTTTGTTGGCAGCAAGCGGCCGATCACTGTCTCAGTATTGATACGCGCAATCCCCCATTCTTAGCACTACACTGGAACTATCTGGTTGTCACCATAAGCCTTACGCGCAGGCCCTATGCCTTTATCAACATTCAATGATCACAACGAGGATCCACTCACACTTGCCAGGCGGTCGGCACAGCCTCGTGGCCGTGCGATCATTTTCATCGCGCTCGTCTGTTTTGGTGTGCTCGTCGCGACGTTTTTGTTGTATCAGGCTGCCCAGTCACAACAAGCGCAACGCACAGAAAAGCTTCTCAATGTGGAAGTTCAAGCCTTGTCCAGCGCCGTCGAACGCAGCATTAATACCCAACTCACACGGCTTAGTTCATTAGCCAGTAACATCGAGTTGGATGTGCCCTCGACCTTCTCGACATGGCAAGCTTTGGTGCAACAAACCCAACAAGACAGTGCCTATATTTCATCATTGTTTTGGGCGGACAGTCGAAAGGAAATAAGTTGGCAAACACACGCAGATACCAGCCATAATAAACCGCGTTTTTCGTTTGACGTAGTGGGCGAGCCAGAGGGCCAGCTTGAAACGGATCAGCCCGATCTCACCCGTTGGCGAATTGCTTACCCGATTTACAGTCATAGCCGCGCCGCGCCAAGTTACTATCTTGGCGCAGTCGTTAATCTTGACGCGCTTGTTGGCGAGGTTGCGTCCGACTATCTCAATAAACATCAACACCTCACCATGACCCGGTGGGCAAACGACACCGTGTTGCTTGGTGACACCATCTCGCCGTTTGCCGCGGTTGGGTCGGCACCTTTAACCTTAGCAGGCACGCAACCCGCTATGCAGCTCGCGCTTTGGCAAGAGCCAGGCGCCAGTCAATTTATCTCATTACCCATTCTGATTTATATCGCCGGCATGCTTGTGGCTCTTTTATTGGGCGTCGCGTTGTATTTAGCTGAGGTGAATTTGATGTCTCGCCGGGCGGCGCAGACCACGATTGACTATTTAAAAAATGAAATTGAGCAACGCAAAGACGTCGAGCAGCAGCTACATTTTATCGCGAATCACGACGCCTTGACGTACCTGCCCAACCGTCATGCCCTCACTCGCTATATTCAGCAGCGTGTACATGAATCTAACGCGCACCCCCACGATCTGGCGTTAATCTGTGTGGACATTGATAATTTGAAAGAGATTAATGATTTGTACGGGCAAGCGGTGCATGACCAGCTTTTAGTTGAATTGGCACAACGTCTACAACGCGTGAGGCAAACCGATGACTATATTGCCAAAATCAGCGACGACCAATTCGCGATTGTCGGCAGCGAGCTTTCACCGCTAAAAGCGGAGATTTACGCGAAACAGATCCGAAAAGCCATTGAGCAGCCCTTCTTCCACGACGCAGAGGAGATTATTGTGACCTGTGCCGTCGGCATTAGTTATCGCTACGATGCCTCCATGCCCGCTCAGGAACTGTTGCGTCACGCAGACACCGCGGCGCATCGCGCTCGTCAACTCTCTCATCACAGAGTCGTGGTGTTTCAAATGGCAATGCGAGACCACCTGCATCAGAAAAAGGATACCGAGTACGCCATCCGCAAAGCGATTCAAGGTAACGAGTTGAGCTTACATTTTCAGCCACAAATCGATCTAAAAGATCACAGCATTGCGGGGATTGAAGCCCTGGTACGCTGGCAAGATACAGAGGGCGCGGTGATTTCGCCAGATACCATCGTCCGCACCGCAGAAGACACTGGGCTTATGCGGCAGTTAGGCACTTGGGTGGTCAATGAGGCATTAGAGACCTATGCAACCTTGCTGGCGCAGCACTGTGCACCCCCATTTATCGCGATAAATATCTCTGGGCATGAATTTCAAGACAGCTTCCTTGCTGATACCATTCTGCGCGCCATTGAACGCCATCAAGTCCCGCCCGAACGTGTGCAAATTGAACTGACAGAACAAGTTTTCATTGAGAACCTTAGCCAAAACCAACATACCTTACACACACTCGCGGCAGCAGGTGTTTCTTTGGCGATTGACGATTTTGGCACCGGATACTCATCTCTGGCCTATCTTAAGCATTTCCCGGTGGACACCGTCAAAATCGATCGCAGTTTTGTCGCCGATCTGCCTCACTGCAAAGACGATATCGTGATTTGCCAAGCCGTCATTAACATGGCGCAATTGCTGAAATTAAAAGTGGTCGCAGAAGGTGTGGAACGTGAAGATCAACGTGACTTTTTGTTTGACCTGGGGTGCCGCTATGCGCAGGGGCACCTTTATTACCCCTCAATGAATATCCATCAGTTGACTGCGCTCCTCACGCAATCACAACCCATCACTCGTTTATTTAATTAATCAACACCATTGTCACGCACACAACAAAAGCGTGCACATAGCGCTTCCTTACGCTGCTTCGGCCATTGCTTTATTTGCCATTCGCGCTGCATCGCCGTTCGCTTTTCCATCGGTTGCGATTGCCACGCCAGTGACAGCGGTCCTTTCCCTCGTAGCGCACGTGCACCTTTACCTTGGCGATGTTGTATCAACCGGCGGCTAACATCCGTTGTTACGCCACAGTAAAGCTGCCCTTGGCGCGTTCGAATCAAATAAACAAACCAAGGCGTATCCATAGGTGTTATCGCTCCAAAACAGCCTCTAACATCTGACGTAGTTCCGCCACTTCTTGCTCCAACGCACCCACTCGCGTCACCAAAGAGGCATCGGTGGTCGGTTCTGGTTCCGCTTGCGGTGCTGAGTTCGCCGGCATATTAACGCCGTCAGTAAATAGGTGTTGATAGCGCGACTCGCGCTTCCCAGCCTCACGCGGCAATTTTTTTACCCAGTTTGACGTAATCATGTCAGCCAATGTGCGCTCGACATCTTCGACACGATTAAAGGCATAGAGGCGCTGTGTACGGGTTCTCAACTCCCCGGGCGTCTGAGCGCCTCGCAATAACATGACACAAAGGATCGCTTTCTGTGGCTCACTGAGGGTTAGGTCGCCAAATTGTGTATTACAGAAACGATGTTGATACTTGGCAACACGCCCACCGCTGCCCTCTTGCGGGCTAACCAGACGCATCTCAATCAAGGTCTCTACGATATCTAATACCTCTGAATCGGCCATCTCATAGACAGGATCACGGTTGCTTTTTTGATTCACGGCGGTGGTCAGCGCATTGAGTGTGAGCGGGTAATGATCCGGGGTGGTGACTTCTTTCTCAAGTAAACAACCGATGACACGTTGCTGATACGGTGAGAGTGTCCTTGACATAGCGATGATCCCATTTAGTCGATTTCATCGAGTTATATCAACTGAATGTCGTGCAAGCAATCACTGCGCCGATAACCGCGCAATAATCCACCCGAGGCGACGATCACCAATACTGGTAGCAGGATCACATCTTACGCATCGGGTTGTACACCAGAGCGCCACCATCTGTGCACAGCTAATGATATACTTGACCAAAATGATGTATGTGGAGTGCACGACATGGGTCTGTTTAGTTCAAAGTCTACCCCGAATCATGGCTTATCGATCGTCGCCAGAAACTGTAAAGTGGTCGGTGATATTGATCTTGAGGGTGATATTCAAATTGATGGATTTGGGGAAGGCAATATAACCCAGGCTAACGCCGTTGTTATCTCAGCATCTGGCCACTTTCGCGGTACCATCAACGCTAAGCATATCACCATCAATGGCTTAGTAGAGGGGCAATGTGATGCAGACGCTATCGATATTCTCTCGCAGGGAAAGATGAAAGGCGTACTGAATACCGAGCAACTGACCATTGAAAAAGGTGGGCTTCTTGCTGGTGAGAACCGTGCCACTCTATCAACAGACACAGTGGTACCCTTAGCGGAACAAGCAAGATCAGACGATAAAGCAAGCAAAGACAAAAAAGCTCATCCACCCTCCTCGAAACAGTCGTAAGGAAGCCTGTGAATGTCCGACTCTAATCAATCCCCGGTCAGCTTTGATAGCTTTTCTCCTGAGCTACAATGCGTGATTCGTTATGAACAAGCCCCTGAAGCCATGTACACGATGATCGCCTCGGTACATGATGCGTCCAGTGCCAGTGTCAAAGAAGCGTGGGAGAAACTGCCTGCCAGTGCGCAAAACATTCTCGACAACTATGATCAATTTCACGCACTCGTCGCCATAAGTCAAAGCTATGCGGGTATCGATGCGCTGAGCGAGCTCGAAAAGGTTGACTTAAGTGATATGTCTGATGAAGGGCGCGACAACTACA
This sequence comes from Salinivibrio siamensis, assembly GCF_001996005.1. GTDB lineage: Bacteria > Pseudomonadota > Gammaproteobacteria > Enterobacterales > Vibrionaceae > Salinivibrio > Salinivibrio siamensis. The sequence continues at coordinate 86,699 of NZ_MUFB01000010.1, read as the reverse complement.
AAGCGCAAATTCTTGATGATGTGCTCAGCTCTTGTGTCAAAGGTTTATCGAAGCAACTGAAACAAGCACGTTTAAAGCCTGGATTAAAACGCGAGTTTCAAGCTATTTTCCAAAAATAAGAAAGGCCAGTGCCATGCACTGACCCCTATGATTCGCCCCCACCGGTTGGGGGCTTCTTGTGACTAAACAGACGCAATTAAGCGGATTCACTGAGCGGCGTCATCTTTTCACGACGTGCACGCACAGAGGCCGCCAATTGATGGAGCACTCTCTCCGTATCTTCCCAACCAATACAACCGTCCGTAATGCTTTGACCATAGGTAAGCGACTGACCGTCCGTTAAATCTTGGCGACCTTCGACGAGATGACTCTCGATCATCACACCAAAGATGGCTTTGTTGCCTGCTGCAATTTGCCCCGCCACATCTTCGCTGACGTCTTTCTGCTTTTGATATTGTTTGCTGCTATTGGCATGGCTCAAATCAATCATCAATTTTTGCCGTAACCCAGCATCAGCCAGCGCCCCACAGATCTGATCGACATCACCCGCGTAATAATTAGGCGTTTTGCCTCCACGTAGAATCAGATGACAATCCTCATTACCTGCGGTTGCGACGATYGCAGAGTGTCCATACTTGGTCACTGATAAAAACTGGTGCGGTGAACTCGCTGAGCGAATGGCATCCGTGGCAATTTTGATATTCCCATCTGTGCCATTTTTAAATCCAACAGGACACGATAGCCCAGAGGCAAGTTCGCGATGCACCTGAGACTCTGTAGTCCGTGCCCCAATCGCGCCCCAACTAATTAAATCGGCCATATACTGTGGCGTGATCATGTCAAGAAATTCACCCGCCGCAGGCAAACCAGAATCCGCAATATCTAGCAGTAAGTTACGCCCTAGTCGCAGCCCATCATTAATTTTGAAACTGTTGTCTAAATACGGGTCATTAATCAGGCCTTTCCAACCAACCGTCGTGCGCGGCTTTTCAAAATAAACCCGCATCACCACTTCCAAGTCGGCACTTAATGTCTCACGCAGCTGTTTAAGTTTTTTGGCGTAGTCGCGCGCAGCATTAGGGTCGTGAATAGAACAAGGCCCTACAACGACAACCAAACGATCGTCTTGGTCGTTTAAGATCTTATGGATCGCCTGACGTGCATTAAATACGGTGTGTTCCGCCGCTTCGGTCGCTGGAAATTTTTCTAGTACAGCGATAGGTGGAAGGAGTTCTTTTATTTGGTCAATTCTAACGTCATCGGTTGGGTGTACACTCATGGGCTAATCCTGTGTTTGCGTGTCGCTGACTCACGTAGCTGATTGCCACGTTTTCGTTATTCGACTCCTACGCTAACCTGCCACATTCTTTTGTGCAAATATTTTTTTACGCAATAGTAAAACCCTAAATCAAACAAAACATTGACACATCAATCCTCGTGAATTAGTCACGCAATGTGCGCTGTGGTTTAAATATGAGCGCAAGATCGGCTAAGTTATTGCACTGACTGCGTTGAAGCTATTACACTGATGTTAAATGCAAATGGAGTAAATGCTGTGATCACACGCCTCAGTAAAGCGGCACTATTGGCCATGACCCTGTCCGTACCCGCTGCACATGCGACCAATTTTGATTACAACCATATTCAGGTCAACGTCCTTGCAAATCCTAGTGGAATTGGCGGGTTGGGACGTTTTGCATTTACGGAAGGCGCACACTTCGTCGCTAAAGGAGATACGCAATTCGAAGGTGACTGGTATACCTCGGGCGGTGTTGGCTTTCATGCCCCAATTAACCAGTTTGTCGATGTATATGGCGAGCTGGAAGGTGCATGGTTTCGGCGGCCAGACGACGACAAGCACGATACCGGTGATTTTGCCACTGTGATTGGTGCCGGATTGCGCGGCTGGGTAGCCCCACCGATTGAGGCCAATTTGTATGTCGGTTCTATCATTTTTGATCAAGACGACACCACCAGCTTAGTGGAAATTGGCGGGCGCTTTCACTCCACTGAAACCTTGTCGTTAGGCGCAACGTGGCGTGCCAATGGCTTGGAACAAAATCGCTTGATTTTTTCTGTCAGATACCTGTATTAATAGCAAACGGTAACCATCTCACTCCCTTGTGTTACCGTCCAGTGTGACCTCTCTCACTGGTTATCTTGTCAATCTAAACTAAGTTTAAGGTATGGACGTAATCGCTGTTACAAGGCGGGCGTCTTAGTGCGTGGTGGAACTCCCACAGCGATGCTCGTTATGATTGTGCGTGGGAACTGTCGGAGGGTATAACGATGGTGATGACTCAACGTATTGATGAATTTGAAAGAAAAATCCAAGAAGCCTATCAAGAAGGCAACATTGAAACCGCTCATCGCTTGGAAGAGCAAGTAACGATGTTACGGCGACGTCAACTCAAGCCTGCTGCTGACTTCCAAGCCGCCAGCCAAGTAGAAGACTTTCATGAAGTGTCAGACGGCGACTATTACGACAACTGACGCCGAGCATCGAAACACGTAAGCATAAAAAAGCCTTCTCCATGGAGAAGGCTTTTCATTTTTGCTGAATAAAACGAGTGTGTATAAAAGGGCTCAATCAGCAGATTATTGTGCAGCACGTTCACGGCGAACAATCCACGCCGCAGCAGTGATAAAAGCAACGACCAGTGCAGTTTCCACAGCAATTTTCCCAGTTTAAAAATGATAGACAGAGTGATACGCGTTTCCAGCAGCTCAAGTTGTTCAAAGGATGAGCGCTTTCCAACAGATGGACGTAGTTTACGGATAAATCACTGTAAAATCAGCCGTAGAATCGATCTCACGCAAAGAAAAGTGAGTTTTTTGGCCAACTAGACAGTTGAACGCATAAAGTTTCATCACTTAACACCTTGTGGTGCGACAAAGCGCAGCTTTCACTGTTAGCGATACATCACATTTAACCAATGACGCCTTTAGCTAGGGAAGTTGCCACGATATTGAGGCAAAGACAGAGATAAATCGTGGAGAGAGGTTTGATACTCGGCCTATGTCTTAAAAGTAACAGTAAAGTGGCAGAGCAATCGTTATATTGCGTAGTCGAGAGGTTCCGCTACACCATTTGGCATAGCGGAAGCGTCAGTGTTTAATGGTCAGCGCCAACACGCTCAGCCATTACAGCTCGATTAAGACTCAGGTTTGGACTTCTTTTTTACCAAAGGCGCATCACCAACCGGCACATTGGTATAAAAGCTTCTATCTCGCTTTTTTGGCGCCTTTTTCTTGTTCTTAACGGGTGCTTTTTTGGGTTTAGCTGATCTTGAAGGTTTTGCTTTTTCAGCTTTTTTCTCTTTAAAGCCTTTGAACTTTCCTTCAAAGCCTTCAATCTTAGTAAAGTCGAGTTTTTGCTGTAAAAAACCTTCGATATTTTTAAAACTACGCCAATCTTTAGGCCCTACCAGTGAGTAAGCTAATCCTTGCTGCCCAGCACGACCGGTACGCCCTACTCGATGAATGTATTCTTCCGCATGCTTTGGCATATCAAAGTTGATCACCAAAGACACATTCATTAAATCCAAACCTCGCGATGCCACGTCCGTGGTCACCAAAACCTCATGAAATCCACGCTCAAACTCGTTCATGATCCGGCTGCGTGTGGCTTGGTTCAATTCACCACWGAGTGCAATCGCTTGGTAGCCAGCCTGAGAAAAACGTTCAGCTAAACGCTCTGTGTCAGCGCGTGTCGCGGTAAAAATCATGACTTGCTTATGCGCATTAGCTTTTACCAGTTCCTCAAGCAGCGCATGTTTATGGTCGAGGTGATCACTCAGCACAAAATGTTGCTCAATATCGCTATGTAGCGCTTCAATTTCCCCTACGGCAATACGTTTAGGAGACTTGAGCATCCCCGCGGCGATGTCTGTCACTTGCTGATGATCCAAAGTGGCAGAAAACATCAGTGTCTGCCTTAAACGGTGATCCGCATGTTGGTTAACCGCGTCGAGCTGCGCTTTAAAGCCCAAGTCAAGCATACGATCCGCTTCGTCCAAAATCAGCATTTCCAATCCCGACAAAGACAAGTGGCGTTGTTCAAGATGATCAGCTAATCGACCTGGCGTCGCGACCACAAAGGTTGGCGACTGGCGAAACACCTTCGCTTGCTCGTTAAAATTCTCGCCACCGAGTACCAAGGCCGGTTTGTGGCTGGTGCCGCTGGTCAACATACGCAGCTGACCATACACCTGTTTTGCTAGCTCACGGGTCGGCGCCAAGATCAAGACACGCGGATCGCGACGACTGAGGGGCTTAGAACGCAACACACGCTGCATAGCTGGCAACAAAAACGCCAGCGTTTTCCCCGATCCTGTTTTTGAAGAGGCCAGTAAGTCTTTGCCTGCCATTACAACGGGGATGGCTTGACGTTGAATGTCTGTTGGCTGTTCAAATCCACGGTGGGCAATAAGCGATAGTAAGCGTCTATCGAGTCCCAGATCGTCAAATTGCAAGGTATCACTCCAAAGGTCAATCAAAAGCAAAAGGCGTTCACACGCCAATTAAGGCGGCGAATGCTATCATACTTTAGCAAAAAACACCGCACCAAAAATATTGATTACGCCACGAATGGAGAGCCACGCTAACATGAATGACACACTACGCTACCAGTGGAAAAAGCTCAGCTTGGTGGAAACCCATACACAAACACCTGATGGTCTGCATCACGTACACCACGTCATACGCCACCCTGGTGCCGCCGTGATATTACCTCTGTCAGAAGATGGCAATATACTGCTGCTCAAACAATTTCGTCCTGCCATCAATCATTGGATTATCGAAGCGCCTGCGGGCACACTGGAAGCGAAGGAGCCACCGCTAGAAGCCGCCAAAAGAGAGTTAGAAGAAGAGGCCGGTTATGTGGCGACTCGCTGGCATTTTCTCGGCATCGCTCACCCTGTGCCCGGGTTTTGCGATGAAGTGCAGTATTTTTACATTGCCCAAGCGCTCACTCCCACCCAAACGCAATTAGATGACGATGAGTTTATTGCGCCTTATTGGGTGAGCCCTTCCCAGTTACAGGCGCTCGTTGCAAATGGACAAATCACAGACACCAAAACCTGCGCCATTATTCTCCGTGCCCTATTTAATGGGTTGATCCCGACAATGGGCGTCTAACCTCTGAAAAATAAAGCACTAGGCCACAACTTTGTTAACAAGATGTTGACGGCAAATTGAACACCAAGGTAGCGTAACAGGTACGACCAGATAACAAGGAGTGTCTATGTTCTCGTCTCCGTTAGCACGCGCTAATCAACATTTGTCGTTGTTTGGCTTTTTAAAAGTACCCATGATCGGTTGGTGTCGGCCCAAGATCCTCTCCATCGACGATAAGCATGTCACGATGCGAATCCCGCTGGGGCGACGTACCAAAAACCACCTCAACAGTATGTATTTCGGCGCGTTGGCAGTTGGCGCTGATGTCGCAGGTGGCTTTCTTGCCATGGCCATGGCCGAGCAACGCGGGGTTAAAATTAGCTTAGCGTTTAAATCCGTCAACGCTGATTTTCATAAACGACCAGAGGATGACGTGGTGTTTACGTGTCTTGATGGAGACAAGATTAACCAGATGATCAGTGAATCAATCGAAACGGGTCATCGCGTTAATCAGCCTGTCACCATTGTGGCCACATGCCCAAGCTTACACGGGGATGAGCCTATGGCGACCTTTGAATTGACGCTATCGGTCAAAAAAATCGGCGAATAATCCCCCATCACCGCACTTGTCTCTTTTTATTGTTTGTCACGCCTTCAGCCAGTCTGTCTCGTCAATAGACTGGCTTGGTTATCACTACACTATAATCAACCAGTTACATAATACCTAGCATCATTGTGACTTTGGTTCTGAATTCTCCGTTATATTATTGACTTTACACAACGCCGATAAAATCGCGAGATTGCGGTGAAATTCACCGAGTTATCAACCGTTTTTGTGGATGAAATTCAAGTTATACACAGGCGCTTTTGTCTTAAGATTGAAACAAAAAAGCACCGTCAAAACGGTGCTTAAGGTGGGATTATTCAGGGTGATAGCGAATTTGGTAGAAGATACGATATAGCACAGGCACCACAATCAACGTCAGCACGGTGGCAAACCCGAGCCCAAACATAATCGTCACCGCCATCGGCCGGAAGAAAACATCCGGCAATAAAGGAAGCATCCCTAAAATAGTGGTAATGGCCGTCATGCACACTGGGCGTACCCGGCTCACCGCCGCATCGACGACGGCTTGATAGCGCTGCTTACCACTGGCCACTTCGATATTGATCTGATCGATCAATACAATACCGTTTTTGAGCAGCATCCCACTCAAGCTTAAAAAGCCCAAGAGCGCCATAAAACCAAACGGGGTATCCAACAACAGCAATCCTGTGGTGACCCCAACCACCGCCAAGGGAACTGTCAGCCAAATGATCAATGACTCTTTCACGGAATTAAACAGCAATATCGTGACCAAGAACATAAACAAATAACCAAGCGGCATAATGCTAAATAAGCCCTCTTTCGCCTCTTTGGAAGACTCGTACTCCCCGCCCCATTCAATACTGTAACCTTCAGGCAGAGGAATTGACTCAATATCAGTGCGCACGCGGCTTAGTAAGGTCGCCGCGGTGGTTTCCCGTAACGGATCGGGGTCGGCCAACACGGTGAGCATTCTTTTGCGGTTTTTGCGCATGATAATCGGATCTTCCCAACGCATGTCGTAATCGAGAATGACTTGCTGCAAAGGAATGTAGTCTTTCAATACCGGGCTCCATATTTTCATCCCTTCTAGGGTATTGATATTCACGCGCTCCTCATCGGGCAATCGAGCAACAATCGGCATAAGGTTGGTCCCATCCCGATAAACACCAATCCGTTTGCCGCTGAATGTCATTGTCAGCAACTCGTCGACATCTTTTTTGGTGATGCCATAGCGCCGTGCCTGACTTTCATTAAACGCCGGCTCAAGGACTTTGGTGCGATTACGCCAATCATGGCGGATATTTACCGCATCAGGATCCTGATGCAATCGCGCTTCTACTTGTTTAGCAATCGCGCGTAACTTGGTGGGATCTGAACCAAAAATACGCGCCTCAATTTTCGAGCCGGTAGCAGGGCCTAAGGAAATAGGCTTCAGTTTAAGCTGCGCATCTGGGTACTGGCTACGAACATGCTCTCGCACCATGCCCATAGTGGGTTTAACATGATCGTATTGATCAACGCGGACGATCAGCTCGCCATAAGCGGCGTATGTTTTCTCCGGTGAATAGGTCAACATAAAACGTTGCGAACCTTGTCCGGCACTGGTAGAGACATAGTTGACGCCTTGTTGTTTACTCAGCCAGCTCGACACCTCATCCAGTGTACTTTGTGTGGCACGAATATCGGTGCCCTCTGGCAACCAAACGTCGACCATAAACATGGGCGTGGTGGAGTCAGGGAAAAACGACTGCTTGAGGTGACCAAAGCCATAAATACTGGCCCCCAGTGCCACTACCATCACCAACAAGGTGATATAGGCGTGATGCATGCAGGCGGTAAGAAAACGTTTATACACCACAAACAGAATCCCGTTGTAGGGATCACTGCCCTCATCCCCTTCTTCAAGCGGTGTTTCTTTGAAGAACACGCTGGCAAAGAAAGGCGTTAACGTGATAGCGGTAAACCAACTTAACAGTAAGGAGATTAATAACACTGTAAATAAGGTGCCGCAGTATTCGCCCGTTGCATCCTCTGACAAGCCAATCGGGGCAAAAGCCGTTACCGCGATCACCGTCGCTCCAAGCAAAGGCCACTTGGTTTGCGTCACTATGTCGTGAGCCGCCTGTAGACGGGTTCGTCCTCGCTTTAAGCCCACTAGTATCCCTTCGACGACCACGATGGCATTATCCACCAACATCCCTAGGGCAATGACTAACGCCCCGAGAGAGACGCGTTGCAGGTTAATCTCGAAGTAGTACATGAATACAAACGTACCCAGTACCGTCAGCAATAACACCAAACCAATGAGTAGTCCTGAGCGCAGGCCCATAAAGAAGAGCAGCACGATAATCACAATCGCCACCGCTTGGCCTAAACTGGAGACAAATCCGCTGACTGAGCTATCGACCTCATTGGGTTGGTTATAGACATGATGAACATTGATTCCCACGGGCTGATCACTGTTCAACGCCGCGAGACGCTTATCCACACTGTCGCCGACCTCTACCACATTCACACCATCAGCAAACGATATTCCTACCTGTAGCGCTTGTTTGCCGTTGTACGAAATGATCTGCCGCGGTACCTCTTGATATCCACGTTTTACCTCGGCAACGTCACGTAAGTAAATCAGCCCCTGTGACCCAGCTTCGGTCAGGATCAAGTTGCCCAACTCATCCACGGAGGAAAACTCCCCAGTTGGGTGAATGCGAATGTATTCATCGCCCACACGCAATGCCCCTGCGTTGCTCACGAGGTTTTGCGTCGCCAATAGATTAAACAAGGTGTCCGGTGAGATCCCTAGGCTACTTAACCGTTGAATCGAGACCTCAATGAAGACTTGCTCTTGCTGCGTGCCACTGACTTGTACCTTGCCTACGCCATCAACAAGCTCAAGCTCGCGGCGCAAAAAGTCAACATAGTCTTTTAGTTCGCTGTAGCCGTACCCTTCGCCAGTGACGGCTAGCATGATCCCAAACACATCACCAAAATCATCTTTCACCTGTGGCGGATTGACACCGGGAGGAAGCGACCCACGCGCATCATGGACTTTTCGTCGCAACTCATCCCAAATTTGTGGCAAATCATCGGCGCGGTATTTGGGTTTCATTTTGACCGTGATTTGGGACAGGCCACGACTGGAGATCGAACGCACTTCATCCACATAGGTCAGCTGCTGAACCGCTTTCTCCAGCGGATAAGTGACTTCTTCTTCCACCTGTTGGGGGGTGGCACCTGGATAACTGGTCACCACCATCGCATCTTTGATGGTGAAAGCAGGGTCTTCCAACCGCCCTAACCCCAAAAATGCAAGGGTGCCACCAATCAGGAAAATCAACGTGATCATCCAGCTAATCACTTTATTTTGAATAAAATATCCCGCTACACCCTGCTTCATGATGCATTTTCCTCTTTCGATGCCAGCGTCACTTTTTGCCCCTCAGACAGGTGATTGGTTCCTCCCACCACGATACGATCTCCTTTAGACACACCCTGGGTTATTTCTAGCCGCTGACCATGAATGCGCCCCATCGTTACCCGCTGTTTCGCCACGGTTTGTGTGGTGCTGTCGTAAATCCATACATAACTGTGGTCTCGATCCAGTGGATCCCCGTCTTGGTTAAACACCGCTTCGATGGGCACGGAAAGTCCGGTGCGTGTCAGTTGTAACCCTTCCCTCGCAATACTGACCTGTACGGGCATGCCATCTAAAATAAACTGCTCCTTTGGCATGGGCATGGTTAGCGTCACCACAAAAGCACCACTGCTCGGATCCGGCTCTGCCGTGTATTCATCAATCGTGGCTGGGTAAGACTGCCCTTGCTGAGTTAAGACTTTCGGTTGTAGCCGATCTTGCACTTCTTCTGCACTCGCGCCCGTATTTTGGGTGAATAACACATCCGGCACTTGCACACGAATATCAGCACGCGAGGCGTCATGAATGTTCATGATCCCTTGTCCTGGCGCTATGGTTTCAAATGGCTCAACATTCAGCTTAGATATCACCCCGTCAGCTGGCGCTCTGAGCGCAACATAAGATAAACGAAGCTTGGCCAGTGCCAATTCCGCTTGCGCTATTTCGCGCTGCGCTTTTAACTCATCAAATTGCGACTGGGCAAGCATGCCTTTCTCTACCAAGGGGGCTGAACGCCGATACTGCGCATCGGCCACGTCAAAACGTGCACTGGCATTCTCTACCGCTAAGCGGTAATCCGTAGGCTCCAAACGTGCCAATACCTGTCCCTGCGTCACGCGATCGCCCGCTTTGACATTAATGGCTTGGATCTCACCTGGCACGCGAAAAGCAAGTGTCGCTTTATCAGCCGCTGCTGCCACCGCGGGAAAAGAGATTCGTTCATTCAGTTGCTGTTGGCTCACCGTAAATGTGGTTACCACAGGCAAAGGCGCCGGTTGAGCATCGGTTGCGGGCTCGCATCCAAACAGCGCATTAACTGCGAGCAGACCAAACATGGCTTTTATCGCTCTCATAGTCCTCTCTCCTTCACCCATGCTTTCACACGGTCACCTTCTTTAAGCGCACTGACGCCAGTTGCGACAATGACATCGCCATTTTCAAGGCCTGAAACAACCTTTCCTTCACGCAAGGTTACTGGGGTCAACTTAACGGTTCCTTGTCGACTGACACGCCACACAGCTTTCTCACCCTTTGCGTCGAGCAAAGCAGAGTCCGGTATTTGCGTTTGTGACTCGGTAGGAATGGTGGCATGCACTTTTGCTGCCATGCCTGGCAATACATTGATGGCATCAGGCCGATTTAAACTCACCGTGACATGGTAAGAGGCGGTTTTGGGATCCGCCTCTGTGTCGATTTCTTTAAACTGTGCAGGAAACTGTCGCGATGGATGGGTATCAAATGACACCTTCGGCACGAGTGTGTCAACATGCTGAGCAAAATAGTGAAAGTAGCGCTCTGGTAATTGGAAACTGACATTAATAATATCTTTAGATTGAATGTGTAGCACTGGCGCTTGCGCTTGAGCGAATTCATTACGCTCTTTCATTCGGAGTGAGACAGTTCCCGCATACGGCGCTTTTAGTTGCGTATAATTCACATTAGTCTGCGCTTGCTCTAGGCCAGCCGCCGCTTCACTGAGTGCCGAGCGGGCTTCATCAAACCTTTGTTCGGAAATCACTTTATCGTTATGCAGGCGTTCGGCACGATTAAATTGTACCTGAGCAAGCTGATATTGCGCACGCGCCTTATCTAATTGCAGCTGATACTGCTGGCTGTCTAACGCCGCCAGCACTTGCCCTTTCGCGACATCCATACCTGCTTTGATCGGCATTGATTCAATCACCCCTGACACTCGGAATGAGAGCAAAGCTTTATCATCCGCTTCAACTTGAGCTGGAAATTGGCGGGCAAGCCCATCTTCATTGGTGACTACGGTCAGTAACTTGGCGGGTCGAGGCGGTGTTTCAGACGGTGCTGACACCTGGGGTTCACCACAGCCAGCTAGGGCGAGAGCGAGGCAACCGCTCAATACAAAACGCTTTATCATCAGCTTTTCCTTACAATAAAACCCAGGATCCGACAGCGTTTGCCAGGCCCTAGGTCTTTGATGAGTCATTGTTTTTATCTTATTCCGCGCTAACCGCTATGCTAACCAGTGCCGAATAATGTATCAAGATGTTTCAGATAGATGCTCTGCCTGTTGAATCACGCGTGTTGTCTGATCCTCTATCGGCTGGAGGTAGGGGTGTAGCGCCTCCAACTCATCATGCGGTGATTTCTCCAACTCAAGACATGTTTGTGATAGCTCTTTGGCTCCAATCATTGCCGCTGCCCCCTTCATTTTGTGGGCAAGCTTTTTGATCTTGCCGATATCTTGCTCTGCAAACGCGGCCTTCAACGCCTCTAAATCATTAGTTTGGTTTTTTACATACTTATCAAGCAGCATTTTTACCAAGTCCATGCTATCACCGATCTGGTCTTTGACATGCTGGATATCAATTGGGGATGAGGTATCGCTCATTGTGCTCCCTCCGGATGACTGCTCTGGTTCTGGTTCTGGTTCTGGTTCTGGTTCTGGTTCTGGTTCTGGTTCTGGTTCTGGTTCTGGTTCTGGTAAGGAGTTTGTATCTATGGATGCATCTGTAAAGTGCTTACTGGCCAAATCATCCAACCTTGTTTCCTCTTCGTCAGTATTCTTATCACCATAACTGACCGCATCTGGATTCGCATATAGGAGCAACAATTCAATGAGTTGATCTTTACTGAATGGCTTAGCGAGATGCCCATTCATTCCCGCCTCCACACAACGCTCTGCATCGCCTGAGAGCGCGTTAGCTGTCACAGCCAAAATGGGCGTGGTTTTGTCGAATTTTCGGATCTCTCGTGTTGCCTCAAAACCATCCATTTCTGGCATCTGACAATCCATTAAAATGATGTCGAATGGCGAAGACTTGTGCAGTTCTAACGCTTCTTTACCATTGACGGCAAGCGCGCGCTGACAGCCCAGTTTGGACAAAATAATGTCAATCAATTCTTGGTTAACCAAGTGATCTTCGGCCACTAGAACGTTGAGATTGAATTGAATATCATCATACTGCCCAGCCACGGGCCCAGGCTCTGTCAATGCATTCTCATCCTCGCTCAATACACGATACAATTCAACGTGATAAATCGGACAGGTCAGCGTCGCCATGCCAGTGTCATGATGGCCATCATGGCTGATAGCAATCGATTTATGTGCTTGACCGATCAAACGCTGACAGCTTTGCATTTTGTCCTGATCGATCATCAACACTGATTGGCTCGAGTTATCAAAAGCTATCTCACTGCCATCCGAATAGTTGATTAAATCCAACTTTAGACGCTCTAAATAGGTCGATAGTATTTCTATCAAAATGGCGTCTTCAGACACGAGGTAAACCTTGCTATCTGTCATGCTCTCGTCAGGCTCGTAGCTTGACATCAATGTCGAGTCAGTATTCGCCACCGTCACGGGTACTTCTGCAGTGAAAGTCGTGCCTTGGTTTTCTCGACTGCGGATAGAGATATCACCATCCATTAGGCGTAAAAGCTTACGACAGACTGGCAAGCCCAGCCCTGTGCCTTGATAAGAGCGTGAATACGAATTATCGACTTGCGTAAAGTTCTCAAAAATAGCTTCGTGGCGGTCTTCCGGGATCCCAATCCCTGTATCTTCTACTTCCATGACCAATGTGACCGAACCATCGCCACCATCGCCTGCTTGCCGTTGGAATAAGCGCACGGCAATGTGCCCCTGCTTTGTAAACTTAACGGCGTTGCCGACCAAGTTTATGATCACCTGCTTATAGCGCATGGCATCTAATTCAATATCACAGGGCATATCAGGATCGATATAACAATGTAAGCGCAACTGTTTTTCGGCCGCTTTTGCGGTAAAAATACTTAAGGATTCGTGAACAAGCTCCGCCAGATCTAATGACTGTTTGGTGAGCGTCATCTTGCCGGCTTCAATCTTGGTTAAGTCGAGTACATCGTTAATGATATTCAACAGTGCAGTCGAAGAGTGCTGTAAGGTATCAACAAAATAGCGTTGCTGCTGATTGAGCGAGGTCTCCATCAAAAGATTAGACATGCCAACAATGCCATTCATCGGTGTACGGATCTCATGGCTCATCATCGCCAGGAAATTGGTCTTCGATTCATTTGCTCGCTCGGCTTGTTCTTTAGCCCGTGCCATTTCCCGTGAAATCATGTCATTAAGCGCCTTCTGCTGCACAAAGTGCACCATGGAGCTCAAACTTGATAGTATCGGCTCAATCCACCCCTGAAGCTCTTCATTATAGGTGGTCGACTCGTCAAACAAGCACACCACCCCTACCATCTGGCTAGACATATATAGGGGCGTACCGTAGACGTTAATAATCATTTTCTGATTATTCCCAGCCACACTCGCCATTTGCAGACTACGTTTGCTTTGCTTGGTCTCGATAATTTCCTCAATGAGTCCTCGCACAAACTCTTCACCAATAAACTCATTTTTCACCAATCGCGTTTGTGCCAGCACTTTATAAGGCAAGTTGTTCTTTATTGCTTCTTCGTCGTTATGGCCTACCTCAACAATAATGCCATGATTGCTTTCGCCTATCCTTAGCAGTATCTGCAAGACATCCTGAAAGCTCTTACCAAAGTCTTCCCTGATAAGAAACTTATCTTGTAAGCTTTTCATTGCAGAAAAAAGCTCGGCCCCTTTAGATACCTTCTGTTTATCCAGGTGTTGTTCTGTGATATCGCGAATAATCGCTACGTTCAGCGCTCTAGGATCTTCATCTTTAATGGGGGTTGATTTGACCTGCACAATACGGACACCTTGATCCGTATCTATCTCGTACGACCGCTGTAACTGCCCACCGAGGCCATAAAGCGCTTGTGAAAAATAGCCGCGCGAATTAGGGCTTACGCGAGAGATAATCGTCGATAGGCTGATCGCTTCATCGGGAACAGATTCTAATTCGAATAGTTTCTTAGCCGAATCATTAATGGTAATAATACTGTGTTTATCACCGAGCACTAATAACGCGTCAGTATAACTATGAATTACCGTATTTAAATACGCACGGCTTTGTTCCGCTCGATTAATTTGCTTGGCGTATTTCCAAATAAAAAAACCAACCAACAAGTTCAGTAGAATGATTTGCGTCGCAGTGCGAAGTATTTCTGTGTTAAGCTCTTTATCGATATATCGACTGTCTTGATAAATGATCAGTCGACCCACATCCACAGATTGCTCTCCCTGATCATAGACCAAGGGAACGTTGATTTCTTTTAGCTCATCACTTGACCGCATGCCTTTATAGTCAGTCACATAACGAAATTGCTCATTGGTATCCGTCAGCTCAAGGCGGTGGACATAACGAGAGCCCATTTCACTGTCTAAGTCATTTTGAACATTATTAAAATCATAATTCCACATCAAAGTAGGAAGTCGTTGCTTTAGGCGTTGAGTGATAGAATTAATGTCTTGGTTCATATCAGACTCAAGCCGACCTTTAGCAACATGATAATTGTAATAACCAAACACACCCAACAGTAAGGTTGCTAGTACAATTAAAATGACAGCGAGCCGCATACCTACTTTATTCATCATGATCACACCTGCATTGWCGCCGCCAGGGTTTGGGTTTGGTATCGGGCTTTATCAAACGCTTTTAAAACCGCGCGCTCTCTTAGCGACATCTTTTCACACAGTGACCCAACCCAATCCCAATTCGCATGCTCAATATGTTTACATAGTTCCAAAAGGTCACCATAAGGACCTGCACGTGATAGTAATGCTTGTTTTGCCTGTTGGTTTAAGGCAAGTTGCTCTACGACATCCTCCATTGGGACACCTAACATCGCGTCCAGGAGTGAAAAAGCGCCCACCAAGAAAGCTTCATCAGGGTCCAAGTCGTTCATCAATGGGCCTGCTTGCTGCATAAAAATGGCCCGAAGAATGGCCGCATTCTGCAAGTGTGAGCATTCTTGATGATTCATGTTAGACATAATCAGCAGAGAAATCAGTCGCCGCAATGACTCTAACCCCAAGTACACCACCGCTTGTTTGGGATTAGTGATCGCTTTCTTTTTTGACTTCGCTAAGATATTGGCACTTGTGACGACTTTGTAGAGCAACGAGACATCGCGAGAGATAACCTCTGTGATTTCATCTATATCATGAGGGCTGCGATTAATCACGATACACGCATCCAGTAGACTGATTACTGAGGGTGCCACATCGCTATGACTTTTAATTTGAGGTTGTTCGAAAAAGTATCCTTGAAACAAGCTAAACCCAAGCTGTTTAGCCAAAACAAACTCTTCGTTGCTCTCCACTTTACTTGCCATAAAACGCGTCTGGGCATAGTCCGAAATCGCTGCGGTCCACTCGTTCAAGCTTTCTGTTGCCATACTGACCCGCACCACATCGAATAAGTCCAGATGCCTTTGCCAGCGGCTCGAGAAGACATCACTCTCTCCTAAAATGGTAAAGCCTGCTTTCCGGTAAGACTCCAGTTGCTTCACTAGCATTGGCGTTGCATTGCACTTTGCAGTGACACAGATCACCAAAGATTTTACTGGAATAGAAAAGGGGATCTCATCAAGCAGTGCCGCCTCCGAAAAGCTCACCACGTATCGCAAGCTATCATCGAGTTCTTTCCCTGATAGAAAATTGGCGCTGAGAATGCGCGATGTCGCCGTATCTTCATCAATTGAAGGAAACTTGTTTTCTTGACCTTCCCTGAACAGAAGCTCATTGCCCCATTGGTTCTGCGCTTCGTCAAAGATGGGCTGGCACGAAAAAAAAATTTCACTCACAACTCACTCTCCTTAAAACAATCCCTTACTACAAACGTAGACCAAAGGTATGACTTATGGCGCCTTTTTTTTGATATAACTGAGTGTGTTAAGTCCAACTACTTGGGACGTGCTCGTCTTTTGCTTGGGCAAAATCACGATTTTTGCTAGGCTCTGCGCTAAGCATATCACGAGGTATATTTATGGATGTTTTGAATCAACTTGCCGATGACGCGCCCGAGCATGAGCCGGACACCTTGCCATCACTCGACGAACAAAAAGCGATTGTGGCAAAACTCAAAGCCCTTGAGGAGAAAGGTGAGCTCACTGACGAAATCCTAGCGCAGTATTTTGCCGTTAAGCAAAAAGACACAAGCGACGAAGAAGAGTAAGAACAACACGAAAACGTGACCGCGTCACCTTTTAAATCTATCTTATTCTACGTAGAGATGCCGAGAGATGATAATGAAAGGCATTAGCGGCGCAGGGTTGACACTTGCGTGGCTGGGATAGACAGAAGATTATCGACACAGATCCGCCCCGAGCTCAAGCTCGGGGCGTTTTTCTGGTTTACTCAGGAGCAATGCCGTCGGTTTTCGCCGCACAAATAAAATCATTTTTGTGCAGGCCTTTAATCTTATGCGACCACCACGTCACGGTCACTTTACCCCACTCCAGTAAGATAGCGGGATGGTGTCCTTCTTGCTCAGCCAGTTCAGCCACTTGGTTGGCAAATGCCCACGCCAACTTAAAGTTGCGGAAGGTGAACTCACGTTCGAGCTGATCAATTCCGTCTCGTGTTACTTTGCGCCACTGCGGAATATCTTTAAGCAGCGCTGGCATTTCCTCAGCGCTGACCAAAGGGGCATCAATATTACAGGCTTCACATTTCAACTCAGTTAGTTCAGACATGTTGCGTTTCCTTTTGCTGTTCTGTCTTTTTCGGTTTGGGCGGGAATAAAGGCGCATGAAGGCCCAGTTCCATCGCTTGATGCACATCAGCAATCAAATCACGTTGACTGATGGCAAATAAATCGTCAATCGACTCAATGGTAAAGTAAATGGGTTGCATGATGTCAATCCGGTATGGCGTGCGCATGACATCTATCACTTCTAAAGGCTTACGCACCGCTTTGTCGCTATTAAAGGCGTACTCAGTCTCCGCCGGCGAAGACAAGATCCCGCCGCCATAAATACTGCGATTGCCTTGCGAGTCACTGAGCAAACCAAACTCGACCGTAAACCAATATAAGCGTGCAAGATAAACGCGCTCTTTGGGCGTGGCTTGCTTACCGAGCTGGCCGTACATATGGGTAAACTCCGCAAACGCTGGGTGAGTCAGCATCGCACAGTGACCAAAAATCTCGTGAAAGTAATCCGGCTCTTGCAAGTAATCGAAATCGTCTTTGGTGCGCAAAAAGGTCGCCGCAGGGAATTTCTTATCCGCCAGCAAGGCGAAAAAATGGTCGAAATCAATCAATGCAGGCACAGGGGCCACTTGCCAGCCCGTTTCTCGCATTAACACGGCATTCACATCTGGGATCTGTGGTACCGTGTCATGCGGCAAATCCAGCATTCGCAACCCGTCGAGATATTCCTGACACGCTTTATCTTTGATACATGCAAGCTGCCGTGTAACTAGCTGGCGCCATACATCGTTTTCTTGTGCCGACCAGGCTACACGACCCAGCTCATCAACTGGTTTGGATTCGTATTTACTCTGTTTCACGTTCACCGCCTTGTGTCGTTGTCTGGCGTAAAAATCGCGCGTAAACAGCGGCCCTTAGCCTTACGCAATGTCTCCGTTACTCACAGGTTACGTCGACTTTGCAGAGAAAATCATCTCCTCACCACGGTTTTAATTTCACCTTTGCGTAACATTTATTTTACATCGCGCATCCAAAAGGCTGTCGCTACGGGCAATGCATCAACCTTGAGGGATCCGCGCGCTTGCGTGGTCCGTAGTGGTTGAAAAGGCCTAACTGCAGGGACGAGTGATGAATTTACAACTGAGCGAACTGATAAATTACGACAACATTGACAAGATTCAGATCCGTGGCATTGATGGCATGTTATATCAAGCCATTGCGTTTTTGCGTCACGGCGATACGGTAGAGCAAAAGCTGATTTATCAAGGCGATAAACCCTATTTATCTCGCAGCTTGCTGGCGGTGAAAGATGATTTTGAATGGGTTAACGCCGCGCAGTACGTGCTAGTCACTGACACGGCATACGATGAAATGATAGGGCTTAGCACGGAAAAGCCTTTGTCGACTCTAGAGCAGCCATTGCATTGGAAATAACCCAACAATGCCCCCAACCTACGGGGCAATTTCTTCCCCGTCCCACGCAAACAATCGACCCGTATGACGACTGTCGAGGCCATCCAACACCGACAACAAATAGCCAGCCGATTGGGCTGGGCTGAATAACTTACCGAGCTTAACATTGGCTTGGAATGGCGCGGATAAATGGCTATCGACCGTCCCCGGATGCAGACCGACCACGGTTAATGACTTGTCTTGACGGCCAAGCTCAATGCTCATGCATTTGATCAGCATGTTCACCGCCGCTTTACTTGCACGATAGGCGTACCAACCGCCCGCACGGTTATCACTGATACTGCCCACGCGCGCCGACAAAATGGCAAGCTTCGCCTCGGCGTTGCGTTTCAATTTGGGCGCGAGGTGCTTGCTCAATAGCAGCGGCGCGACGGCGTTGACGTCAAAGAGCTGATGCATGGCCTCACTACTGCACGCCGCGAGCCGCTTTTCTGGGCTGAGCGCATCATCATGCAACATTCCCGAGGCAATGATCACCGCATCTAAGCTGTTGTCGTCGATGTGCTCGGCCGCCGCTTGGATTGATGCTTCATCGCGAATGTTAACCGCCACAGGCACCACCTTTTCACTTATCTCAGCAAGTGGCGCGGGGTGACGCCCTAGGGCGAAGACGTGCTGAATGGATGGCTTATCGAGCAACGCGCGGCAAAAAGCTTCACCAATCGCGCCACCTGCGCCGACAACCGCCACTCGCTGCATGGAATCACTGTTCATTCTCTTGGCTCCTCAAACAAAAAGAGATGCAAACTGCATCTCTTTAGTTAGGGATGAGGCGATCCTGTCGATCACCGTGTGTTAAAACTATAGCTTACGTAGCACAACCATTAGGTAGAGCCCGCCAATCAAGGAAGCAATGATCCCAGCTGGCATTTCTTGCGGATATAACCATTGTCGTCCGAGCCAATCGGCAAACAGCATCAATCCCATGCCAATCAATCCGGCGGTGATCATATGCGCCCGAGCATTTTTCGCTCCCCAACTGCGCGCAATATGTGGCGCCATCAAGCCGACAAAGCTGAGCGGCCCCACCACCAAGGTGGCACTGACGGTCATGACCGCGACGAGGGCCAGCAACAGCATGCGGGCACGCCCTACCTTAACCCCCAGTGATTGAGCAGTTTCGCCACCGAGCGGCAAAATATCGAGCCAACGCTGGCACATTAATCCCAGCGCCACCAGCACCGCGGCGACCAGGACCAATGTGGTCACCGTACTGTCAGTCACATAGTAGGTTGAGCCCGAAATCCACGCGAGCACTTGATACGCGCGAGGGTCGCCACCCGCCATCAAAAAGCTTTGTACCGCTTGCATCAGAGCGGCTATGGCCACCCCTGTGAGCAACACCTTTTCTGGCTGGAAGCCGGTTTTGCGATTAAGCAGCACAATCAACGCCAAGGTCGCCCCCGCACCGACTAGACCGCCGACATATAAGCTCAGCATAGATGCGCCCATGCCAGCAAAAATGGTGACAATTAGTCCCAGCGCCGTACCGGCACTGATCCCCATCACTTCAGGGCTCGCCATCGGGTTAGCACTCAAACGCTGAAGCACGGCACCCGCAACAGCAAGCACACCACCCGCCAATGCCGCGGCCAGCAAGCGTGGCAAGCGCCATTCCAACAAGGACCAATCGCCGCTGAGCGCCAGCCACTGCCAGCCCTCACTTTGACGCGATACAGTGGCAAAAATCACCACACCCAACACCAGTAACATCAACGTTCGGCCTAGTGGCCAATCCTGACGCGGTGCGGGCGATCCCGATTGCATCTGTTGGCGTTGACGATTGCCCAGTGACACCCGTGGTAACAACCACAAAAGAAGAGGCGCTCCCAAGGCTGCCGTCGCCGCTCCCGTGGGCACCATCATAGCCCGGCGGCCGGGTAACAGCTGGACAGCCAAATCAGTAGCTGCCAACATCAAGGCACCTAAAATCATCGCTAGGCTCAATCGGGTGATGAGCTTGCGTGCGCCACATAAGCGCGCAATCGCGGGCGCGGCGAGACCGACAAAGCCAATCACGCCAATTAAGCTAACTACCCACGCGGTCAGCAGCACCGATAGCCCTAGAGCAATCACACGGATTTTCGCCAGTGATACGCCCAAGCTTTTCGCCCCTTCATCCGAAAGACTCAAGACGTTGAGCGGCTTTAATAAGGCAAGGATCAACACGACCGCCAATCCAATACGCGGCAGTAAGGCTTGCACACTGTGCCAGTCGGTTTGCACCATCGAGCCCGCGCCCCACACCATCATGCCATGTAGCGCTTCTTGATTCATCAGCAGCAGCACGGTGCTGAGCGCGCCGCAGTAAAGGTTTAAAATCAAACCCGCGATCACCACTACGGTGGGCGATAGGCCGCGTCGCCACGCTAGCGCAAATACCACCAACATGGTCAGCACCCCGCCAGACATCGCCACCATCGCGCTTGACCAAGTCAGTAGCCAAGGGGCATAAAGCGTCGCAAGCATCAGCGCCAAGCTGGCACCATTCGCCACCCCCAACGTTGAAGGCGAGGCCAAGGGGTTGCGCAACACCTGTTGCATCAAGGTACCGGCCAGCCCCAAACACGCCCCTGCCAACAATGCGGTGACCAAGCGCGGCCACCAGGTTAAATGCATCACAACGCCAATCGACGCGCTATCATCTAGCGACCACAGAGACTGCCAGAGCATGGATGCATTCACATTCCACTGCCCCAACTGAGTGGAGGCGAGGCTCAACAATGCTGCCAGTAATGCCAAGGGCACCCATAATAGGTTCAGTTTCATGCCTGCCCTCCTTGCTCGGTCAATGCCGCGGTCACAAGGCGGGCAAAACGTAACGCTGATGGAATCGCGCCAAAGCTCCATACCGGATCAATCATCAATGGCGTATGCCCCGTGCGTTTAACCAAATATTGCCAAAACATATTGGTCTGAAGAGTTTGCTCGACGCCCGCGGGGAGCGGGCGCACAATCACCAGCTGCGCATCAAGGTCAAGCAGCTCGCGGGTGGAGACCATGCTAAACCCCCAACTGTTAGTGGTGTTTTGCCACGCGTTGTTGAGCCCCAATTCACTGATGGTGGCGTGATACAAGCTGTTCGTCCCAAACACCCGCACATGGTTGGCGTCGAGAAACTGGATCATCAGCAGCGGTGGTTGTTCGCCGGGAATGGTATCGCGCAGGCTCGCTAATTGCTGTTTCGCATTGGCAATCAAGGTTTCACCAGCCTCCGGACGGTTAGCCTCGCGCGCAATTTGCCGCGTCACGGTTTTGAGCGACGTCCAGCTTAAGCCACTTTCATACAGAGGAATTGAGCTGACCGGCGCAATGGTGCTTAGCTTGGGCTTCATCGCTTTAAAAATGGGCGAAATTAGAATCTTATCAGGGTGAAGCTCGGCCAAACGCTCCATATTCGGCTGGGTACGGAGACCAATATCAACGGTTTTGTCTGGAATGGACGGGGCTTTCACCCACGAGTTGTAATCCGCCTTTTGCGCGACCGCGACTGGAGTAATGCCTAGCGCCAACAAGGTTTCAGTTTGAGTCCAATCCAGCGAGAGAATACGAGGCGACGCGCTGACGCTCGCTGACATCATGGCCGCGGTCAGCCAGACCACAAGCGTCAAAAAAGAGGACTTGATCATACCGGCGATAACTCCCCCGGCATAGCAACCGCATAACCGGCGGTATGGTCGGCAATCGGCATCTCAATACCATAAATCGATTTAAGGGCCGACTCTTGAAACACATCGCTGACCGCGCCTTGAGTCAGGACTTGTCCGCTGTGCAGCGCGACAATTTCATCACAAAAACGTGCAGCCATATTAATGTCGTGCACCACGATAATAATGGACTTATCCAGCTCTCGGCTGAGTTTGCGCACCAAGGTCATCACTTCAACTTGGTGGGCCACATCCAGTGCAGATAGCGGCTCATCGAGCAGCAAGTAACGCGTTTGCTGTGCCAGCAGCATCGCAATCCACAGCCGTTGGCGCTCGCCGCCCGATAAGGTATCGACCAAGCGCTCAGCATAATCTTGGGTACCAGTGAGCGCCATTGCCTCGTTAATCGCTTGGTGATCGGCTTTGGTCAACCGCCCCAGCAAGCCATGCCAAGGATAGCGACCAAAACTGACCAACTCATACCCGGTCAAGTTGTCTGTTGCCGGTAAATGCTGTGGCAAATACGCCACCTCGCGCGCAAAGGCTTTTTCTGACCATTTCAACAAGGGCTTTTGGTCTAATGCGATCTGCCCGCTGCTGCTTGCCTGTTGCTGCGCTAACAGCTTTATCAATGTTGACTTGCCCGACCCATTGT
Source organism: Salinivibrio siamensis (assembly GCF_001996005.1). Lineage (GTDB taxonomy): Bacteria > Pseudomonadota > Gammaproteobacteria > Enterobacterales > Vibrionaceae > Salinivibrio > Salinivibrio siamensis. The sequence goes on along the minus strand of NZ_MUFB01000010.1, from coordinate 64,057 downwards.
GTCCGACTAACGCACAAATTTTTCCCGGCGTAAACGACAAGCTCACCTTATCGAGTAACACTTTTCCGTTGACGGCAAACGCAACGTCCTTTGCCTCTAACATATCCCGATCCTACTTCTGCAAACACAAGCGCGTGGCACTTGCCCGTTATCTCTGAGAGCGGTAATTTTCCGATGCTTAAAAGGCAAATGCAAACCATTTTGATTTCGCTTTGTACGCTTAGCGCTTGTTAATGAGAGAAATTAGACCTCAACCAAGTCACTATAAGGGATCCAAGCACCATTCAGCCTCGTATCGCCAAGGGTGAATAGAAGATTGTTGTTACGACTGACGAGAGCCCTATGTCCGCGCCCATCAGCCTTGTATGGCTAAAACGCGATTTACGCCTGCGGGATCATGCCCCATTACAAGCCGCCATTGCCGCTGGGCGCCCCTTGGTGATTTTGTACCTGTTTGAGCCACTGCTGCTTAACGATCCGCACCATAGTAAGCGCCATTGGCGATTTGTCTGGCAGTCGCTGTGCGATCTTAATCAGCAGCTGGCGCCGCTTGGCGGGCAGGTCACCATTTGCCAAGGTGACGCACTCGCCGTTTTCGACGCTATCCACCGGCAACAGGCCATTGGTGCGGTGTACAGCCATCAAGAAATTGGCGTCGACGCGACGTTTTCTCGTGATAAAGCGGTGGCGAAATGGCTGGAGAGCCATCAGATCCCGTGGCATGAATCCCCCACTGGCGCAGTGATCCGCGGCGCTAAAAATCGGGTTGATTGGGACGCTGAATGGCAAAAAGTGATGCGCGCTCCCCTTGCCGATCCTGATTGGCAACAAGCGCGCTGGCTAAACGCATCACTCACGCTACCTTCGCTCGGTCACCATAACTGGGACTCGCCCGCGCCACGCTTTCAGTCCGGCGGCCCGAGTTGGGCGTATAAAACCTTGCAGTCTTTTTTCCGCGAGCGTGGGCAAACCTATCAGCGCCACATCTCTAAACCGCTCGCCAGCCGCAAAAGCTGTACGCGACTGTCGCCCTATCTTGCATGGGGTAACATCAGCTTGCGCGAGATGTATCAAATCACCCTCCTCCATTGGCAGAAAAAGGGCTGGCGGCGAGCGCTGGTAGCTATGGTGTCGCGTTTGCATTGGCACTGTCACTTTATGCAGAAATTTGAAAGCGAGCACCACATGGAGCATCGGCCCGTCAATCGAGGCTACTTACATTTTGAGTACGCAAACGGTCCGCAGAGTGATGCGCACCTGCGCGCATGGCAACAAGGTAATACCGGTTATCCGCTCGTCGATGCTTGTATGCGTTGCCTACACGTCACTGGCTATATCAACTTTCGTATGCGGGCGATGCTGGTCAGCTTTTTAACCCACCATTTATTGATTGGCGCCGCGGTGTGCATCACCTCGCGCAGTTATTTCTCGATTTTGAGCCCGGTATTCATTACCCCCAATTTCAAATGCAAGCTGGCGTGACAGGCGCCAATACCTTGCGTATTTATAACCCAGTGAAACAATCGCAGGAGCAAGATCCCGAGGGGGCATTTATTCGTGAATGGTTACCCGAGCTTTCTCCCTTGCCCGACAGTTTGATCCACACCCCGTGGCAAATGACCGATATGGAAGCGATGATGTACGGTGTGGTGCTTGACGAAGACTACCCAAAACCCATTGTCGATATCGAACAAACCGGCAAGCGCGCGCGAGATATTTTATGGTCGTTTCGTCAACAAGACGCCGTTCGTATCGAGAAAGCACGGATCCTCGCCACCCATGTGCGTCCGAACAGTCCTGAGCCAACAAATAGCCCTGAACCAACAAACAGCCCTGAGAACGCGGACAAGCGCACTCAAAAATCACGTTCACCTGCCACTCAGTCGACTGGAGGCAACCAAGATGGCGCATAAAAAGCCACATCTCCCCAGCAAGGTATGTTTGACGTGCGAACGCCCGTTTACGTGGCGTAAAAAGTGGGCGCGCTGTTGGGACGAGGTTAGGTATTGCTCTGATCGTTGCCGTCGCGAAGGTCGTCGCCATGCGCGAGCGGCGAAGATCTAAACGCTTCTAGCAGCGAGCTAAGTTGCGGATGCACCCACTGACGTTTAATCGATACCGCATAAAACGGCTCATACACACTCGGCAGTAAAGCATAGCGGGTAAGCATGCCGCTATCTAGCTCATCGCGAACCACCACTTCGGGCATTACCGCCAACGCGTCATTGTCTCGGGTTAACAGGCGTAGCATCGCCATATCATTGGCTTCTGCCATGATGTAAGGCTTGAGTTGATACTGCGCAGAGATGGCATCAAACCCCGAGCGAATCGGGTTATCGCCATAAGGTAACACCCACGCTTGGTGCTGGTAGCTAGCGTCTAAGGTCGGCGACAAGGCTTTACCCGGCCAGCCAATCACGGCTACCGGCTGGCGTGCCAATTGCTGATACTGCCAAATCTGTTTATTGGTGCCCCGCACCGCAATATTGGTTAGCGCCAGATCCAACTGGTGATCAGACAGCGCATGGAGCAAGCCGGTTTGATCCATCGACTGCAACACGTAGCGGCACTCTCGTTGATTCACCAATGGCTGAATAAACTGCTCGATAAAATTCCGCGACATGGTGGATAAGGTGCCAATGCGAATCGTGGCACTGGACAGGGCCCYGCCGCTGGATAGCAACTGCTCGAGCTCTTCCCCTTGGCGGAATATCTCTTCGGCATAGTTCATCGCTTGATAGCCACTTTCGGTCAACGTCAATGTACGACCTTGCCGCTCAAACAATTGCACCTGCATCGCCTGTTCAAGCTGCTTGATTTGTGACGACAGCGCCGACTGCGAAATATGCAGCTGACGGGCGGTCTGGGTCAGGTTCCCGTGACGCGCCACCTGCCAGAAATAATATAAATGATGGTAGTTGAGTCGGCTCATCGTTCTTTAAAACAGAATGAAAAATGATTTATTATGTATTTTACTTAAATGTAGTAAGTTTTCACAATGTATCTCATAACTATTGCTGTGAGGTAAGTCATGTTATCCCTATTTCTCGTCACCCCGCTCAAACTGGTGCTGCTAGCACTGGTTGCTCTTCTTGGCGGTGTTATCTGGCGATACAGTGCCACTGCGTTTGCAGGTGAAGCCGACAAACACCGTTTTCTTTCCTCTTTACTGCTCACCTTGTCGGCAGTCTTGTTGGTTTTAGTCAGCAATCACCTGTTGCTGTTTTGGCTCGCCTGGGTGGCGGTTAGCCTCTCATTGGGTCGCTTAATTCTTTTCTATCCGCATCGGCCTCGCGCCCAACTCGCGGCTCACAAAAAAATGCTGCTCGCCCGCTTTAGCGAATTGCTACTCGGTGGCGCATTTTTACTGTTGTTTTTCCACTACCAAACCGCGCAGATTGACCAATTGATGTTTCAAGTCAGCCAGCAACCTCATACGCTGACTGTAAGCATTGCCGCCTTTATGTTGGTGGGCGTGGCGATTATCAAGTGCGCTCAACTACCCTTGCACGGCTGGCTCATTCAAGTGGTGGAAGCGCCAACACCTGTCTCTGCCTTGTTGCATGCTGGCATTGTGAACCTTGGCGGGATCTTATTGATGCTGTTCGCGCCAGTGCTCGCGGCGAGCCCCAGTGCCAGCTTGGCACTGCTGGTTATCGCGGGCGTCAGTACACTGGTTGCTGGGCTGGTGAGCCTGACACGCGTGAGCATCAAGGTAAAACTGGCGTGGTCGACCGTCGCCCAAATGGGGCTGATGTTGGTCGAAATCGCCCTAGGTCTTTACGAGTTGGCACTGCTGCACTTGCTGGCGCACTCTTTCTACAAGGCGTTCTCTTTCCTCAACAGCGGCAATGGCGTGAATCATTGGCTCGCCACCCAACTGGCTGACGCCTCAGTTCCGCGTCGTAGCCATTGGCTTGCCGCGATGGCCACCGCCGCCGGTTTGATTGTCGCCGTGCATCTGAGTGTCGGTATTTTAAATAGCTTGGCCGCCAGCTGGTTGCTGTGGATGGCGATGACCATGCTGCTATTACCAGCCTTTACGCGCCCAGGCGCTGCCCGCCCGACACGCGTGCTGTTCAGTAGCGTGTTTGCACTTGGCCTGCTCGGACTCTACGCCGCCATTAAACATAGCTTGATTGTGTTTGTCGCGGGCGGTAATGCCACCTATTTATTTGCCGATGCCTTTACGCTGGTGCTGTTTATCGCGCTGTTTGCTCTGTCACTGGCGGTCCAGTACTGGCCTCACAAAGCGTGGGTGAATCGCCTATTTATTTGGCTGAACGCCGGCGCTTACCTTGATGAATGGGCGACGCGCCTAACACTCAAATGGTGGCCAAGTGCTTCTTTAATCCAACTACAAACGACCCACTGGCAACCGCATAAGGAGACGCGTTAATGATTGCGAAAACGCCCAATGTATCTGCATACCCTGAGTCCCTCGATGTGAGCGATTTTCGCGATGCCACACAGCAAGCAGTCGCCGCGATTGCGCCAAGCTGGCCATTGGATCAAATGATTGCGGTGAACCCATGGTGGCCGCAACGCTTTACCCCCATTGAGCAAGTTTTTGCCGAACAAGCGGTGTTAAGCGGCCATTGTCCGTTAATGTCGTCGGCGTACTATCTGTCGCATTGGCAATCGCCGATTAGTGAGGCACACCTTGCCGAGGCCATTTCAACCTCTGGCAGCGCATTGACGGTAAGTGATTGCCTGCGTGCGCTGCGTAGTCATAGCAGTGATCTCCCGCGTTGGAAGCCATTAGCTGAGTTGTGTGACCGCACTCGAGAAGCGCAAGAAGGCTTATCGTGGCAGCAAGAAATCCAGCAGCAAGTGAGCCAGTTTCTCGCGCTCTATCACCAATACCCACAGCGTTTTGATGCTCAAGGCCAAGGCGGTGAGCACCTTTATCGATGCTGGTTGGATGTAGTGAGCCAAGATAAAGGCATTAAAACCCTCACAGGAGTGGATTTGCTTGCCGATTTCGCCGCACTACCCACTCAAATCGATGCACTGATCGCTGAAGCGGCCGACTTTTGGCAACCGACTCTTCACGACCAAGACGGTAGCTTGGCCTATTGCCACGCGCTTATGCACGGTTTATCGGGTTGGGCAAGCTGGCAGGCTTGGTTAGATTGGCAGCAACAGCTCAGTGACAGCGAACAACAAGATCATGGCATGGGCCTATTCGCGATTTTACTCGCGTGGGATACAGTGCTGGCACGCTGGCTTGCTAAACATCGTGACGCAGCGTGGGCAAGCATTCGTCAGTCCATGCACCATCAAGCGGTGAATGTACGCCATTGGTATCACCAAGCACAACAACAGCTCGCGCCCCTGTGGATTTGGCAACAAGCGCTGGAAATCAGTCAGCAGCGCCCTTGGGCACACGCCCTATCCTCGCAGGCCAGTGTCGACACGCTCGATACCTCCCCCACGCTTCAGGCTGTATTTTGTATCGATGTGCGCTCTGAGCCAATGCGTCGTGCATTAGAAGCGCAATCCGAACGAATTCAAACCCTTGGCTTTGCTGGCTTTTTTGGCTTGCCGATTGCCTATCAGCCCACTGATAGCCATATTCATCGCCCACAACTGCCCGGCTTACTGGCGCCAGCGGTCACCGCCTCACAAACTCATGCTACCCCCGAACGCTGGTTGCGAATGACCAAGCTCGGCTGGCAACGCAGTCTTGATGCGCCCGCCGCCAATTTAGGCATGGTCGAAGCCGGTGGCATGCTGAAGCTAGTGAGCTTGCTAAAACGCGCATTGCGCATTTCTGGCACCGAGAACCCGCTAAATCGACTCAGCCATACTGACAGTGATTGGGCGCTCACCCGTGACAATACACCGTTAACCGCAGCAGAAAAGGCCGAGCTAGGCGCTGGTATCTTGCGCGCAATGGGCATTGCTGATCAACTGGCCGATGCCGTCCTGTTGGTAGGTCATGGCAGTGAAACCTGTAACAACCCTCATGCAGCAGGGCTTGACTGTGGTGCCTGCGGCGGACAAACCGGCGAGGTAAATGTCCGCGTACTTGCACAGCTTCTTAACGATGCCGACGTACGTGATGCCATGGCACAGCAAGGCGTGACGATTCCCGCCAGCACCCGTTTTTATGCCGCCATGCACAACACTACCACCGACGCACTGGATGTCTTTCACGCTCCCGAGCATGCGCAATGGCAAACTTGGCTGGTCAACGCAAGCGAGCAAGCACGTGCTACCCGCGCCAGTCAGTTTGATCAGGCGCCTACCCAGCCATCCAAACTCAAACGCTTCTTTGGTACACGGGCCAAAGACTGGGCGCAAATGCGTCCTGAGTGGGGACTGTGTGACAACGCGGCGTTAATCGTGGGCCCGCGCACCCTGTCTCGACAGATTAATTTGCAAGGTCGCAGCTTTTTACACGACTACGACATGCACAAAGACCGTGACTTTAGCCAGCTTGAAACCATACTCACCGCGCCCATGGTGGTGACCAATTGGATCAATCTGCAGTACTTTGCTTCTGTCACCGCACCGGAAAAATTCGGCAGCGGCAACAAGCTGCTCCACAACATCGTGGGTGGCCACATTGGCGTATTTGAAGGGAATGGTGGCGACTTACGAATTGGCTTATCACATCAATCAGTGCACGATGGCCGTCGATATCGCCACCAGCCAGTGCGATTAAGCGTATTTATCGCTGCCCCTCGGGAGGCAATTGATAGTATACTTGCACGCCATGACGATATAGCCGCGCTGGCGAATCACGGCTGGCTGTACTTGATGCAAATTGATGCGCAAGGTGCAGTATGGCAACGCGATCGCTCGGGTCAGTGGTATCACCTGAACGTAGCAAAATAAAACGGAGCATGTCGTTGAAAACGCAACTTCTCTCAGCGCAGTGTTCAACGGACCTAACACAAGCCGCCGAACTGCTAAAAGCCGGCGAACAAGTCGCGGTGCCCACAGAAACCGTGTACGGTTTGGCAGCGGATGCCAGCAATCCAGACGCCGTCGCGGGTATTTTTACCGCCAAGGGTCGACCCGCGAACCACCCTTTGATTGTGCATCTCGGTGACGTCGCATCGATTACCGAGTGGGCAACGCCGATCCCGGATGAAGCGTATAAGCTGGCGAATGCCTTCTGGCCAGGGCCGATGACACTGCTGTTGCCACGTGCCGAGCATATTTCACCGGTAGTCACGGGTGGATTGGATACCATTGGGCTTCGCGTGCCCGCGCAACCTGTGTTGTTAGACTTGCTCGCCACCCATCAGCTTGCTGTTGCCGCCCCGTCTGCGAACCCGTATAAAAAGCTCAGCCCCACCACGGCGGAGCAAGTGATGCATGGTTTAGGCGGAAAGATCGCCGCGGTGATTGATGGCGGCCCTTGCCAACATGGGCTGGAGTCGACCATTGTCGATCTTACCAAGCGTCCATTCCGGGTACTTCGCGCCGGTCCAATCACCGCCAGCGAGCTGAGCGCCGTGCTGGGTGAAACGGTCGACGCCCCCGAGCAGCACGACACCGTGGTGCCCGGCAATGTGGGAAGCCATTACCAACCCAATACGCGGTTGCAGATGGTGGCGGCAGACTTGTCTGATCTCTCTGCGCCCCATCCGGAAAAACGCGCGGCCTTGCTTCACTTTGGCGACGCCCCAACACGGGATGATCTGGTCTGCATTGCCATGCCGGATGACGCTGCACGCTACGGGCAAGCGTTATATCACCAACTTGCCCAAGCCGACCAACTCGGCGTCGATGAGATCTGGCTCGCCCAGCCTCCTCATGGCGAAGCATGGCTTGCCGTGCATGATCGCCTGCGCCGCGCCGTTAGCTAGTTTTTGACGCACGCATTCGCATAAAGCTTGCTGTTGCACTGGCACACACAGTGCCCGCAACGGTAAGCGTTGCCTCCAACTGACTCATTCCATGTTTCGCTTTTATACACCATGCTCGTACCTCCGCCTCAACGGCAACGGGCACTGGATGGTGATAGCGAATATTAAGTGACGCTGTCACACTTTGCGGGGCAAACAAGAAGGTACAATGGGTGAAAGCTGCATCTAAAAGCGTGGCAACCACCCCACCGTGTAGCTGATCTTGATACCCCTGCCAAGTGCTTTCTAACCATACTTTTGCGCTCACTGCAGTTTCATCGTCTTGGTAAAATCTAAGATTAAACAGCCCATTGTCACTACAAGCCACACACTGATGATGCGACCGTGGCGGCATCACACGTAATTCAGTCATGGCAACCGCAACCCTGTCCACTGGCGTGACCGCCTTTACCTTGCCGCTTACCACACCCTCGATGTTGATGACCTAAACTGCGGCCTTGCGCGCCACAGCCTTTCCCACGCTCTGAGTGACAAGCGGCGTTCTGTTGTTGTGGTTTTTGCTGCTTCATTCGCTGCAACGCCGGCCGTCCTTGACTCGCATCCGTAAGCGGTTGCCAGTACGCAGGCGACAACCACTGGGTTGGATTTAGGCGACCATTGGTTAACTGATAAACATGTAAGCCAGCATCAAGTAATCCCGCTAACGCATGCTCGCCAATATGACGAGTCACCACACGTGTTACTTGGTTAGCTTTCAGCATCGCTATCAAGGCGTTTTTGGCACCGCAAACTTCTGTTACACGTGGGTTGGCGAACTGAACGAGTGCTTGGCCATCATCGTCAAACAGCGCAAAGTGCTCGGCCTTCATAAAATGTCCCGCAGGGCGGTCTTGGTTCATCGCAATAGCAATTGTCATCTTCCGTTCTCTCTTTATATAAATAGCATATGCCAAAAATACGCTTGATTTGTGGCATATGCAAACTATTCTGTGAGAGAAAAATGAGGAAAGTTGCGTCAAGACATCGAGAGTATTCGCGTCAAACTGCAACGTCGCGCGACAGAATGCTTTTTCGAACACGCGCGCATCCTTGCTAAGCCGCATGATGAATGACAATAACTAAATGGAAGTATTGGTTTAAAAATACCTATTTTCACGGCAATCATTGACGTGAAATTACAGTTTAGTAAACCATAAAAGCACCTTGGTGAGTCACACGCAGCACAGATCTTGTTTTTGTAGATGGCTAACCTAACACGACTCTTCTGACTCAAACACCAAGGCTTTGCCTTCTACAAGGCAGGCGGTGGTTTTGGCGCGAGCGCGTTTAACCAGGTTGGCTAACGTTTGACGAGATACGCCCATGACTTCCGCCGCTTGCAGTTGCTGCATACCCTGATGATCAACAAGACGCATGGCTTCGAACTCATCCAGACCAATGGTCACCGTCTCAAGTTCACTGAGTGGAATGGCGTTGGGTTTAAAACAGTTGGTATGGGGTTTCCCGCAGATACGGCGGGGCATTTTAGGACGCGGCATAGGGTCTCCTTTTTTGCCTATGCTAAGTGAGTTTTTTGCTTATGCCAACAAAAAGGGATGCCGAAGCATCCCTTTTCTATTTATTGCGACAGGCAGTGACTTAGTCTGTCACGTTACACGTCGTACGTTGTCGAGGCGGTGTTACCACCCGTGCCTGTCCAGTTGGTGTGGAAGAACTCACCGCGCGGCTGATCAAGGCGCTCATAGGTGTGCGCACCGAAGTAGTCACGCTGTGCTTGCAGCAAGTTCGCGGGCAAGCGTGCCGTGGTGTAGCCATCCAAGAAGGTCAACGCCGATGTAGTACATGGCATGGGGATGCCCGTTTCCATCGATTTCGCCGCCACTTTACGCCATGCTGCCAAGCAGTTATCCAAGATCCCTTTAAAGTACGCATCTGAGCCCAAGAAGGCCAAGTTAGGATCCTTATCAAACGCATCACGGATGTTACCCAAGAAGGCCGAACGGATAATACAGCCACCGCGCCACATCAGTGCGACGTTACCGTAGTTAAGATCCCAGCCATTCTCGTTAGACGCTTCACGCATCAGCATAAAACCTTGCGCGTAAGAGATAATTTTTGACGCCAGCAGCGCTTGACGCAGCGCATCAACCCACTCGGCTTTATCGCCTTCAACCGGCTGGATGTGTTTTTCAAACAGCTTCTCTGCCGCGACACGCTGATCTTTAAGTGCCGACAGGCAACGAGAGAACACGGACTCAGAAATCAGAGTGAGCGGAATGCCAAGATCCAGCGCGTTGATGCCGGTCCATTTACCGGTGCCTTTTTGGCCTGCAGTGTCGAGAATTTTCTCAACCAATGGCTCACCGTCTTGGTCTTTATAGCCCAAAATGTCTGCGGTGATTTCAATTAAATAGCTATCCAGCTCGGTTTTATTCCAGTCGGTAAACACCTGCTGCATCTCGTCATGGCTCATGCCAAGGCCGTCTTTCATGAACTGGTACGCTTCGGTGATCAGCTGCATGTCGCCATACTCGATACCGTTGTGAACCATTTTCACAAAGTGGCCGGCGCCATCACGTCCAACCCAATCACAGCATGGTTCACCGGCGTCGGTTTTCGCGGCGATACCTTGGAAGATAGGTTTAACCGCTGGCCATGCTTCTTCAGAGCCACCCGGCATGATAGATGGTCCAAAACGGGCTCCTTCTTCACCGCCGGAGACACCGGCACCGATAAAGTGAATGCCTTTTTCACGCAGTGCTGCCACGCGACGGTTGGTATCTGGGTAGTTGGTATTACCGCCATCAATAATGATGTCGCCTTCATCAAGCAGTGGCGTCAGTTTGTCGATAAAGGTATCTACAACGGTGCCTGCACGAACCATCAGCATCACTTTGCGTGGTTTTTCGAGCTTTTCAACCAGCTCTTCTAACGAGTAAGCGCCAACAATGTTGGTGYCCTTCGCTGGGCCTTCCAGAAATTCATCGACTTTGGCCGCGGTACGGTTATGCGCCACCACTTTAAAGCCGTTGTCATTCATGTTGAGGATCAGGTTTTGGCCCATGACCGCCAAACCAATTACGCCGATATCACCTTTCATCGTGCTCTCCATTAATTCTGTTCTGGTAATTTTTTTGCTGCCGCGGCATCGAGTACCCATTCCGTGGTGCCTTTGGCACTACGGATATTGGCGGCAGGATATGGCAGTTGGGTAGGCTCGTGTGTGGCGATCTCATGCACGATCGCTTGCTTACCTTCACCCAACACCAGATAACTGATTTTCTTCGCCGCACGCAAAACACGGGCGGTTTTTGATACACGCTTTTGCCCCGATTCAGGATGCGAAGCCACCAGCACGAGCGCGGTATTGTCATACTGAGGATCGTGCGGGAACAGCGAGGCCGTATGGCCATCGCCACCGACGCCCAGCAAAATCCAATCAAACACAGGCGTGCCGTTTTCGCTTGGGATCAAGGCTTGCATTTCGGCACTAAAGCGGGCCGCTTCCACATCCGGATCGTCTTCACCCCGAATGCGGTGAATGTTCTCTTCCGGGATGCGAATCTGGCTAAATAGCAGCTTATTGGCTTCGCCGAAGTTACTCTCGGCATCATCCGGTGCCACACAGCGCTCATCGCCCCACCAAAAATGCAGGTTTTGCCACTGAATCGCATTGGCATAATCATCACTGGCTAAACGCTTAAACAGCATTTTGGGCGTGCTGCCGCCAGAAAGCGAAATGTGCACGGCACGATCTTGCGCGCTGAGCGCTTGCATCGCGTCGGCTAAGTGATTGACCACCGCGTCGGCATCATCAAAAATTCGGGCATTTATCATAATTCGCAGTATTCCGTGTCAGTCAGGTTTTTGCAGGGAAAGCGCCAAGCATGGCCATCACGCTCCAGCAACTGATCCGCTTCTTTCGGTCCCCATGTTCCGCAGGCATAGCCAAACAAGGCTTTGTCATTTTCTTTGTACTGCAGAATAGGCTCAACAAACTGCCAGCAAGCTTCGACCGCATCACTGCGAGCAAACAAGGTCGCATCGCCTTTGAGGGCATCTAGCAACAAACGTTCATAGGCGGTCAGCATCTGGGTTTCTTCCAGCGACGTATAATGGAAATCCATATTGACCGCTTTCGCGTTAAAGCCGGCACCTGGCTCTTTAAGACCAAAGCTCATTTGGATGCCTTCGTCGGGCTGAATGCGGATCACCAAACGGTTCTCAGGGGCATTTTTACCAAATACAGGATGCGGAGTTTGTTTAAAGTGGATCACCACTTCGGTCACGCGTGTTGGCAAGCGTTTACCGGTGCGCACATAAAACGGCACCCCATTCCAACGCCAGTTGTTGATAAACATCTTCAGGCCAACATAGGTCTCAGTACGCGAGTCTTCCGCCACACCTGGCTCATCACGATAACTAGGCAGTGGCTTACCACCCACGTGAGATTCGGTGTACTGACCTAGCACTAGGTTATTGTGTAAGTCGTCTTCAGAGAGCGGCTCGAGTGACTGCAACGCTTTGAATACTTCATCACGCATGGCGTCAGCATTGATTTGCGCCGGAGGCTCCATCGCCACAAGCGATAACACTTGCAACAAGTGATTTTGGAACATGTCGCGCACCGCACCAGACTGATCGTAGTAACCACCGCGGCCTTCTACCCCAAGGTTTTCAGCCCCCGTAATTTCTACATAGTCAATGAAGTTACGGTTCCAAAGCGGTTCAAACATCGCATTAGAAAAACGGAAAACCAGTAGGTTTTGCACCGTTTCTTTACCTAAGTAATGGTCAATGCGATAGATCTGATGCTCGGCAAAATAAGCATGAATGTCTTTGTCGAGCTGACGCGCGGAGGCTAAGTCATAACCAAACGGCTTTTCAACCACCAAGCGTTTCCAACCGTTGCTCTCATCATTGAGGCCATGCGCTGCCAGGCAGGCAGGAATAAAGTTATACAGCTTCGGTGGAGTCGCGAGGTAGAAAAGCGTATTGCGCTGAGTAAAGCCATATTGGTCAGAAAGCGCATCCAAGCGGCTTGTCAACGCACCATATTCGTTGGTGTCAGAGATATTAAATGATTGATAGTGAACATGCGCCATAAAGGCGTCGAGCGTGGCAGGATCGGTCTCTTCAAGCTCTTGCATGGAGTGACGTAGTTTATCGCGAAATGACTCGTCACTGTAGAAGGTGCGGCTTGCGCCTAGAATCGCGAAAGACGCAGGCAGCTGTTTGTTCGCATATAAGTGGTACAGGGCTGGGATCAGCTTACGGAAGGTCAGATCGCCAGATGCACCAAAAATAACAATACTGCTGTTTTCTGGAATTACCATCATCTTTCCTTTGATAATAAAGGTACTGCATGTGATTTGCGCCACAAATTAGCAGCGCTAAGGCCAAATTGGTAATTGGCGCTACCTATTGATTTCATCGATGTCACCACTGGAACACCCTGAATCGGCTAGCTAATCCCTACATTCGCAGCCAGCACGACACAGACAGTGTGCGACAAAGGCGACTTAGTCTAGCACTTTCTTAACCAATAAGCTTTACCCTAACTGGTATGACATGGCGAAGTGTCCATCTGATGAGCCGCCTCACACAGCTGCTGGATCAGCGCGTCGACTTTTTCATTCCGCTCATTGCGCAAGGTATATAAACCGACGTTACTTCTCTTACTCGGGTGAACACCCAACACTTTTACCCCCTGACTCGCCAGATACATCTGGGCTCGACTGGTATAGGGCATCACCGACTGAGTGTCGTGTAATAAGTCAATACCGGGACTGAGGGCATCAACATCAAACACCACTTGGTTGACGTGCGTCGTTGGGCTGATGGGGTTCGCCAGCAAATGCGCATGCCGGGCATGATCAGGCGTGACACGCATCAAAGGCCAATCACTCAGGCGCTGAGAGTCGATGCTGGCGGATGTGTCTGTGAGTAGCGGATGGTTATCAGCCACATAATAGCTTTCCGTATCCTGAAACAACGGCATAAAGCGCACTTGCTGGCTCGCAACCAAATCGTCAATTTCATGACCGATAAATACATCCACATCGCCACTGAGTAGCGACGCCATTAATGCCAAACGGTTACCGAATTCAATATGGACGGCACACTGACGATCCGCTTGATACTCAAGTACTGCCGGTTTGACAAACAAGGGCCACCACGCCTCCCCAGTGCCAAGCTTTATTTGTCCTGCTTCACGCGCTTGCAAAGCATGAATCTGGGCATGAAGCCTTTGCCGCTCGGCGTGCAGTGCCGTGGCATGCTGATAATAAAGCTCTCCTGCTGCAGTCATACTGACGCCGCGAGGGTGTCGAACCAACAGCGGGCACGCGAGACGTTGCTCCAGCTTTTGGATCTGTGCCGTCAATGAGGGTTGGCTGATCCCTAACTGCAACGCAGCCGCTTTAATACCACCCGCCTCAACCACCGCAATAAAGTAGCCGGCGACTTTTTCTACATCCATACCGCCCCCACTCACAGTTTAATGGCTTACTTTATAGCCTAATCAAGATACGTGATTCAATGATAACGCATATTTTTCATCTATTATCATCTTACCTATAGTCAAACGGTTATATCAACAAGCGTCACGCCTATTTTTCTTAGCACTGCTCGCGCGCTAGGCTGTTGGCCACATCTCAAGCTGAGGCTTTGAGGATTTTTATTGTCGATAAGAGGTAATCGGTATGCAGAACGCTTGGTGGCATGATGCCGTTGTTTATCAAATCTACCCTCGCAGTTTTTACGACACCAATGGTGATGGCATTGGCGATCTTAACGGAATTATCGAGAAGCTCGATTACTTACATTGGCTCGGCGTCAATGTGTTATGGCTATCGCCGGTGTATCAATCGCCGATGGATGACAATGGCTATGACATTTCCGATTACCGCGCGATCGCGCCTGAATTTGGCACCATGGAAGACATGACGCGCTTGATTGATAAAGCCGGCACACTTGGCATCAAAATCGTGATGGATTTGGTGGTGAACCATACCTCCGACGAACACCCTTGGTTCCAAGCAGCGCTTCACGACAAAAACAGTCCTTATCGCGACTTTTACATTTGGCGCGATGCCAAACCCGATGGCAGTGCACCCGATGATCAAGGCTCAATTTTTGGTGGCAGCGCATGGCAATGGGAGCCAAACACCGAGCAGTATTACTTTCACTTGTTCTCCAAACGTCAGCCCGATCTGAACTGGGAAAATCCCGCCGTCCATGACGCCGTGCATAAAATGATGAACTGGTGGATTGACAAAGGCATTGGCGGATTCCGCCTTGATGTGATTGATTTAATTGGCAAAGAAATCGATAAAGGCATTACTGGCAATGGCCCGCGCCTTCACCCACTGCTACAGGCAATGAATCATGCCACATTTGGTGGCAAAGACTTGCTCACCGTCGGCGAAACATGGGGCGCAACGCCCGAGATCGCCAAGCTTTACAGCGCACCGGAACGCAATGAACTCTCCATGGTGTTCCAATTTGAACACATCACCGCTACCTGGAAAGACGGCGATAAATGGCAGCCCGTGCCGCTGGATATCGCCGCCCTCAAACAGGTACTGTTCAAATGGCAACAAGCGCTGGCCGATAGCGGTTGGAACTCACTATTTTGGAACAACCATGATTTGCCGCGTGCCGTATCCAAGTTTGGTCACGACGGCCAATATCGGACCCGCTCGGCAAAAATGCTCGCCACCACCTTGCACTTGATGAAAGGTACGCCGTATATCTACCAAGGGGAAGAGATTGCGATGACCAATGTCGCCTTCCCGTCTATCGACGATTATCAAGACATCGAAACCCGCAATTTTTACGATTTACGCGTCGCGGAAGGTGTCGATCCCGACACCATGATGGAGGCGGTATACCAAAACAGTCGCGATAACGCCCGTACCCCAATGCAATGGGAGAACGCACCGCAGGCAGGCTTTACCCAAGGAACACCATGGTTACCGGTTAATCCTAACTACACCACCATCAATGTGGCACGGGCGACAGAAAATAGCGGCTCAGTGCTTTATCACTACCGTGAACTGATTAAGCTGCGCAAGCAATATCCATTGATCGTACACGGCCAGTTTGCGCCTGTGGAAGAGTCACACCCTAACGTGATGGCTTACGAGCGCTTCGACGATACCCACCGTATTTTGGTAGTCAGTAACTTTAGCGAGCAAAAACAAGCCATCACTCTCCCCGAACACTGGCGCGATAAGGACTTAACCTGCCTCAGCTACAACATGGATCCGGTCAAACAGTTAAGCACAACCTATAAACTGGCCCCTTACGAGTCGTTTGCGGTGATGCAACAAAAGAGCGCCCAGTCTACCAATCACATCAAGACGCTACGATCGCGCCTGCCGACAGCTGCAGGCGCGCGTCTATTCAGCCTTGTCGACAACCGAAGTAGCGGCTCCTATAGTTAAATTTGTGAACAAAGGAGCAGTGTGATTAGTGTCCAACCGAAAGAGCAGTCTGATTTTTTGTGTGGTTTTTTGCTTGCTTCTCGGTGCAGTCGCAACAATGGGCTTAATGCGCTCGTTACAACAAGAAGAAGATAAAGCCCGTGGGCGCGTCGAAGGCGTGAGTTTTTTGATCGCCGAATGGATCGAAGGCTCATTTCAAATCACCGACTATTTATTAAGAGATATACTAGGGCATGTTGAGCCTGAGGATCTCGTCTATCCGCCCAAAGATTTGCAGGCACATCAGCAACTAACGGCGCTTGTGGTCTCCAAAATGAACACCGTCCCTAATGTCATTCTCGCCGGCCTTTTTGATCAAAACTGTATCATTACCCATGCGAATAGTGACGAACTAGGGTGGGATGGAAGTCACCGAGACTATTGCCGAGCACTACGCGACTTCCCTGATCGAGATACATTTGTCTCCAACGCGTTTAAAAGTACGACCGGCCCACTAAACATCACACAGACGCGTGAGCTTTTGCCCGAGCAGCCAGGCTTCAAAGGGTTTGCCGCGGTGGGCGTTGATCTCACCTTTTTCTCTAAATGGGTCGAGCATATTTCCATAGATCCCCTGGATGTGGTCGCTATCACTGACAAAAACCTTCGATTATTGGCAAGAAAGCCCGCTAAGCCGGAAACCTTGGGTAAACTCATTGATGATCCTATCGTTGAGGCTTTTATCACATCCGGGCAAACCGACAAGAGCTTTCGCGCCACCTCGCCAATAGATGGCGTGCCACGTTTATTCAGTATTCGTAAAGTCGAGGGGCTCCCCTTTTATGCCGTAGTCGGGGAAGCAGACCAGCATTGGCAGGCGGATTGGCGTCATCAGGTGAGAGTCGCTGTGGGAGCGCTGATTGTGTTGTGGTTACTCGCCTTATTTACACTTCGCACCTATTGGGATCAATTAAACTACCTTTCCGAGCTCAAAATTGCTCGTGACAAGCTTGAAACGCTGAGTATTACCGATGCCCTCACTGGCTTAGCGAACCGCCGCCGCTTTGATAACGTGCTCGACGGCGAATATCAACGGCTCAAGCGGATAAACGCCTCTATGTCGCTGATCATGATCGATTTAGATTACTTTAAGCACTTCAATAACACCTATGGTCACTTGGCAGGCGATAGATGCCTAAAGGCAGTTGGCGAGGTGATTCAACAAAGCCTCAAGCGTCCACAAGATTTGGCCGCGAGATATGGTGGCGAGGAATTTAGTTGTATTTTACCGGAAACCCAGCATGCAGACGCCGTATCGATTGCGATGACGATTAAAGCGTCGATTGCAGCACTCGGTATTCCCCACAGCAGATCCAACGCCGCTCGTCATGTTACCGCTAGTTTGGGGGTTGCGACCATTGAGTGTACGCCAGACATCTCGCCTGACTATCTTGTCCACTTGGCGGATCAACGCCTATATTGGGCCAAGAACAATGGACGTGATCAGGTGGGATTTGAGCCACGCCCAGCACACAACACAAAAAACGACTAACCCCCTCTTACGCGGCATAAGCTACTTATACCTATGGCATTAATACCTATATCCAAGCCAATCCATATGCCCCGCAGGCCATGATTTATCTTTCATCGGTTTAACGTACAATTCATCAACATACTCGACCGCAACGCCATAATTTGTATGTTCATGGATGCGTAGCCAAGAGGCATGTGACTCGACGAGCTGAAAGCCATTGGCCACATAAAAATCGTGCAGCTCAGAAATAAGAATAATGAAATCAACATCTTTATCTCGCGCATAGTCAGTCAGTTGCGCCAGCATACCCGAGCCTATCCCTTTTCTTTGCCAAGCGCTGTCGATGCAAAAATCACTCACGCCTAACACTTTGTATACCTCACCACCGACATTCACTACCCTATAATCCAGCCCCATATAACCAATCAGTTGATTGTCGTGGTACTGCAAAGCCCGCATATGCAAAAGCTGCTTATAGTAGGAACGGGAAACTTGATGGTCAGGAAATGCCTTGTTTCTAAGCGCTTCAATAGCCTCATGCTGCGCTTTCGACACCTCTATTTCTAGGTAAATATCCATATTAAACTCATAGCAATAATAAACAGGATAGCCTGATTACTATCACATCCTCCATATCTATGTTGTAAAGCGCCACCTCTGCATGCTTTTTTTGGCATTCCCTCTTTCGGGGACTAATTGCGGAACCTATTAGTTAACCTAAAACCATCTCTCATATTCTTCCCTAGCAGAAGCAAGTTGATTGCACCCGCAATTAGCTCGATCAATTGTACTATATAAAAGCGGGTACCAAGTCCCCCATTAGACGCCCAGCTATCGAGCAAGAGCGCACACGGCACAAGCACCAACAGACCGTTGAGCGCGATAAATGGCATTCTTTTTTTCTTATTCTGTATCAGCCCGCCCCGATTGCCTTTTGTCTTAGCTAACACAAAACCACTGCTGCCTGCGACAACGATTGATGGAACAAGAACAAACAACCCTGGCCAAACAATCAGACTTTTCGCTGCTTCAATCGCCATCGTGCTACCAAAAAGCTCAACCAAAACCGTGGTGCAGAAAAACGTGGCAACACACAAACTAGCAATGATTGCCGCAAGACAGTGGATTAGGATCATTTGATTTCCTTAAATCTCATAAATTGGTAATATGTTGTCATTATGGTAACTATCATGCATATTGTCAACATGCTGTCAAATTGAGAAAAAAAGAGCATATGTCCACACTTCAAAAAAGTCACGTTTTCACCGATATTGTTCTGGAAGTATTTAAATTAGGGGGGAGTCTCGTCAATGCGGGCGACCAAATGGGCGCTGAGTACGACATCACGAGTGCGAGATGGAAAGTTCTAGGCGCGCTTTTCTTAGCAAACAGTCCACAAACAGTATCGCAAATAGCGCGAGCAATGGGCTTAACACGGCAGGCGGTTCAAAGATTAGTTGATGCCATGCACAACGATGATCTATTGCAATTCAGCGAAAACCCGGATCACAAACGCGCTAAATTGGTCAGTCTCACCGAAAGTGGAAGAGCAGTCTATGCCAAACTCGATAAAAAGCAATTCCAATGGGCGACCGAGTGCACAAAAGGTATTACCCAAGCAGAACTCGAAACAACATTGTCAGTACTAAAAAGAATAGAAAAGACTCTCGACCACTAGCTTGAGGCGTATGACTTAGGTTTATGAGGATATATAATATCACTCACAATATGACGACTAATCATGACCCTTCGTGTTCGTCAAACTATCAATTAATAGAGTCATTTTTTATACCTTCGCAGTAAGCGACTATTTCTTTTTTATCCTCTTCGGAAAAATAACCTAAGGGGATTTTCTTTGTCTTTTGCTTTTCGCCCTCTTTAACGGTCAAGATCACAACATTGGACTCTACTTGCACATCCGATATATCTTTGTTAAAAATTGTATCTCTAGAGCGAAGAGCTAATAGCTTTATTTCCATACGGTCTTGATAAAACCTTAAATGATCGATGCTATTATTGGCAACTGACATTAAGATAAATGACAAACCGCCCAAAGCTGCGACAAAGACATTTAAGGCTATACCTGCAGCAATCATCAGTCCACCTATCACTACCTGCGCGATAAAATTCTTACGCGAGAACTGAACCACTTTAATCGGACTCTCAGTAATTTCATTAGTCATTATATTTCCTATAATAAAGCAAAGTATTTAGTCGAAAAGGTTATCAGAAGTAAAAACAGTCTAACCAAAGTGTTTGATCTGGTTGTATGTTTTGGTATGGCTCGTGGAAGATAACCTTTCCTATCTACAAGTGTCTTTTCGATCACTATCTAGAAGAAGTGTTTTTTCTGTAAACCAGTTTTTGGTGAAACTATCGACAGGGAACAACTCTTTACTGTCATCAGATACTTTAAAAGTGAACACACCATTTGACTTCAGAACAACGAATCTTTCATCGTTCTTAGTCGTCATTTCATAGTTTCGAGGTGACATACCTGCATATGCTTTACCATCTTTGCAGAAGACCACCTCTTCCATAAGAGAGTCTTTTTCTTGATTGATATAAACACCCTCTAACCATTCTTGCGCATATGAAGCGTTAGCAAACAGGCTCACCACCAACAAAAAACACCCTTTTTCACACAGACTTTTTTTGTTCATTCTATTTAGATCCTAAAGACGTATTATAAAAATTAAACGACATTGGGCTGAAGCGTTCATTTATAAGCATAAATCACTGAATTTATGCGCATAGAAATATACCTCCAAGTAAAAATACTGTCAACGTGAGAACCTGAGCCAACACCAATAAAAGACAGCTTAAAATATAAAGAAATGAAAGGCGCGCTAGTTAGTGAAATACCCTGAAGGCCTTGATACCAGTGAGGCTTAGAATCAAAATTATCACGCACCTGCTTTCGCTAGAGAAATAAAAAGGCTAATACCACAGCCTATTCATTGCTAGAAAAACCATCAAAACGGAACACACTCCTCACAATAAATGTCAAAATTATCATTAGCTGCAAACGAGAGTGTTGCACTTCGCGGTTGAATCCCCGACTGACTGTTATGAATTGCATTTTTCGCTTTAGAGCGAAGAGTTGCCAAGAAAAGGGGCACTTCAGCGCTGTAGGATAATGTAGGAAAGCAACATCGCTGAGGCAAATATTTGCTCTTTTATCGCTGATGAGTTTGTGTATAATCAAACGCGAATAGATATCATTTCATCAGTAACACTTGTTTGAGACCGCGAGCGCGGTGAGCATATCTTGATGATAATTATAACAATATAGATTATTTACCCATTAGTCTGTAATGGCGCTTTGAAGCACAAGAGTGGTGTCATCTCATGATGACAAACAAGGAACAAATAATGGCTATTGACCCTTCAGTGATCCGCGCCCATTCGTGGCAGGCACTGCCTAAACCGGCTGCACTTGCAACCGACATCCCCTGCCCAGACACACTAAGCGAACACATTGATCACTCTCGACGTACAATAAGAGAGGTTTTACATGGTCGCGATGATCGTTTGTTGGTCGTTATCGGCCCTTGCTCAATTCATGATCCAGCGGCAGCGCTAGAGTACGCCAAGCTACTGGCTCGTTATGCCGAGCGCTACCAGGATCAATTGGTTGTAGTGATGCGAACCTACTTTGAAAAGCCACGGACCTCTGTTGGTTGGAAAGGATTACTGTTTGACCCCGATTTGGATGGCAGCGATAAAATCGGCAAGGGGCTTCAGCAAGCTAGAGCGTTGCTGGTTGATATCAATGCGCTGGGGCTACCAACTGCGACGGAGTTTCTCGATACCACCAGCTTTACTTACCTCGCTGATTTAATGAGCTGGGGCGCCATTGGCGCGAGAACGACGGAATCTCAACCCCATCGTCAGCAAAGCTCTGGACTCCCTTGTCCAATCGGGTTTAAAAATGGCACTGACGGAAATATTGGTGTGGCGATGGATGCCATTATTGCCAGCAACCACTCCCATCGTTACACCGCGACAGGTCAAGATGGACAGCTTTATGCGGTGAACAGCACCGGTAACCCCGACTGTCATTTAATTTTACGAGGTGGTAAAGCCCCCAATTACAGCGAAACAGATATCAGTAATGCCTTGCTACAACTGCAAGACAAAGGAATAAATACAGGCTTAATGATCGACTGTAGTCACGGCAACAGTCTGAAGCAATTCCAACGCCAGCTGCTTGTCGCCGAAGAGCTATGTCGTCAGATTAGCAAAGGAAATCATGGCATTAACGCCATTATGGCGGAAAGTTTCCTGGTTGAAGGTCGGCAAGAGATATCGAAAGAGATGACCTTTGGGCAATCAATCACAGATGCTTGTCTCGGCTGGAAAGATACTGAGACCATGCTAGACATGCTCGCCACTGCCGTTAATGTTCGCCGTCAAAGACACTCGGATCCTTTAGTCGCCAACGCATGCTAGAGGCGTAGCCGTACGACCGCAAACGCGCGTTTGATTGACCACTGCCAGCTTCAACAGCTGGCTTTCATTGTTCGCCAATCTACTCGTGAAAACATAAATTAATCAGTGCTATACGCGGCTTGACGCCGTGGGACGATGACCGGGGCATCATCGAAAGGCGCATTGAGAATATCCACCTGGGTATTGTAGAGCTTATTGATCATCGGCTCAGTGATCACATCCGTCACTGGCCCTGTCGCCACAATACCTTGATCACCTATGGCGATCAGTTCATCACAGTAACGCGCCGCCGCCGCAAGGTCATGGATAACTAGCACCACGGTTTTACCCATCGCCACCATTTGGTGAATGCTCTCCATCACTTCGATTTGATGGCCAATATCTAATGCGCTGGTCGGCTCATCAAGCAGAATAACCTCTGTGTTTTGCGCCAAAATCATTGCTAGCCAAGCCCGTTGACGTTGCCCCCCCCGATAAACTTGTCATGGGTTGCGTGAGCAAACCATTCAATTTCATTTTACCGATGGCGTTGCTGACTTGAGTCGCGTCTTCATCACTCCATTGATTGAACCAACCTTGGTGAGGATGTCGCCCGTACTGCACGAGCTGTTCAACCGTGATCCCAGCCGGACTGATCGGCTGCTGGGGTAGAAATGCCAGCGCTTTGGCCAGCGCTTTCATCGAATAATCCGACAAGGGTTGTCCGTTCAGAGTAATCACGCCTTGCTGCGGCACGAGGTGCTTAGCCATCATCTTGAGCAAGGTAGATTTGCCACCCCCATTCGGGCCAACAATCCCCACCAACTTGCCTTTACTCAAGTTGAATGAAACATCTTTGAGGATCGTTTTTTTCTCATAAGAAAACCCGACACCTGTCATCGATAATGCTGTCATTAATCTGCCTGCCCTTTATCTCGCAGTAAAAACACAAATAGCATGATGCCACCTAGAATACGGGTCATGATCCCTGTCGCGACTTCGTGGGGATCGGCTAAGACCCTGACCAATGTATCGCTCACCAAAAGTAGCAGCGCGCCGAGTATTGCTGCTGTCCAAAGTGGGACGACACGCCCCTTAAGTAGGTAAGTCGCAATAATAGGCGCTGCCATGGCGATAAACACCACGGGACCACCAATTGCGGTTCCCAACGCGGCAGTCACAATCGCTAACAGTAGAATGGCTATCTGCACACGGCTGATGTTTACCCCCAGGCTCTGGGCAGTAGGAAGACCCAGCCGCAGCACATCCAACTGTCGGGAAAAGTAAATCACGGCCGGGGTCAATAATAGTAATAGGCACGCCACCGGCACGCTAACACTGTACCCCTGACCCACAAAGTTTCCCATGGTCCAAAAATATACACTGCTGACATGCACAATGGACTCCGTCGACATCAGAAACTCACCCACAGCCCGCATGAGCTCAGAAACACCAATACCAATCACCACAAACAGGTATCCTTGCTCTCCAGGGTGTCGGCACAATGTATACAACATGAATGCAGCAAACATTGCCCCCAAGGGAGCCGCCCACCATGGCCAAGCTCCCAATGTGATATAAAGGGTAAAAAACGTGATGGCTAATGTCGCCCCCTCATTGACACCGACCATATCAGGGGTTGCAAGCCGGTTGCGCACTAAGGTTTGGATCATACACCCCGACAAACCCATCGCCGCGCCAGCAACTAACACCGCAACCACACGCGGCAGGCGAATGTTAAACACCATGATTTCTGCCATGCGACTCGACTCGCCGAATAAGGATTTAAACGCCAGCCAGGGCGTCAGCTTGGCCGAGCCAATACTTACAGCCAGCAAACTCATCACTATAAGGATCAGCATCATTAGTATGCTTATGCACAACGCTCGGCGTTCGATAAGCATTGTGTAATGACCAAACTGCCATAGCCATTTTCCGTTTGGTATGTGGCGCGGCGTTTGATTGCTTGATGAATCGTCCGCTATTTGCCGAGCCTGAGTAACCATTTTTTCCATACTACTTGCTCCTACTTAACGGCCAGCAATGCGCGAAACCCGCCACGTCGAACCACACCAATCAACACCGGCGCGCCTATCATTGCCAACAACACGCCACTTGGCATTTCATAAGGCTGAATGATCCAACGCGCCAAGATATCGGCAATCAAGATAAAACAAATACCGAATAGCGCCGAGAAGATAACCTGGAGAGACAAGCGAACGGGCTCGACCATGCGGGCACAATAAGCGGCTAGAAAACCAACAAAGCTGATCGGCCCAGCCACAGAAATAGCGCAAGCGGTAAACAGAGTAGACGCCAGTAACACCCCCACTCGCACCCAATAGGTATTAATGCCAAGCGATTGTGCCTGCTGCTCGCCAAGCTGCATCATGGTGAGCTGACGCGCCAGTAAGAATGTCAACGCGATGGCAGCGAGCATAAAGGGAGAGATCAGCATCATCGCCGTCATGTCCGCAGCCGCCAGCGAGCCGAGGTTCCAAAACCGAAACTGATCTAAGACCACTTGGTTTGACAGTAAAAGGTAATTGGATACCCCTCCAAAGGTGGCATTCATCGCGACCCCGACCAAAATCAGCTTGAGTGGACTGGACTTCCCCACCACTTGGCTAACAAGTAAGACCAACACATTGCCCGCCAACGCGCCTAATCCAGACCAGACGAGATATCCCAATGCAGATTCGACGCCAAAATAAGTCAAGCCGGTGACCAACCCTAGCACTGCGCCGGCATTCACACCCAGCAAGCCTGGCTCTGCCAGTGGGTTACGGGTCGCGCTTTGGAGTAATGACGCCGCCAATGATAAGCTAACACCGACCAACAATGCGCACAGTGTGCGTGGCAAGCGTAGGGTGTCCATCACCATTGTCATATGTTCTGACGGATGCATTGAAGAGGATGGGATGATTGCAGACAAATAGTACGCAAAAGCGTCTGCTGCGCCATACTCCCCTGCTCCAACCGACATTGATATCATCGAAAAAAGACAAACACTGAGAACACCGCCCCCTAACCAGGCGAGGTGAGATTTCGACACGCTTGCAACTCCTTGTATCACAACGATGTCGGGCATGATATCAACACCCGTTTTCTGATAACAGAATTAAATAAAAATAGTTATCAGTCGCCTTATTAGGTRAGATTCACCAGAATTTATTCATTTCATTGGACATATAATAAGGAGCATTAWTTTGCTGAGAAGCCTTTTTACGGCCCTCGCTCTGTTCTGCATGGTGAACCAAGCCAGTGCCGCCGAAACCCGTACAGTCGAGAATGCGTATGGAGAGCGTGTTGCGATCCCTGCACAGCCTAAACGCATCATTACGCTAAGCGAAATCGACTTAGATACCACCCTCGCGTTAGGCCTCACCCCAATTGGTACGGTCAATGGCCGCGGCCAGTCGTCTTTACCTCGATATTTAAAACCTGTCATTGACGATGAAATCCAGGTCGTCGGTGGGCTGTCTCGGCCAAACTTAGAAAGCATTCTAGAACTGGCGCCAGATTTAATCTTAACCGCGCCCAATCGACCTGAAGTGATTGCGCTGCTAAGCGAAATTGCACCAACAGTGGTCACATTTGACTACGGTGAAAATTGGAAAAAGGTATTTAAGCGCACTGCGACTATTCTAAACCGTCAAACCGAAGCCGAAGCCTTTATGACGCGCTACCACGCCCATGTGAAAAAGACAAAACAAGCSATTGGCGACAAACTGGGGCAAACCATCAGTGTCGTGCGCTGGAATCCGAAAGGGCCGGCGTACATGTTCCGGGATTCTTTTGCCAGTCAGGTGATCGCCGATGTTGGCATGAAGCGCCCGAGCGACCAGCAGGATCCAGGCCATACCCATTCCATGTCACTGAGCTTGGAAGCGCTTGATGTACTAGATGGTGATTGGATGGTAATCGGTACACTCAGCGCGTCTGGTGACGCGGTTGACGCGATGAAACAAGCAGAAAGCACCCCAGCATTCCGCCAACTAAGCGCCATTGAAGCAGGTCGCTTTGCACCGGTTGATGGTTCGTTGTGGACTTCAGTCGGTGGTCCACTCGCTGCACTTAAAGTCATGGATGATATTGCTGAATTGGTCAATAAGCCCAACGCTGAGCCACTGAGCGAATAAACGTCGTGTTACCGTTTGAAAAACCGCCTTTCGGCGGTTTTTTCCGTCGTGAGCCGAGTTAGCTCGCCGTTAATTGTTTGCGGTCAACCTTTCCACTTGCCGTTTTCGGCAAGCTCGCCAGCCAGACAAAACGAGTGGGGATCATATAACCGGGTAAATGAGGGGACAGTGCTTTTCGCAATTGCAGACGCGTCATCTCCGGCGTGTAGGCGGTGCCGCATTCTCCTTGCTCTATATAACCAACGAGAATACGATTCTCACCTTCTCCCTCTAGTTTCACCGCTGCATCAAGCACCGTATCTAACTCGCGGAGACGCGCTTCGATTTCTCCTAATTCAATCCGGTAGCCACGCAGTTTAATCTGACTATCCTGACGGCCAATATATTGATAACAGTCATCCGCCAACCGCCGAACGATATCGCCGGTACGGTAATAACGCCGACCATCATTGCGCGTAATAAACTGACGCGCCGTCAGGTCATCCCTTTGCCAGTAACCATCGCTGAGTGCATTACCTGAGATACATAGCTCCCCTTCATGCCCTAAATCGACAGGCTGCCCCTCGTCATCCAGCACACAATGGGCATATCCCACTAGGCTAGACCCAATGGTGATCTGGTGCGCGGTTTTTACTTCTGACATCATTGACCACACGGTGGCTTCTGTCGGACCGTAGCAGTTCCAAAGTATCCTCGAACGCGCCATTAGCTGTTCCGCCAATCCAGCATCTAATGCTTCCCCTCCTATCAATGCTCTTAGGCCTGTCTTTCCGCTCCAACCAGTATTGATCATCATTCGCCAAAACGTCGGTGTTGCTTGAAGCGTATTTAACGATGGATGACGTGTTAACATCGCCGCGACAAGATGGGGATCTTTGTGCTCCTCACTATTCGCGAGGCATAGGCGACCACCAACCAACAAAGGCGCAAAAATCTCCAATATCGAGATATCAAACGCAATGGTCGTGATCAGTAGCCAGTGGCACTTGTCATCAAGGTTGAGTCGCGTCACAGCGGCAGACAAAAAAGTCGCCATTGCCTGGTGGCTGATCACCACTCCTTTCGGCTTACCGGTTGAACCAGAGGTAAACATAATATAGGCGGTGGTTTGCGGACTCAGTAAAGGTAAGTGTAATGGCTTCAGGCCACTTTCGTTTACTACACACTCCTCAACAAGACCCAAGGTGATAACAGGACAGTCAAACGCAATTGGCGCTGCCCCATCGCTGTTTGCCTCTATCACCGCGCTTAACTTCGCCTCATCGGCGATCTCTCTTAATCGCCCAGCAGGAAACAGCGGGTCGAGCGGTACAAAGGCCACACCTGAAAACACACACGCCAATAAGGTCGCTATCAGGGTTGGCGAGCGCATTAAATGTATGCCAACGCGATCACCAGGCTGCAATCCAGCCTGGTTTAACCGCTGCTGCACCTGACTGACCGCCACCAATAGTTGATCATAGCGGATCGATTGGTCGCCAAAGTCAATGGCAATGAGGCCTGAGGTAGCCGCCTCCATGAGGGCGGCCTCTAACATCGGTGCTAAACAGGTTGCCTCTTCACTGAATTGATTATTCACCTGCATCGGTCGCCTCCATCACAGGTTGCTCACTCTTTGGCGGTTGTGCGCGACCCACACTGAGTGCTCGGCAAATTGCATCTGGTGTCGCATGCTGATACAAAAACGCTAACGTTATCGGCTGTGCGACACCCATCGCTGATACATCGTGCATGTTCAGCGCATAATTGAGCCGTTGCACCAACCCAATCGCCGCCAGTGAGCTTATCCCTAACACGCATAAAGGCTGATACCAATGCGGGCTCTCAGGGGTGACACAAAGGTGAGTACTTTGTTGCCACTCCTCGCTGACCAAACGCGCCACTTCCGATGAATACTGACTGCCTTGTGCACAATCAGACTTCACACCTTCTTTTGGCTGCTGATCGCGCTTTGTCTGAGACGCTATATCGACCGATACCTCAGGCAAAGCCTCTGCGGGGTCAAGTTCCAGGGTGTATTGCGGATCGGCGGTAAACACTTCTAATAGTGACGCCCGCCATTGGTCCAACACATCACGAGCACGGGATGGCTCGACCTGCGCGCCATCAAACTCGAAACGCAGCGACAGCTGACCTCCTACTTCATTGACGACCAAACTGAGCGGTACCTCGACTTTTTCAAACGCAACGCCAAACTCAGGATACAGGTTAGCTCCGGGAACCATGTGCGCTTGGTGATCATCCACCTCTGCTCGTGGATAATTCTCATAAACAAAGACACTGTCAAACAAACGACGATGTCCAGCGTGTAACTCGATCAGCGACTGTGTCGCATGCTGATTCAGTGCCATCGCTTCATCTTGCAGCGCACGCAATTGATCAGCCAATGTTAGGTGACGCTGCCAATCGACGATCAAGGGTAACGTGTTGATATATAACCCAACACTGTTAGCGATTCCCGTCACGGGCGCATCGCGACCCGGTACAACATTGCCAACAATCGTCGTTGTCTTGTCGCTTGGCAGCCCGCACTCACGTGCGACCAGACGGTGCCACGCAAATTGCGCCACGGTACTGTGGGTTACCCCGACCTCACGAGCAAAATGCTGCAATGCCGCCTGCTCTTGCTCATTGAGTGCTGTTCTAACCACTTCTGGTTGTCGCTGCATGGGTAAAGAGGCAAAGTCCGGACCGAATAGCGGGGTTAAATCGTCGGCTTTGGCCGTCGTCAATGCTTTATTCGCCCAGAACGCCGCCGCATCAGGACGAGCACTCGCAGCGTACTCTGCATGCGCTATATAGGCCTCATCTGCCGGCAAAAATGCCGATGGCAGGCCATTATTGGGCTCACTCAGTGCCTCGTAGGCCTGATGCAACGCTGAAAACAAACGCGGACCGCTCCAACCATCAATGACAGCATGGTGGCAACTGAAGATAACTTGAATATCATCATCGGCAAGCCGGAAGCAACGCACGCGCATTAAAGCATCGCCATCAAGCGCGATACCACGTTGACGGTCTTGCTGGCAATAGGCCGCAATCTGAGTGGCAGGATCTTCCTCATCAGCCAGTTCGACCCATTCGAATGGCATAGCTATCTGACGCTGAACCACTTGTACCAACTGATTATCAGCGCCGTAAGGGCCACTCATCACGGTCCGTAGGGCTGGAAACGCCGAGACAACGGCCTGCCAAGCCTGCTGATACCGCACCCTATCCACCGGTTGACGATACCGAATCGGCGTCTGCAACAGGTATGCCTCATCGTCTGGGCAACGACGCTGGTGAACAAACATGCTTTGCTGTAGTGATGATGCGGGCAGCAACGCTTCAATATCAAAGCGCTCGCTCAGTCTATCTAGCTCGCCTTGAGCAAGGCTCACAAGCGGGTAATCCGAGGGGGTAAACCTACGCCCATATATTGTCGCGTGCTGCTCACAATCATGGACGATCTTGACCAGGTTGGCTTTAAATGCTGCCATGAATTGCTCGCTAAGCGTCTGATCTAAAACGCCAACCTGCCGTAGTGTTAACTGGCCATCATCGATCCCCCCATGCAAACTGAGCAGTTCTTCGCCAGGATTAAGCGGTGAGGCGGTCTGTCCAGGCACAATAGGTAAAGGACGCCATTGCTCAGCCGGTTGATCGTGCTTTTGTGTCTGACGGCCCAAGTAGTTCAAGACAATCGGTGAGAAAGTTAGCTGCTCACCTTGAGGGTGGAAGCAACGTAAGGCGTTGAACCCCACCCCATTATCAGGCACCTCACGCAGTGCTTCTTTAACGTGCTTGATGGTTTCTGCCAAGGTTGATCTCACCGCAACTCGGCATGGATAGGTGCTAGTGAACCACCCCACGGTGCGACTGACATCCAATTGCGCATCAATCTCTTCCCGGCCATGCCCCTCTAACATCACGGTGGCTTGCTCTCCCCAGCCCAATTCATTAAGCGTGATACTCAAAGCCGATAACAGCAAGTCACGCACCTCGGTATTAAAGGCAGTATTTGCAGGACCAACCAAACGCGCTGTGTTGGCTTGATCGAGTTGTAACATCGCCTGGCTAGGAACGACACGACCATCTGGGTCTTGGTTAAGAACCGCTGGCAAGGTGCTGCCTCCACCGTTTCTGATGTTATCCAGCTGACGATACCAAAAATCAAACTGTGCCGAGTGACGGTTCGCATAGTCTCGAAGCGCCTCTCCCCATTGTCGATAGCTGGAGGTTTTATTCGCCAACGGCAACCCTTGTGATAAGCGCCTCAGATCATCAGCGATGATCCGCCAAGAGACGGCATCAATGACCCAGTGATGGAATGCCAAAAACAGACCAGTTTGCGGCTCCTGCTCTCCTTGGGCAGGTAAGTGACGGATCCGAGCCCAAGCCATGATGGGGCCGTTAACCAGATCAAACTGCGACTGCAATGTGGTGAGCGCATCATAAAGTGACTCTTGAGTCATGGTGGACGCATCCAGCTCTTTCAGCTCGGGCACAGTGACAGAGGCTTGGTAGCGCTGGCGACGCGTCTTTCCCTCTTCAGTCACCCGTAGGCGCAGTGCGTCATGATGTGCCAATAGCATTGACATCATCTCGTTGAGACGACCCGTATCGATGTTGGGAATAGCCAAAATTACCGCTTGGTTCCAATGCGCTGGCCGAGTAAAAGGCTGAGCATCAAACCAATGCTGAATAGGGTGCAAATCAAACTCGCCAGATAGTTGCCCCTGTTCGGCATCAACGGCCTGCTCGGTCACCGCGCGTGCGGTAAGAGTACGGCACAGTTTACGGACTGTTTTCGCTTCAAAAACATCTTTTACGGTGCAAGGAAAGCCTGCATCACGAAGACGAGTATTGAGTTGTATACTCAAAATTGAATCGCCTCCCAAACGGAAGAAATCATCTTCCACACCCAGATCCGTATTCAGCACATCTCGCCACACAGTAAGTACGTCGGCTTCCATCTCTGTTTCTGGCTGCGCATATGCTTGTGTTATCCGTTGGCGTGCTGGCAATCGACTGACGTCCAACTTACCGTTCACCGTCAACGGCAGTTCATCCAGCATAATAAGCTCTGCTGGTACCATATATTCAGGCAAGATTCGGGTCGCCTCAGACAGAATTTGACCAACATCGACACCCGTTTGATCAACCGAGTGCTCGGGGCATGACACATGTTGTGGTGTCGCGTAAGCAACCAATTGGCACTGCGCACCCTCTCCGGCAAGAATGACCCTGACCTGATTAAGTTGCGGTGCGACTTTGGCCAGTTGACTCTCAATTTCAGCCAACTCTATTCGATAACCACGCAGTTTGATCTGTTGATCTAACCGACCCAGATATTCGACGTCGCCGTTGTTAAGCCATCGCGCCTTATCACCCGTTCGGTAGCAACGTACACGCTGTCCCGCGACGGTTAGGGTTACAAAGGCACTTGCGGTTAAATCTGGTTGGTTCAGATAGCCCCGAGCCAACCCCAGACCAGCAAGACAAAGCTCTCCTGCCACCCCCACGGGGCAAAGCTGTCCTCGCTCGTCTATGATCAGCGCTTGTGTATTATCGATAGGTTGACCGATGGTCACTGGCTCACCAGGCTCAAGCTCTTTGACCAATGCCGTTACAGTGAACTCTGTCGGGCCATACATATTGAGCAGGCGGAGGTTGCCCTGCCAACTACTCACCAACGTGGCCGGACAAGCTTCACCGCCAAACGCGACGGTATGAAGTGTACGCAGTGGCCGAGGAACCATGGCGGCAAACAGTGCCGTTGCGCTGATCATATGTGTTGCACGACATGAGTCCGCCTGGTCAAGCAAGGTGTCATCTGGCGTACCAAACACCAGATGGGCCCCCGCAAACAGGGGGAGAATGGCAGTCATGTTTCCAGCATCAAACGCCAAAGACATTGGGTTGAGCATCACACTATCGTGATTCAGCGCTAATCGCGCGGTATGGTCGGTTAGCAGGTTCGTAAACGCGCCATGCTCAACTTCTACCCCTTTCGGCAGGCCTGTTGAACCCGAGGTGTAAATCACATAGGCCAAGTCCTTTTCCGTGACCGCGCGTGAGGGCGACGTCGGTGCTGCCAGTGAGAGTTTCTCTGTAGTGGATGGTTCGGAGAGATCAATGACTTCACAACCAGTCAGTGCCGGATGAGATTGCGAAAAATCCGCATCTGGCGCAATCATCAACGACAGCTGCGCATCATCAACTAAGTGCTGTAGTCGCGCGGTTGGATACGCTGGGTCGAGCGGCACATAGCTCATACCCGCTTTCCAAACAGCGAGTACCGACACCGCATACTGGGTTGTTCGACTGGCGACAACACCTATTTTAGTCTCAGCATCCGACGCTTGGCGGTGGGCGGATTGTGCCAATAAGTAGTGGGCTAAACGATTTGCTGCCTCTTCCAACGCTTGATAACTTAAGTGACCGTCCACCCCAGTGACCGCGAGTCGAGTCGGGCACGTTGACGCATGGCGACTGATTTGCTCATGCGTCAACGTGGGCATCTCTATGTGGACTGGTAAGCGAGCCAAGGCGCTTGCCATTTGGGCTTGGTGCGCCTGTTCCACAAGCGGGAAGGCCATTACTGTTGTTTCGGGAGCAGCGAGAATACCGTCTAACAGCTGCAGAAACATATCTGCGAAGCGGGTAATCGTCTGATGTTCGAATATCCCTTTGCTGTATAGCCACTCGAGACGGACACCATCTACCAACTCGGTCACTTTTAGTGACAGGTCAGTTTTAGCCGGTAATACTGGCGACGGCTCTTCCACCGCATCGCACCCTGGGATCAAATCGTTAAAGTCGACCTTTGCCTGATAAACCAGCATAATCTGGAAAATAGGGTTGTGTGCCGTGGTTCGATCAGCCCCAATGGCCTCACTCAGTGATTCAAAGCGAAACAGCTGATGGTCAAACGCTGACAAATCCTGCTCACGGCAATATTGCAAGTAATCGATAAAGGTTGCATCTTCATCGAGCTGTGTCCTCAACACAATGGTATTGACAAAGAATCCCACGACATCTTCGATATCCGCGCGTTCTCGGTACGCCAAAGGTGTTCCAATGACGACATCCTTTTCTTCACCTAGGCGCGCCATTAATAGCGAGAAAACCGCATGTAGGCCGATAAAATACGAACAACTATTTTGTTGGCATAGCCGCTGAAATTGCTGCCACTTAGCTAAAGAAATGGTCGAAAATACCAGTGCGCCATCATTGTTGTGATTTGCAGGCCGCGGTTTATCCAGTGGCAAGGCATGAACCTCAGGAATACCTTTCAATCGCTCTACCCAAAACGGGCGAAATTCTTGGTGATAATCGCGAAAGGCTGAAGAGTTGAGCCAGTGCGCGTAATCGATGTAGTTGACAGCAGTCGGTTTCAACGGTGCTAACTGGTTATTCTGGTATGCCAAAAAAGCCTGCTTAAAATCGGCAAACATGTTTTTTACTGACCAGCCATCTGAAATGATGTGATGTTGGGTGAGCATCAACAAATGCTCTTCCTCATCCAGTCGAATCAATTCGACCCGAGTCAAAGCGCCTTTCTCTAGATCAAATGACTGGTATATGTCTTCCTCGATCCTTGTCAGTAAGGCTTCTTCACGCGACTTTTTGTCTAGGTGGGACAAATCATGATGCGTCACAGTAAGCGCAGTCTGGTTATCTATATGTTGTTCGCCTTTTCCATGGCGATTACGCACAAATCGAGTTCGCAAGCTGGCATGTTTATCCACCAAAGCAGCAAACGCGTATTCTAGTGCATTAACATCAAGTTTACCGGTGAGGCGAAAATGCACTGGCATATTATATAAGTGCGAGTTGTCCTCATATTGCTCGATAAACCACAAACCACTCTGTGAAAATGAAAGCGGTCCTGTTTTATCGTCTTGCACCGGAATAGGCTGCTCATACGCTTGACGGGCGCGTAAGCACCGAATAATCGCTTCTTTATGAGTACGGATCTGCTGGCCGATTTCTGGCGTCATCGCTTGTTTGCTGCACTGAGAAACCAGCTGACCTTTTTCATTCAGTGCTAACCGAATACCTTTGCGCTCAAGATCCGCCAAAAATGAAATCATATCTATCATGGTTTTTCCTATATCACTACGGGTCGTCTTCACGCGTTGAGAATTGCGCCGCCATCCACCACTATGTCTTGCATTGTCACGTGGCTGGCTAAATCTGATGCTAGGAACACGACGACGTTCGCGACTTCCTCAGGTTGGGCTATCTTTCCTAGCGGGATACCCAGTTTGAATTGCGAAGGAAATCCCGCAATAGTACGCTGCTCGGCATCTTTGCTGTGCCACAACGAGCGCTGCATCTGCGTATCGGTTGATCCCGGCGATACCAGATTGCAGCGTATCCCATAGGGGGCAAGCTCTAGCGCAACACAATTGGCTAGACTGCTCAGTGCGGCTTTAGAGGCACAGTAGGCTGTCATATGCTGACGGGGAACATGGGCGGCATTCGAGCTGACCGTCACCACGGCACCATGACGTTGCTGTTTAAAAACAGGGATCAGCTGTTGGAATAAGTAAAAAGCACCGGAAGCATTTACATTAAGGCAGGTATGCCAATCGTCTTCGGTCAGTTTCTCGGTTTTTCCCATGCGTAGGGTACCCGCCACATTGGCGAGCACATCGATCACCGGTACATCTGATAAGATGCGCTGAGCAACCGCTTTAACCTGGTCTGGATGAGCAATATCCACATGATAAGTTGCAAACGGGTACGTTGCGCCCGTGTCGCACCCAGCCCCAAAGTCTTTATCCAAGCCAATCACCTGAGCACCCAGTTGATGGAAATGTATAGCTACCGCGTACCCAATGCCACGAGCCGCCCCCGTTACCCAAACCACTTTGCTGTCAAATTGACCACTGGAGGTCACTGCTGTTTGCTGCTTCACGGCCTTCACCACACCATCTCCACTTCGTCTTCACTCTGCTGCTGCATCTCATCGAGATAGCGACAAAATTCATTCAAAACGGGGCGATCAAATACATCGGACACCTTGATACTGACACCAAATTCGGCGCCTAGACGGTTAACAATTTGAATGGTCTGCAGTGACTGCCCGCCTAATTCAAAAAAGTTATCCTGCGACTGAATCAGGCTGACCCCGAGGATCTGCTGCCAGATTGCACCGACTCGGCTTTCAGTCTCACTCGCTAACACCGATTCAACACTGTCCCCCTCATAACTGGCCAGCAAGGCGTTGCGATCAATTTTGTTATTGAGGGTTTTCGGCAAGTTGGCAAAGAAACGAAAATCGGTCGGTATCATCGCCGGTGGAAGACTCGACTGCAGCGCGGTTTTAATCGCCAGTGCATCTTCATTCTGACAACCCTTCCCAGCGACAAATGCCACCAAACGACGGAGGCCATTATCAAATACCATCCCCTGTACACAGGCTTCTTCCACGCCATCAAGCGCAAGGAGGTGGGATTCAACTTCGCCCGGCTGAATGCGATAACCACTGATTTTGAACTCGTTATCAATGCGACCTAGGTAAATCAGCTGGCCATCAATGAGTGTCACTCGATCACCGGTACGGTATGCACGGCGCTCAACCCCGCCCACGAGTATGCGGATAAAAGCAGGGTGCGCCTGGCCGAGGTAGCCATCAGCAAGTGTATCGCCTAGGATCACCAGCTCGCCTGTGGTTGTCGGGCGCAACTGATCATCAAGCACCAATACGTCGATGCCAGACAAAGGCAGACCGATAGGTAATTGACCATGACGACCATCAACGTCTTGCAACTCACTACACGTTGCAACCACGGTCGTTTCTGTCGGGCCGTAGGTATTGAATAGACGGATGCGGTTGGTCAACCCTGCCTCTTCGACGGCTGTCTTCCACTGGACTAACGGCTCGGGATAAACCGCTTCACCACCGATGATCACGCCTTTCAGCGTATTCGGTAATGTCGCAGTGCCAGCTCGTAGACTCACCACCCACTCATTCCAGAACGCTGTCGGCAAATCCAGCACAGTGACCCGCTCAGCGGTGATCGCATCAGAAAAACTCGCCATTGACTCAAGCATGGCATCAGTGCGGAGCACAAGTGTGGCACCTTGTCCCAGCGTCACGAAGATTTCTTCGATGCTGGCATCAAAATGGAAAGGCGCAAACTGCAGGACGCGATCGATCGCCGCGATGTCATAACGCTTAGCTGCCGCTGCGACGAAATGATTCATCGCCGAATGACTAACCACCACGCCTTTCGGCTGTCCGGTCGAACCAGACGTGAACATGATATAAGCTGGGTCAGCAGCCTCGACAACCGGTAGTGCGACAGGTTCGCTATGCAGACGCCCCGCCAGTTGAACAGTAACAGGCAAGGCCGATAAGGAGTGTTGATACTGCGCTTCGGTAATCAGCATACGGATCGCCGCCTGATCGACAATCAGGTGCTGACGCTCAATCGGCTGCTCTGGATCGAGCGGCACGTATACAGCACCACTGAACATGACTCCTAACACTGTGGTGATACAAGACAGCGATCGGCTTAGTGCCACTCCAACTCGCTCTCCTGATTGCACACCTTGTGCCCGTAAAGCGCTAGCGATCGTGTCTGCCTTATTGACCAGACTCTCATAGGTCAACACTACTCCATCCTGTTCCACGGCGATGGCATCTGGTTGCTGCGCTGCATGACGGCGAATCTGATTCAGTACAGACTCCGCAGGGGTGTGAGTTCGTGCGTCATTTTCTCCTGATATAACAGCATCTTGCCGCGCCTGCGCATGTAAGCTTGCCAGTACACAGCTCGTCGTTTGTGTCGGCGATGCAAGCCAGTGTGTCAGTAAGCTCATCAGTTCTTGTTGCAACTCAGCGAGGTCACCTTTGTCATACACTGCAGGGTTGGCATCAATGTCTACTTCTGGCACGCCTTCTGACTTACTGTGCAATTCAATAGTCAGATCTTCTACTGGCCCAGCACTTAGATTTAGCGTGCTAGCCGCTACGTTGCCATAATGCAAAGGATGATCGAACGGCATGATATTCACTAAGGCACCAAACAATCGCTGGCCGCCACCGACCCGGTTCAGGTCCCGACGAAGGTCTTCGTAGCGATAGTGCTGAAAGCGACGCATCTTCTTTTTGTGCGCCGCAACCTTTCTGGCAACGTCTAGCAAATCATCGTCAGCGACGACATCGACCACCAGCGGTACGATGTTCATTTGCATACAAGGAACCGTCAACGATTTTGAACCTAAACGGTTCATCACCATCATCCCCAGTACAACTTGTTCGTTGTCGCTGTAATGACGCAGGTGCGTACAAAGTGCAGCGAGAAATAAATCCACCCAAGTTAATTGATGATGCTCAGCGAGGCTCTGGCATTGTTGCCATAGCGTGTCATTGAACGTACAACTCTCTCGATGAAATTGAGCAGAAATCGGCGCGATATCATGGCGGTAAGAAGACGGCGCCACATTTTTAGCAAGGGTGTCGAGCCAAAACTGACGGGCTTTGTCATAAGCGCCGGAGTCTCGGCGTTGCTGGTCTTCATCCAGCACAGCCTGAAACGAACCGAAAGGCGATGGTGTGGGTGCTCTCTCCTCCATTAACTGAGAGTAAATCTCGGCGATACGTTGAAAGATAAGCGTCGTGCCGAAACCATCTAGCGCAATGTGATGAACACAGTGATACAGATAGTCTTGGTGTTCCCCATGAAGTAACGTAAAGCGGCACGGCAACTGGTGCGCCAAATCAAACGCCTGCTTCATATCTTGGGTTGCCCAACGGCGCACTGTTGCCATTTCAGTATCTTGTTCGCAGGAGGCTGCAAGGTGGACGCGTTCAAATACCACTGATTCAGATGTAGAAACCCGATAGGGTTGTTGATTCTCACTACGGTAGTAGCAAGAGAGGCATTCACTCTCCG
This sequence comes from Salinivibrio siamensis, assembly GCF_001996005.1. Taxonomy (GTDB): domain Bacteria; phylum Pseudomonadota; class Gammaproteobacteria; order Enterobacterales; family Vibrionaceae; genus Salinivibrio; species Salinivibrio siamensis. The sequence continues at coordinate 25,795 of NZ_MUFB01000010.1, read as the reverse complement.
CCACTGCTTGTCGTGCGGCACTCGCTAATAGGTCTGCATCGACTTTTCCGTCAAAAACGATACATTCGGCTGTGTTAAACAGCGCTTTATCTTCATTAAGAGTGTGCCCAAGCCATAACCCATGTTGAGCTGTATTTAGCGGTGTCATACTTGTCCCTCCATATTCACTTGATTTCGTGCTTGCTCCAGTAACATCCACCAGTGATTGAAGGTTGGCGTCTCCGCCAGTTGGACAAAATTGATCTCAACGCCGTGCTTGCGCCATTCGGTGATCAACGCCATGATTTGCACAGAGTCTAAACCGTAATCGATCAGGTTCTCATCCGGGTCAAACGCGTCTTCCTCTTCGTCGACCAGTTTCGCGATGCGGGCGAGTAAACCATCGTGAGTGAGCACATCAGGCAACGCGTGCGGCTCGGCTTTCGCCACCTGACCTATCACCGAAGCCGTTGACATCACCATACCTGCTCGTCCTGCCACGTACTTGAGTGTCATTTGATGCTCTTCGAGTGAAAAGTCAGCAATGGCATCACCGATCATGAAGGGTTTAATATCGCGCATAAAAGCGTCCACTGCCGTCATCAGGCAACCAATATGACCATAAATCCCCCCAATCAATAACTGGTCACGTCCTAGTTCGTTGAGCGTATGCTCCAAAGGTGAACGCTGAAACGCCGAGTAACGCCATTTGTCGAGAACAATATCTCCCTCTTCTGGTGCTAACGCCTCAACGACTTGTTGCAGTTCTGGCGATTTGTTAAGACCTGGCCCCCACATATCATTGAGAAGCGCTCTATCGGCCAGGTTCTGCTCTTTGGGTTGAGCCGTGTAGATCACTGGAATACCGTGAGATTTGCAGAAGTGTTTTAAGGCCACCAAATTATCGAGCAGCGTTTGCATCAGCGCGCTATCGCGCTCATAAAAGCTCACAAAATAAGTTTGCATATCGTGGATCAAAAACGCCGCTTTCGCTGGCTCAAACGTCCAGGACACCTTGTTGGTTGGAAAGGCCTCGACGGCAGGCATGGTATAAGTCGGTAATGCAGGAATAGTCATGATAAAACGTCCTTTTCGGGCTGAGGCTGTGACTGTTTTTTTAGTAGGTTGGCAATCCGCTGACGCAGCGCTTTTTTGTCAATTTTTCCGACATGGGTCATAGGTAAGGCATCGACTTTTTCGATCCGATCAGGGAGTTTATAGTCAGCGATACCACGCATGCGCAGGTGTTTTCGGATCGTAAGAGGTTTTAGTTTCGGGTTAGTCGTCACGATAAATGCACAACTTTTCTCTCCCATGACGCTATCAGGCATGGCAACCAGCGCAGCCTGCGTGATCTCCGGCACCGCCAGCAGCTGGTTTTCGACCTCTTCGGCCGCCACCTTTTCGCCACCACGATTAATCTGGTCTTTGTCGCGGCCCACCACCATCAAGTAACCGTCTTCGGTCATCACGACGACATCACCAGAGCGGTAAAACCCATCCTTATCAAATGCAACGCGATTATGTTCTGGGCTGTTGTAATAGCCCCGGAAGGTATATGGCCCACGAGTGAGCAAGGCACCCGGAGTTCCTCTCGGCACATCGTCGCCGTTTTCATCAACGATCCGTATTTCATCATCGTCGCTGATGGGACGCCCTTGGGTATGAAGAACGTGCCACTCACTGTCTTCAAACCGCGTATAATTCACTAGGCCTTCGGCCATACCGAACACCTGCTGTAGATGACATCCCAACTTAGGATAAATGCGACGGGCAAGGCTCTCACCAAGATGCGCACCACCGACCTGCAGCCATTGCAGACTACTAAGCGCCGAGCGATCATCTGCCGCGGCTTGCAACCACAAGGTAACAGCAGAGGGCACCAACGCAGCCATGGTAATCTGATGAGATTGAATCAATGGAAAACAGGTCATTGGACTGGGCTCTGCCGCCAAAACCACGGTTCCCCCTGCATAAAACACACCCAGCGCGCCAGGAGAGCTTAAGGTGTAATTGTGTGGTGCAGGCAATGCACACAAATAAACCGTATCGCTGTCTAAGCGACAAATTTCTGCACTGGCGCGGACACTGTAGTAGTAGTCATTATGCGTTCGGGGGATCAGTTTTGGGGTACCGGTACTGCCGCCAGACAACTGGAAAAAGGCAACGTCAGAGGCATTCAGCTCTGGCCAAGAGACGGCTTTTTTCGCCTGACTACTGAACGCATGACAAGGCATCAAGGTACCCGCAATGGCTGCGGCGAGCGAATAGCCAAAGTCCGCATCACCATCAACTAAGCAGAACTTGAGTGATGTCACCTGCTCACTCAAGGTTTGAGCAAACGTACTTTGCCTGAATAAGTGGTGGCCTGAAGAAACGATCGCCAGCGTCGGTCTGATTTGCTCAGCATAGACAGTGAGTTCATGCTGGTTGTGACTGAATAGCGCATTCACTGGCACCACGCCCAATTTCATGAGGGCAAAAAAGGTAATATAAAACTCAGCGACATTAGGTAGGTGCACCAACGCCGTGTCGCCAGGTTGTACACCAAGCTGCAACAGGGAGGCAGCCAGCCTCTCAGCATCGTGCTCAAGCTGACGGTACGTCCAGCTTCGTTCGCCACAAATCAACGCTAGGTGGTCAGTAGGGTTCTGTTGGTGACGCGTTAAGATGTCTGTCATCGGCACATCTGTCCAATAGCCTTTCTGGCGATAATGCTCAGCAAGCTCAGGCGGCCATGAGGTGAAGGCGATACTCATGCAGCCCCCTTCTCACCTAATCCGAACGCATTGAGCATCGTACCTAACTTGGCTTCGGTTTCCGCCCATTCCGCCTGCGGACAAGAGGCATCTACAATCCCCGCTCCTGCAAATAAGCGAACAGAGTTCTCACGTACCTTTCCACAACGGATCGTGACCGCCCACTCGCCATTCCCTTGAGAATCACACCAACCCACCATGCCGGTGAACATGCCACGTTCGTAGCCTTCCAGCTCTTTGATCGCATCGCGTGATAACGTGAAGGGGAAACCACAAACAGCCGGAGTTGGGTGTAGTAGACACGCTAACTGCAGGACGTTATAGTTCGACGGCTTACCCTGTTCATCACCCAAACCATTAAGTTGCCCTTCGATGCGTGTCGACAAATGCCACATAGTCGGGGTAGAAATCAGCGATGGACCAGTAGGTACGTCTAGCTCGCGACAATACGGTGTCAGCTGTTGAGCGATTTCTTCAATGACCAGACGATGTTCATATCTGTCTTTTACCGATTTCAGCAGAGCATCACTCACCTGTCGATCGGCATCCGTATTACCCTGACGCTTCGCTGAACCAGCTAATGGGTTCGATAAAATAGACGTCCCTTGCTGCCGAATCAGAAGCTCAGGACTAGCGCCGAGTAAAACCGATTGGTCTTGCTGTGGAATGGCAAAATGGAAGCCAGTAGGATTTTGTTTTATCAAACGTGAAAGCACATCATCAGCGGAGATGGCATCACTTAACTCTAGGTTCAGTACCCGAGATAACACGGCTTTTTCTAATTCAGTGCGCTGAAACTTTTTTACGGCCTCTGCAACCGCATGTTTAAACAACGATTCATCGGGTTCACTACGTTTAGCCAATATCTGTAAAGGCTCACGTGCGAGTATTCCATTGGGTTCGGGCATTGCCGCGTTGTGCTCCGTCACCTCAACAGATTCAGGAATATAGAGACAAGACGGTTCAGATACATCAAACGGAATCGACCCCATTAAAATCGGATTTTCGACGCCTTTAGATTTTTCGTCCGCGAATGCTTGTTGTATTTTTTGCTGGAACGCGCTCTGGCGTTGCTCACCATAGATAGCGGGTGTAGTAATCGTTTGGCTAATTCCCTTTCCACTGACCGTTTTGTATTCCGATGAGAAAAAAAGATCTCTGTCGGGTGAGAATACGGGGGTCGATCCTAGCCTCTCACGTTGGGTATGTTGCATGTCACAACTCCATTTACACAATAGCCTTTTTTTTTTGCATTTAATTGCAAACTGACAGGCTTAGTATTAACTCGGTAGGTTTAGTTGTTATAAGGTGACATCACATTGCTTTTGTGTACGAAAAGGAGCCAACCTGTGTTGGCTCCTTTGGCATCAGGAGTCCTGATGAATGTTGTTATCAGAAGTCGTATGAAACGCCAGCATAGACGCTGCGTGCTTTCATGATGTAATCCAGGTCTATCGCGGTCTCATCTCGCTCTTCGTTAGTAAGGTTGGTGACCCCCAGCTTCAAGTTCAGGTCATCTACAGGTTGATAGCGAGCCCCTAAGTCCAGCGTGCCATAAGCATCTAGCTTCACCACATCCGACCCATTTTTTGCGTATTGAGAGCCTGTGTATTGGTATGACGTGTAAGCATAAAGGTTGTCTCTCGCCTGCCAGTCGAGTTGAACATTAGCCACATGGGCGGGCGTATTGAGCAGATCGGTCTGTGTGCTTTTGTCTTCTGCATCGCTGTAGGTATAATTCACCGATACACTGACCGTGTCGGTAATGTCGGCCCATAGCGATGTTTCTACCCCTTTGATCTCGGCCTCGTCGACGTTGAAGTAGCTCAACTCAGTTTTGACGCGATCCCACGTTTCCGCCTCAATCATGTCATCAATGTCATTTTCGAACACGGTTAACCCGGCGCCCCAGTGAGCAGTTTCATAGCTGGTTCCCAGCTCATAGCTCCGTGAGGTCTCTGCCTCTAGATCCGGGTTACCAACCACATGGCATTTACCCCGACACGCTAGCACCGAGTAAGAATCACTGTACTGATTCAGGCCGGGCGCTTTAAAGGCTTCCCCGACACCACCTTTAATCACCCAGTTGTCAGTGATCGTATAAACCGCATAAGCACGCGGGCTAAACTCACCGCCGTACACCTCGTGATCGTCATAACGCGCACTCAGAGTCAGTGCCAAGTCGCCTAGCGAAATTTCATCTTGCAGGTAAATCGCCGCCTGACTGTAGTGCACAGAATCGGTCGTCAGCGTCAGGTTATTTTCCAGTTTAGTATCACGAAATTCGCCGCCGCCCGTGAGAAGGTGATCGCCTAAATAACCAGAAAGCTGGGCATCAATAGTGTTATTGGTTTGCTCGATATCACCGACTGCACTATTCAGCTCTGAATCATCTCGCAATTCAGAATGGTCGAGGTTATAACGCACTCGAGAGTTCATCGCCTCCCAGTAACCGTAATGGGTCAATGCCAGGTTGTAACGCTCCATTTCCTGCACATTGTTTACGGCGTTACCCCAGTTGTTCCAATCCGCATCACGGTCATCTGTGTTGTAGTTAAGATCAAGCTCGATATCCTGCTGATCATTCACCAGCCATGTCAGGTTGGAGTACAAGCTCAACTCATCACGTTCCTCCAGCACATCCGTATCTGGGTTAACGGATTGGTTTGACCGCCACGCATCACGATCACTTTTTTCAATGATCAGGTTCCCCAATAAGGTGTCAGGAACTAGGGCGCCACTGACGTAGCCATTCATTTTATGAGTATTACCACCAGAGCCCTCAGTAATGCCATCAAACTGGTAACCCAAAGAGCCCTGCGTTTCTTCTGTGGGTTTGCGAAGAATCACATTCACCACGCCCCCTAACGCATCGGCACCATACAAAGATGACATAGGGCCACGGGTTACCTCGATACGCTCGACCGCTGACATCGGAATAGTGGACAGATCAAAATCGTTACCGTAAGAGCTAAGGAGTCCATCTCGAGAGTTAATCCGACGACCGTTGATTAGCAGCAGGGTATAATCTGAATCCAATCCACGGATTTTGATCTCATTCCGCCCGTATGTTGTGCCCGCGTTGATGTGAATACCCGGCAGTTTTTCAATCGCTTCAGCAACATCATTGACTACAAGGTTGTCCAAGTCCTCGCGGGTAATATACGAGACAGAAGCCGGCGCTGTGAGCTCCGGATGCTCTGTCTGACTCGCCGTCACCACCATCACTTCATTAACGTCGTTATTGGCCGTGTCTGCCATTACCGTAAATGAAGAAACCATACCTACTACACATAAAGCCTGATTCAGGCGAGTCAACTTAAACACGCTATCTCCTTGTCCATCAAAAATTAACCACTCCATATAAATGGTGGTGCAAATGATAATGATTTCTATTTTATGCTCAATCCCAACCACAGACAATTGATAATCTTTTTTATTATTATTTGCGTTTGATCATGAAAATTTGCGTAGATATTCACAATGCAAAACGGCCAAGCCGGTAAGACGAGCGAAAAACGTACAGGTAAAGGGTGAAAACGGAGTGGGATAGCCCCGGGAATTAACCCGGAACTTGTTGTGAAGTTTGAGACTGTTTAAGTGATGGGATAAACCAGCAAACAAGCAGAGGAACCGCGAGCGCACTAATGATAGTCATTGTGGCAAGTTTATCGAGTCCTACTAATTGATTCGCAGACCCTGAAACAAGATAGATGGAACTGACAATCCCTGCACTACCAGCGGCCAAATTAGACACTGTTGATTGATACGTCATGAAGGCGGCACGGTATTGTGGTGGTGGTACCCTTGATGTAAACGCTGCCAGGACCGCACTACGCGCCGAACTCGATGCCATCAAAATCATAAAAATCAGATAGACCCACTTATCCGTGCTATCGCTGATAAATCCATAATAAACCACCATAGCGACAATCACGCTTAAGCCAAATAACACCGGTTGCCCTGAGCCTTTGTCCATCATTCTGCCGCTGTAACGCATCGCTAAAATGCTCATCACCCCACCCAAGAGGTAAAGGTAACTGATCTCGTTCCGCGGGAAATCAAGGTTAAACTGGAAATACGCCGACAAGTTTGGCACCAATAGAAAATGTCCAAAGAGTGTCAACCCCATCATCGCCATCGCGAGTACAAACGGCGTGGAGCCGATCATTTTAGATAGTCCTGCCGAACGCATTGTTGGACTTGTCATCGCGCTTGCCTGTGGGACCAGCGATGGCATATAGATCCTGACGGCGACCGCCAATATTACTCCCATGCCACCAAAGAAAAAGAACGTCACCTGCCAACCCATCCACTGCGCCAACATCAAAGAAGCTGGCACAATGATGATCGCCGCCAGAGAAAATCCACTGGCAACGAAGGCCATCGCCCTACCTCGCTCCGCCACGTTAGTTACATCAAGGACAGATGCCATAATTAAGCCGCTAAGAGGGCCGGAGAAACAGCCTGCGGCAATAAAAATAAGTAACAACTGTTTCGGCTCTGTCGCTAATCCACACAAGGCAATCAGGACAGAACGAAGTAGGAGAAACAGTGTCAAAGCGACTCGTCGATCATAACGGTCTAATACCGGTGCGAGAAAAAAACCAATGATTGCGGAGCCAAACGTCGCACCGCCACTGATGTATCCGATGTGCTCACCTTTTAAGCCAATATCTCGGACTAAATCGGGACCCAACGGCATCACCATCATCAAGGTTCCAACAGAGAGCATGTTAATAAGCAGCGCAAGCCTTAAAACTGGCTTCGCATTCAGCGTGTTACTATCCATGGACACAACCTATCTTAAAAAATCGATTGTAACCGCCCGATAACACAAACTCAATAAATGATAATTATTATCATATGAAATATTCGGAACGCGTAAAGGTAAGCACTCGTTCATCCATCCTAGAGTAATACACCTTTCCCTGTAGACCGGGCAATAAGGTGTCAGAAAGCTTTGTATTCAGCTCAAAGTACAACCATTGGTCGTCCATCCGCAAAAAGGCGACATCTAAAAAGTCAAAATAGCGTTTAACTTGAGGGTACAAAGCTTTAAAAATGCTCTCTTTGGCCGAAAACAACAGAGTCATCAACCCACTTAAATTTTGTACATTGCTTGGTAGCGCCGCCAGCTCCTTTTCGGTAACGACCACACCCTTCATCTCCGATAGCCTATCCACATCAATCAATGACTCAATATCGATACCGACGCCTTCATGCTCATAGCTCTGAGGCGTCATCGCACATATGGCTAACGAATCATTGTGACTGATGCTTCCCGTCCATGCTGATGGCCAAACCGGTGCGCGGCTGTCACCGATAGCTATCTCAATCGGCATCACTCCCAGACTCATTTGTACTTTTTTTGCCAGATAACGACCCGCCAAAAACTCCGCTTGTCGCTTACACACTGCCCGACGAATCGCCTCGGGCATCTCAATACCAAGCTTGGCAAATAGCATTGGGGAATAATGCTGTACATCAAACGGAACCATTAATACTGACGTGTCAGGATCAGGCAAGGCCACAGGGCACAGTGACTGTATGAAAGCGAATTGCGTCATATCTTATAAACGAGAATTAATGAGAATGGCTATCATTGTCGTTGATGAGGGTTCATCATACAAGTCTGCTGATTCCAGCCCATAGTGGTTATTGTAGGCTGATCGGAGCGTGCCTAATTAACGCGACTATGCTTGCCACAACCGAAGGGAGAGACTATTCCTATCCGGCTCAGTGGCGCTAGAAAAAACTCAGTAAAAAGCTGATCACCATAGGGACAACAATCGATACTTGTGCCCACACGAGCTTTGTCGCTTTTCCGACATTCAAGATAGTAACTGTTAATAACCAAACACCCGCCGCAGCGTAACCAAGAAGGGCCTCCAAGCGATCATAGTGCTGCAAGCGAGACAGGTACTCATCAAGATGATTACCTGCCGCTGTCGATATATTTTGTAGCTCACCACTCGCCATGCCCCGGTAGTAGTAAGAAAAGCCAATCAGCACGAGTTGGGTGACCAGTAAAATGACTGAGAGCGCTTTCACCTTTCTGATACTGAGCGATGCTATAACCATTTGTACATCACATAACTGTCAACCAACCCCAATTGCGAATGCTTGTACGCTCGAGGGATGGTGCCAACAATCGAAAAGCCGAGTTTCTGCCAAAGCGTTACCGCCACCTCGTTGGTCGAGACCACACTATTAAACTGCATGGCTTGAAACCCAAACGCGATCGCCCTCTCCTGTGAATGCTCACATAAAAGGCGTGCGATGCCTCTTCCTCTCGCCTCGTTGGCCACCATATAACCACAATTACAGATATGGCGACTTGGGCCCATTCCATTAGATTTGAGGTAGTAAATACCCAAAACCACATCATTTTCTACCAATGCATAGGCTTCCAGTGTTGATTCACACCAAAGCGAAAAAGCCTCTTGCTGCGTCATGTCAGGATCCAACGCATAGGTTTCTTCTGCCTTAATAATGGCTGAGAATGTTGGCCAAAACGACGCAAAGTCAGGTCGGGTAATTTCTCTGATCATGGCTCCCCCTTAAAGGCCTATTCAGTTGGCTCAGCCGATAGCATCGACTCATGATGGTGCATTTATACCATCTTATCCAAGATATTAATAAAAAAGCTTTTTTTATTAAACGAACAAGGATAGAGATAAAATTCATGCTTGCCGCCTCCAAGTCAGAACATTGCAGATGTGATCTAAACACACTTTTACTTCCCCCTATTCACTCCCTCTTGTAGACTACGCGCGCGTTGACTATCTACTGATAAGAAAATTGATATATGCCTGCAATTACACCGGCCTTTAAAGTGATAGACGGTTTCTCACTCTGTGCCAGCGACACAGAGCGCCTTGATATATTTTTTACCTATCTTCGTGAAGGTGAACCCGAGCTGGCAGAGCTGCGTCTTGAACAACTTGTCTTAGCCTTAGCCAACTCCCCTTCTCAAGCAGCATTATTCGCCAACAGCGTGTGCAATGAGGCAAAGAAAATAAAACTGTCACCCGCATTTGTGCAATTGGGGATCTTTTCTAAAAACGGGCTCGTCACCGAAATTTTTCGCCGCCTTTACAATAAAGTCAATCCGCCGCCAAAACGCTGCAACGATATCAATGACTTGCTCAGTTACTTTGTCGGTGGTGAAGACAAAGCGTGGGTTAAAACCATTTCCCATAAATGTTGGTTTAAGCTTTATTGTCTGTTGGTGAAAAACGCCCCTACAGAGGCTATTCGCACAACAGGCGCTTATATCAAAAGCGAGCTTTGCTATTCGCTAGAAATGCTATCTATCTGGATTGCGGCAGAAGAGCTAGACCCTGAGCTACTTCGCATAGACCGCCGTTTGAGTGAAATCGACTCACCGTTCATTGCGCTTCAACGTGAAACCAGCCACTTGGTCGCGGCTATCAAGGCCAACGACATATCTGGCCAAGACACAGCCCATTTTTGGGTAATGATTGAACAATGCCAACAACAGGTAAAACGGATCCGCGCACGCGGCATCAGCCAAATGGGTTTCTCCGCACACGCTTCGCATATGCTCGAGCGCCTTGATCAAACGTTGAACCGCATGGTACTGCTGATTCAAATCTTAGATTTTCGCCATCCTCACCAAAAAGCGCGTTGCGTGCTTAACCTTTGGCGACAACTACTTACCTCGGTGACCGAGCGCAACAGTGTACGCGCGATTTACCGCAAAAGCACTCGCACCTTTGCGCAAAGTGTCACCCAAAACAAAAGTAACCACGGCGAGCACTACATTGCCAAGACCAAAAAGGATTATTTTAAAATCCTGCGCGGGGCCTGTGGTGCTGGGGTGATTATTTCGCTACTAGCGTGGGTAAAGATGTATATCGAAAGCCTGCAGCTTGCGCCACTTAATAATGCGCTATTGGTCAGCCTAAACTACGGCGTTGGCTTTATGCTCGTACACATTTTGCACTTTACCATTGCCACCAAGCAGCCCGCGATGACTGCAGCAAACTTTGCTGCGCACGTAGAGAAAAACAAACAAGGACGGACACGCAGTAAAAAACTCGCGCGCCTGTTAATAAATGTAAACCGCTCTCAATGGTTTGCAGTGTGGGGAAACATTACTGCAGCCATCACTGTGAGCATCTTAGTAAGCCTGCTTTTTAGCCACTTTTATCACAGCCCATTACTGAGTAGCGAACAAGCGGCTTATCAAAAAGCAGCCATCCATCCACTTAGTGGTTTGGCTTGGCTCTATGCTGGCATCGCCGGTGTGTGGCTGTTTTTATCTGGCATCATCACCGGCATTTTAGATAACCGAGCGGATTATATTGAGCTAAAAGATCGATTAGTCGCCCATCGGTTGTTTCGGGTCATCCCCACTAAACACCGTGAGAAAGCGGCTTTTTACATTCACGAAAATTATGGCGCACTGGGTGGTAACTTTATTTTTGGTGTCTTATTGGGCATGACGAGTTATTTGGGCTACCTGATTGAGGTCCCCCTAGATATACGCCACGTGGCGTTCTCATCTGCGCACGCGGCATACGCACATATTAGTGATTTCCAGTCATGGGGGACAGTATTATCCAGCCTATTCTTTGTGTTAATGATCGGCTTTATTAACCTTTGGGTCAGCTTTGGTTTGGCGTTATTCGTCGCTCTACGCTCTCGTAACTGTGAATTAGACATTAAGTCGGTGAGAACCGCGGTACTGACACAAATCAAACAACACCCCTCTAGTCTATTCTGGCCGAAAGATCCGGTTCCTGCAGTGAAATCGCAAAGTGCAAGTCAACGCCGTACGCCATAAAACCCAACGCGTTTATCACCGGCCAGCGGATGGCCGGTATCACATTTTCTATCATTGTGTCTCCTTCATTACATTCAATCTTTTCAGGCAATCGCAGACCGACAACAATGACTAGAAAGTAAGGCGGATCGTGCCACGCTTACTTTTCATACAATGAAAGGAGAGCATAGCATGCTACGTTTACCCCACCTTGCTACAGCCTGCGCTATTGCATTTTCAATCTCATCGCAAGCACATACATTGATGGCAAATCACGTACAAACACGCCCGATGACAAGCCTTGAAAATGTCGGCATTAATAGTCAGTTAGTCACGGAAGAAGACCTGACTTTTCGACCACGGCAGTATCCGCTCGATATCAATGCGTTTCTCGGCTCACACCTCCCACACTGGCAACCGGTGAGTGAAGCTGTCATGCACTGGAGCGGCGCATCTGGTATCGACCCGCGTATTGTGATTACAACGCTGATTACAAATGAGCCTGCTTTAGCGCAAAACATCGCCCTCGATCGGATCAGCAAACTCAAACTGCTCGAAGACATTAAACAAACGGCGGCAACTCTATCTTCTCTGTTATACCAGTCCCAAAAGCCTACTACTCAAATGGCGCATCATGCGACACAAGTGCTAGTCAGCGCACTTAATACGCCCAGTGATTGGCAAGCATGGAAAGCGCACTATCAGGCTTGGTTTAGTGATCAAAAGCCACTGGGTCAACAACGACATTCATTACGAACACAGGTTGCACCACCCACTGGGTTCATGCAGTGGCCGTGGCGTCAAGGATATGCTTGGGTTCCAAATGGTCCACATGCCCACTCGGGTTCAGGCTATCCACTTTCATCCATTGACGTCTCATACGATTGGCCTCGTTGGGGCGGGACAACCTACAGTGTCACAGCCGCACATGACGGCTATGTCACTGTGCTATCTCGCTGCCAATTACGGGTCACGCACGATAATGGTTGGGCAACCAATTATTACCACTTGGATGGGATTCAAGTGAACAACAATCAGTGGGTCAGTAAGAACACAAAAATCGGTACCTATGCTAGCCAGCGCACAGTCGCCTTGTGCCAAGGCGGTTCATCAACAGGCCCGCACCTGCACTTCTCAATACTTAAAGATGGTCGTTTCACGTCTCTGCAAGACACGGAGCTAGGTCGCTTTCAAGTACAGACAGGGCGCTATAGCTACGATGATAATTGCCAGTATACTTGGCTGACTGACACCCAGACAGGCGACAAAACCTGTATGTGGCGACGTATCAGTAATCCTTAACAAGCTGACCGCTTCATGTCCCACACATAACAATAAGGTCACTTACTTTGTGACCTTAACCTCTTTTTTAGACAGCAAGCTCATTCATCAATACTGCGGCAAATATCTCATAAATGAACAGTCATTTATTCTGTAAAGAATTATGGTCATTAATTAATAATTAACCAGCACAACTGTCATATAAACTAGTCACCATGCGTTTTCTACCTCATTGACGTTTGAAACACGCCGATACCGTAATTTATTGTTTACACTGTTAATTGTAACGAGCTTGTAAATGATTCTATTGATAGGCCACGTTAAAGATGCGAACCGACATGTTCGTCTTCCTATTGTGCAGTTGGGAAGAAAGGAATCTTTCAACAACAATTAGGGCAATAAAATGAAACTCTCTAAATTGACATGGCTTATCGCCTCTAGCGTTGTCGCTAGCACACCGGCACTGAGTGCAGAACTGATTAACGTCACTGATGATGCAATGCTAAGTCAGGTCTTAGACCAACCTGCAGGTGTTTACGCACCATCAGGTTCACAAGCCAACCCACTAGGGTTTAAAGAAGTGAAGCGTGTCACCTTGCCAAACGGCAWAGTCAAAGTGCGTTACCAGCAAACCTATCAAGGTGTGCCCGTTATTGACACGGCTGTCGTCGCGACAGAAAAACAAGGTCAACGTAGCGACGTCTACGGTACCATGGCACAAGGTGTCGCGAACGATATCACCTCTATCTCACCCGCGCTCAATAGCCAAGCGGCCTTGGAAGCCGCGAAGGCTGCTTTCACGCAGAACCAACAAACCATTACCTCTGCCCCATTTGAAAACGAGAACACTCGCTTGGTGGTCAAGCTGGATGACGAGCAGAATGCGCAGCTCGTCTATATCGTTGATTTCTTTATCGCTGGTGACGATCCAAGCCGTCCTTTTTATATGATGGATGCCAACACTGGTGAGATTCTGAAACACTGGGATGGTATTAATCATGCCACTGCCGTTGGTACAGGCCCTGGTGGTAACGAAAAAACCGGCCAATATATTTATGGGACGGACTATGATGGGTTCCCTATCGACAAAACCGGCACCACATGTACGCTAGAAAACGACAAAGTGAAAACGGTCGATCTAGAGAACGGTACCACAGGCAGCACTGCCTTCACCTACCCGTGTACAGATAGCAGTAACTACAACGACGAAAGATATGTTAACGGCGCTTACTCTGCACTGAACGATGCGCACTATTTCGGTAACGTTGTTTTTGACATGTACCAAGATTGGATGAACACCGCACCTCTGACTTTCCAGCTCACTATGCGCGTCCACTACGGCAACGACTATGAGAATGCATTCTGGAATGGTAGCTCAATGACATTCGGGGATGGCAAATCAACGTTCTACCCACTGGTCGATATCAACGTGAGTGCCCACGAGGTCAGCCACGGCTTTACTGAGCAAAACTCTGGTCTCATCTATGCAGACATGTCGGGCGGGATCAATGAGGCGTTTTCTGATATTGCCGGTGAAGCTGCAGAATACTACATGCATGATGAAGTCGATTGGGTGGTCGGTGCCGACATCTTTAAAGGCACTGGTGGTCTGCGCTATTTTGACCAACCTTCACGCGATGGCAAATCAATTGATGACGCCAGCCAGTACCGTGATGGCATGAATGTGCACTATTCAAGCGGCGTATATAACCGTGCTTTCTACCTCCTCGCTAACAAAGCAAACTGGGATGTTCGCAAAGGCTTCGAAGTATTCACCACCGCGAACCAACTGTACTGGACCGCCAGCAGCACATTTGACCAAGGTGCGTGCGGCGTAGTGAAAGCCACGCAAGACTTGGCTTACAATGCGCAAGACGTTATCGATGCATTTAATACCGTAGGCGTCGATGCAAGTTGTGGTGACAACGGTGGAAACGTGCTTCAGCCCAACCAGCCGGTTACCGGTTTAAGTGGTGGCAGCGGCAGTGAAACCTTTTTTACGTTCACAGTTGATAGCAGCCGTAACGTGAATGTGGCAATGAGCGGTGGCACGGGTGATGCCGACCTTTATGTAAAAGCGGGCAGCAAACCCACTACTAACAACTGGGACTGTCGTCCTTATGACTATGGCAACGATGAGACCTGTCGTATCAGTGCAAAAGAAGGTACCGAGTACCATGTAATGGTACGTGGCTACCGTAGCTACTCTAACGTCAGCCTTGAGCGTGATTAATCGCTCACTAACAAGCCGCTGTTTAAAGCAGCGGCTTTTTTGTCTAACTCAAAGACAAAAACGGCCAGGTTTATAGACAAAGCCAGAAATCCCCCCTGTATTTCCGGCTAGTCATCGTCTTCTCTTCTGTTGGCCCGACCAGAAAATTGTTTATTTTCATCACATTATGACAATAAAAAACGCATATTTTTCGACAAATAAACGATCACTGCGCCCACCTATTTTTATCTCGTCTACGCTTAAGGGAATGATGGATAAATTGGAGGCATTATGCTCAAGCATCTGTTCGCCATCGTTTTCTCGGCCCTTCTTCTAGCAACACCAGCTCGAGCCGATGTTCTCACCATGCCATCGCTCGAGTGGCCTCCTTATTCTGGTAAGAACTTGCCCGATCAAGGTGCGTCGGTAGCTGTTGTGCGTGCGGCTGTACAAGCCATGGGGCACGAACTTAACGTCGAATTTTACCCTTGGTCACGCACCGTGTATTTGGTGAAGAATGATGCGCAGTACGCTGGCTATTTTCCAGAATATCATTACGAAACAGATGAATTGATCTTCTCTGACCCCATAGGCACAGGCCCGCTCGGGTTCGTTGAAAACGTCAACCAGCCTATCGAGTGGTCAACCCTTGATGATCTAACTCAACATACCATTGGTGTGGTGCGTGGCTATGTCAACACACCAGAATTAGATGAGCGCATTGCAAATGGCACACTCAAATCGTCTGCGGTCACCAGTGATACACAAAATTTACAGAAAGTAGGGCGTGAACGTATCCCACTAGCCGTCGTCGATGCCAATGTGCTGGACTATCTCAAAGAGAATGATCCTGCTCTCAGTGCTGTTAAAGCCAATCTACAAATGAACAAAAAACTCTTGGTTGATAAAAAACTCTACATTGCGTTTGCAGACAATACCGAAGGGCAAAAATGGCGTGAAGTCGTCAATCAAGGACTAAAGAAAATCAATGTTGAACAGATAATGAAAGAACACCTAGGCGAATAATGATCACTCGAAGAGAAAATGGTCGCACTAAGATCGCATAACAATGAAAATGGAAGAGTAGCGCTATGTTTAAGAGTCTAAAAGCAATATTTGTCACTCAAGTGGTTATTGCTGTTTCTGTGGTATTAGGGATATCAAGTTATATTGATTATCAAAATACCAAACAGGAACTGAATAGCGCGCTTGAAACCACAGTGGAAAATGCCACCAATCGTATGAATCTCAGTTTGCCCAAAGCCATTTGGGACTTCGACCTGGAAGCGGCCAAACTCTCGATTTCTGCCGAATTAAAAGCACCCGATATCAAAGCGGTGCGAATACTGGATAATCAAGGGTCTGCCATCGTCTTTCTGCGCCTCGGGCCACCCAATGACGAGGGGCAACGCCAGCCGAAAGACATTGGCGACGGCGAAAAATCGATGTACGAGTCCATGCCCAACGAAGAAAGTGAGCTTTCATTTACCGAGTATGGTGAAACCAACAAAGTGGGGACACTTCAGGTATTCTACAACACCGACAGGCTAGAGGCGGAGTTATCCGAGACCCTCACTCGAAGCCTCATTGAGCTGCTAGTGCTCGATCTTGTGATCATCGTATTCTTAATTTTGGCCTTAACTGCCACCGTCGTTAAACCGCTCAACGATTTAACTGGGCGCGTCCGAGAACTCGCCAGTGGTGATGGCGATCTCTCTACCGTTATACCAGCACCGAAATACAAAGAATTCGCCCAGATCACCGAGCATATTAACCACTTCACCGCTTCGTTACGTGAAATCGTCAATGAAGTGACTCAAGCTTCTATCAATCTCGCTGAAGTCTCAGCAGAGAGTGGACAAATGGCGCGCACTAACGCGGAACGCTTGGAGCAACAGAAACAAAGCCTCTCTACCGTTGCTGCCGCCGCCACGCAGATGAATCAATCCATTGCCACCGTTGCGGATACGGCGAACGATGCCGCCACACGTGCAGCGGGGGCCACTGATCTGGTTAACCAAGTGTACGGCACCATTGAGAGTTCAGCCTCTGAAATCATCAATATGCGTTCAGAGATGGAGAACGTGAATGCTGAAATGCATAAACTGCTTGAGGAAGGCGAGAAAATTTCAGATGTCGTGAACGTCATCAATGATATCTCTGAACAAACCAACCTCTTGGCGCTGAACGCTGCGATTGAGGCGGCGCGTGCGGGTGAACAAGGCCGAGGCTTTGCGGTGGTGGCTGACGAAGTACGTAGTCTTTCAGTCAAAACCAGTGAGTCCACCGAGCAAATTCAATCCAACATCAAGTCGTTGAGTGAAGCGACTGAGTCGGTAGAAAAAGAGATAAAACGCATTGGTAGTATCTTAGAAAACACCGCCGGTCGTGTCTCTGAGTCGCAAGAGTCTGTCAGTCAGGTACGCGAGACCATCACGGATATTTCCGAGCGTAGTGGACAAATCTCGCAAGCCACTGACGAGCAACGTCAAGCCATTGATGAAGTGAGTCAAGCAATCAATGAAGCTTCAGAAGCAACCAATTACGTGACTGAAGGTGCACAAGAAAACGCAGCACGCACCGACAAAGTGCTTACCCTCAGTGAAGACATCAAAGCACAAATGGGGAAATTTAAAACGTAATTAAAGGAATAATAACAAGGAGAGAACATGAAAAAGCTGTTTACCGTTAGCTTGGCAATACTATTACTGGTGCCTAGTGCGATGGCAAGAACGCTGACAGCGGCTCAGGATCCGTGGCCACCCTTTGTGACTACAGATCCCAATCGGCCGGGGATTTCTGTCGAGCTTGTCAAAGCTGCGATGGCCACCCAAGGCTATGAAGTCGAGTTTAAAAACATGCCATGGGCTCGCGCCCTTGATGCGGTCAGCAAAGGGAATATCGACTTGCTTCCCGCCACTTGGCACACTGAAGCACGCACTGAGTTCCTACGTTACAGCAACCCTTATATGAGCAATCAGCTAACGTTTATTAAACGTGCAGATGACGTTTTTCAGTTCTCGAGTTTAAATGACTTACAGGGAAAAGTGGTTGGTATTGTGCGCGATTACGGCTACGGTGATGCGTTTTTGGAGGCGACGCATTTTGATAAACCTGCTGCCAATAACCTAGCAACCAATTTGAAAAAGCTGCTCGCCGATCGTATTGACCTGACCTTGGAAGACAAGGTCGTCGCCCAATCAGTGATGCAGGAAGAGGGGCTTGATAGTAACCAGTTTGCCTTTACTGACCAGGCGCTCTCAACCAACCCTTTACATATCACGAGTGGCAAAGCCAACCCCGATAGCCAGATGTTTATCAATGCCTACAACAAAGGGCTTAATACGATAAAAGCAGATGGCACGTTTGAAAAAATCCTGAAAAAATATGGCATAAACTGATCGCATATAAAAAAATTGAGTACGCTTAAGGGGGAGAGAATGTTTCTTTTCCCCTTTTTTAGCTTGGAGCAATATGGTTTTACCTCGCCGCCTTAAAACTTGGTTTATCCTTTTCACGCTCGCGTACTTGGTTGCTGCAGTAGGCGTGACGGCTCTCATTGGCGACACTATCGTCAACCGAGTCATCCAAGAAGAGCAAGAGGACATTAATCGTAAAGCCTCCTTGATACGGTCCCGGATTGAGGCGGCGATATATCATGATACCTATGTCGCTGATAGCTTGGCGACCGTGGTCACCATTGATCCGGAGTTCGCCATGGCCAATTGGGACAGTGTGGCGCAAAAACTCCTAGACAAGGCAGATTATGTCCGCAATGTGGGCCTAGCACCCGATAATATTATCAGCCATGTTTACCCTTTCGAAGGGAACCAAGCTGCAATCGGATTAGACTTTCGCTCTCGTCCAGACCAGTACCGTGCGGTATTAAAAGCGCGAAATCTTGGCGACGTTTACATCGCTGGGCCCGTAAACCTCGTTCAAGGTGGTCAAGCGATCATTGCACGGTTTCCTATCTTCTCCTCCCCGACAGATACGTCGAACTACTGGGGAGGAGTCAGTGTTGTCATTGACCATATCAAGATGCTCGGTGAAGTCGGGTTATACGATCTCAGTGGCGCCAATGTAGCCATCAAAAACAGTGAAACACTGGCTTACTTTTATGGCTCCCAATCGACAGTTGTCAATGCCGACTTTACGGTTCCGATTTCTCTACCTACTGGTGAATGGTCACTCGCCGTCGAATACACACTTAAACGCTCGCCCGAAATCTTGCGCCTAAGTATTATGATTTACGTGATCAGCTCGGGCATATTTATCGTTATTTATGGCCTGACATTACTTTTCTATCGCAGTTTTCTTATCGCGAAAAAACAAGCACTCGTCGACGAGTTAACCCAACTTCCTAACCGGCGGTTCGCGATCGAGAAACTTGATTCACTCACACAAGAGAAAAAAGAGTCCTTTGCGCTGCTCAATATCGACTTAAATGATTTTAAGAAGGTTAACGACGCATACGGTCATGAAGCTGGCGATGCATTGCTTAGCCATGTAGCCTCAGCGCTAAACCAAAGCACCCGCTCATCAGACTTGGTCGCAAGAATGGGCGGTGACGAGTTTATTGTTGTATTGCGAGATGTACACCCTAGCGATGTCAACAAAGTGCTAAAAAGCCTAAAAGAAACGGTCGAGGCCTCCGCATGTCGATGGCAGCGCTATCATATCTACCCATCGCTCAGTATTGGCTGTGTCCTCTTTAACCATCGGTCCCCTCGTGATCTAGATGAACTGATGGCCTCGGCAGATCAAGATATGTACAAAGCAAAATCAGAGAAAAACACATCCGGACTATCCATTAACGCCATCGGTTGATTGAAAGAGAGCACAACCCATTTTTTCATGCTATAGACTGGGTTTACACCCAACTATTAAAACGACTGTCTGTTGGTCTTTCTACTACAATGTTTATCAACAATAAAAAAGAGGTGACGCATCACCTCTTTTTTTTATTTTTTAATAACCATTTATTTAATATAAGTATCGAGAATAGACTGTAATTCACCGGCGTTACGCATTGACTCAAACCCGGCATCCAGCGTGGCTTTTATTTCCATGGCTTCTGGATGCTCACGCGAGATCATCATGTGGAACTTATCCCCACTGTTGCCCGGAATAGGCTCAGCTTTCATACCACCGGCGAGATAATCAGTCCCTTGGGAAACTTTAAATCCAGCCAATATTTCGTAACGCGCCAAGAAGACATCACAGCGTCCTGCTTCCGTTTTTTGCACGAGCTGTTCGAAACTTTTTGCTGATTTTCTGACTTTACTGTCGTCAACACCAAAACCGGTATAATTATAGCCAAGTAAGCCACACATTCTTAGGCCGTTTAAATCGTCCACTGAGTTTATATTCAAGCCATTAGGATGTTGGCTTGTCGAATAAATATAGCTAGGCTGTAACGTATAGTAATAATCAGTAAGAAGATAATTTTTATCCCGTTCTTCGCTGTACGAAGCACTGAGGGCGATATCATAGTTGCCGGCCTTCGTTTGCAGTACACAACGTTTCCAAGGAGGCAATTCGACCGAAACATCGACCCCTTCTTTGCCGAATATCGCGTCAAGGACGTCAACATCATACCCTTGCACTTGTCCGCCTTTTTCAAAGGTATATGGTGGCCAACCAGCACCGTCTCCACAGGCTTTGAGTGATGATGTCTCTAAAGCGAGCGCTGGCCCAGATAGTAGGGAACCAGTGAGTGCTGTCGCGGCGATTGCGGTTGCAGAAAGTGTCGCTATTTTCATAGTGAACTCCTTTTAGGAAAACTCACCTTAAGTATTGACGATATTCTCCATAATGCGACCTGAATCACTGCATTTTTACGGATTCAATATAACCACCTCGCCAGGCTTTAACCCCTTACGTACGCGTCCTTGCTGTGTGAGCGATACCAGCCGTGTGCTCACCTCACCCGCATCGAGCACCTTCACATAGTTAAGTTGTCCAATTTGATAATACGCATTGCTCGGTAAGTAAAGCACAGGTTCGGACTTTTGTGACACGGTCACTTTTGCAAACATGCCTGGCAGCAAGCTATCGTTAGGATCCGAATGAGGCAGTGTCACCACGACACGATAACTACGTGAGCTCGCATCGGCGGCGGGCGTCATCGTGCGCACCATACCTATCAGCGTTTTATCATAGGTGGGCAATTCAACCGTTAACGATTGGCCAATCGCCACAAAAGGCAAAGCAGACTCAGCCATATTCACCGCCGCTTCAATACTGGCAGGGTTATACAGCGATAACATCGCCGCGCCCGGTGTTGCCGTATCACCTTGGTTGATGATCTTTTCCGTGATCACGCCTGAGAAAGGCGCTCGCACCAGACTAAAACCAAATTGGGTTTCTGCCTCGTCCACCGCAGCAAGGGCGCGGCGATAATCAGACTGCGCCGTTTTTAAGCGGTTTTCCGCTTCATCAAACTGAGATTGAGGCACCAGCTTTTTCGCCAACAAGGTCTCCATTCGGCGGTAGTCACTGCGCGCGGTATTCAATTGCGATTGCGCCGAGGCCAAGGCTTGTTGCACTTGGCGAACTTTGGCACTGAGGTCGGCATTATCTAAACGCAGTAATACATCGCCTTGCTCAACGCGGTCACCGACATCAACCAACACTTCCGCGACGGTGGCCGTCATCCGCGCTGCCAGCGTGGCGTTTTGTCGTGCCACTAGCTTACCCGAGAAGGTACGCGTTTGCGGCTGTTCGACCGCTTCCAGTGTTAGCGTTTTCATATCGCTTGCGACAGGTTTGGGGGGCGATTCTGACGCCACTTTCTCGGTAAAGGCGCCAGCCATCGCCAAAAATAACACCAATAACCCAGTGCCTAGCACCAGTGCGAGTAAGCCTTTTTTTGCCTTCATGCATCCTCTCCTTCTACTGATAAGCCATGGGTCGGGTGATGTTGATACGCAAGGTTGTACACCACAGGCACAACCAGCAAGGTAAACACGGTAGACGCGGCAATGCCGAAAATAATTGCCCACGCTAAGCCATTGAAAATAGGGTCGAGGGTGATAATCACATTCCCCAATAAGGTGGTGCCGGCAGTGAGCAAAATAGGCCGCATTCGCACTGCGCCCGCTTGTACTAGGGCTTCACTCAGCGCCATGCCTTGTGCAAGTGACTGTTGAATAAATTCAATTAACACCAGTGAGTTACGCACCACAATCCCTGCCAATGCAATCATGCCAATCATCGCGGTGGCGGTGAATAGCGCCGGGTTTGGGTAGCCGTTGATCTCACCGCTTAAGCCATTGAGCAACCAAAAACCCGGCATGATGCCAATCACGGTCAGCGGGATCGCGAGCATAATAATGCCCGATACCGCCGGTAGCCCAGTTTGTATCAGCATCACAATAAAGACGCCCAGCAGTGCCGCACCATAGGCAATCCCCAGATCGCGGAAGACATCAATGGTGATCTTCCACTCTCCTTCACCACTCCATACCACCTCGATACCCTCATCAACTTGCCAGCCATCACCCCCGCCATTATCCAGATAACTACGCGCTGATAGCGGGCGAGCACTATCCGATTCAGGTTGATTAAAGTCGGCCATCACATCGGCGACTACTTCGCCCGGCACGCGTCCAGTGGGTTCGGCGTACACATACACGACGGGGCGCAAATTTTTATGATAGATGGGCTGATCAACCGGTTGCCGCGTAAAATGACCGAGCTCACTCAAGGCGACCAGCGGCTGCGGCGCATCCACCAAGGCACCTTGAATCGATTGTTTAGCCACCCCAGCCCGACCGCGTACGTGCAGTGCAAGCAGCGCATCAAGTTGATCACGCGCATCTGGCGCAAGTTGCAGCCTCACGGGCAAGGGATCCATTTCATCGGCATCCGCTAAATGGGCCAGCGTGACCCCTTGGTTCGCGGCCCTGAGCGCTTGGTTGATGTCGGCCACGGCAATACCCGACAAGGCGGCTTTTTCTTGGTCCACCACAAACTGCCAGCTCGATAAAGACCCTTGAATACTGGTGCTCACTTCTGACACCAAGGCTTCACGCTTTAATCGCTCGGCCACCTGCGTCGCTTGCGCTTGCAGGGTTGAATACGGCGTGCTTGGTGAGCCATACACTTCCGCGACAATGGTTGCCAGCACCGGCGGCCCCGGCGGCATTTCCACTAATTGCACCTCGGCATCATAATTTGCTGCAATGGCTTCTAATTCATCACGCATGCGCGTGACCAAGCCATGCGATTGCAACGTGCGCCGGTGCTTATCCACCAGCACCACACGCAGTTCACCCTGGTAAGGCGCTTGGCGAGTAAAGTAATGTCGCACCATGCCATTAAAATCCATCGGTGAGGCGAGCCCGGCAAAGCCGGATACCGACACCACCTCGGCTTGCGTTTGTAGATAACGGTTCATTTCTCGCAGCACGTTGGAGGTATCAACATGATTGGCGGTTTCCGGCAAATCCAGTACCACCTGAAACTCGTTTTTATTGTCATACGGCAAGAGTTTGAGTGGCACGAGACGCAAAGCAGGCAGCAGAGCGGCGATGACGAACAACACGCCCACTAGCCATAAAAACGCTTTGGCGCGACGATTACTCTCGAGCAATGGCAGCAACACGCGTCGGTAGCCACGGTACAGCGGCGTGGTCTCTATGCGATAGTCATCACCTTTATTGGAGGCGCGGACAATTTTTTTGGCGAGCCAAGGGGTGACTAAAAACGCCACCAAGGTACTGATCACCACACTGACCGGCACATTGAATGCCAGCGGTGCCATATATGGCCCCATCATGCCGGTGATAAAAAACATCGGGGTGAACACAATCACAATCGCCACGGTCGACATGATCAATGCGCGTTTGATTTCCAACATCGCCAGCACAATCGTGCGTCCACGGGGCTTATTATCATGGGTCAGGTGCCGTTCAATGTTGTCGATACTGGCAATCGGATCATCGACAATCAGCCCTAGCGCCAAGATTAACGCAAACAAGGTGACGCGGTTAATTGAGTAGCCAAAGGCTAAATCCAGCCCTAATGCCGCGCCATAACTGATTGGGATAGCAATCGCCACCACTAAGGCACTGCGCCAGTTTAAGAATAAACCAACAAAGACCACCACGGTGAGCACCGCAATACCGAGGCTGGATACCAAGTTTTTTACTTTGGCATCGGCGGTTTGGCCGTAATTGCGAATGATCTCGACGCTCACGCCCTCGGGAAATTGTGTGGCGACCAGATGATTGAGCGTGGCGGTGATATCCTCGGCCACGCTCACCGCGTTCGAACCTTTTTGCTTGGCCACCGAGAGAAACACTGCTGGATGCGGCTGGCTATCATCGGTCGATTGGATCCAGGTATCTGTGGTGGACTCTTGCGCGCCGTCGGATAATTCGGCTACATCCTGCAGGTACACAGGTTTGCCATTAACCACCGCCACCACTAAATGGCGTATCTCGTCAAGGCTTTGATACCACTGGCCGGTTTTTAATACATAGCGCTCACCCTGATGCTGAATATCCCCGACATCGCGCTTTTGATGGCTTAATGAGAAGGCATTGGTGAGATCGGACACGCTGATTTGATAGCTAGCCATAGCCGCAGGATCGAGCGTGACCAATACCTGCCGCGGCACACCACCTACCACCTTCACCGCATTGGTTTCGGGAAGGGCTTTAAGATCCAAGGTCGCCTGCTCGGCAATGCGTCGCAGCGCATAATGGTCGAGCTGGTCAGGGTTTTCGCTACGCAGTGCCGCAATCACAATCGGCACATCATCAATTTCCACCGGCTTGATTGCCCATTCGCTCACCGCGGCTGGGATCGCATCTTGATTGGCGTACAGCTTGTTATAAAGCTTCACCAAGGCTGCCTCGCGATCTTCACCCACGTAAAAGCGCACCGTGACCAACGCGGAGCCTGCTTGGGTGGTGGAATACACATACTCCACCCCATCAATTTGACTGACTTTTTTCTCCAGAGGCTGCGTCACCTGCTTTGCCACTTGTGGCGCACTCAAACCGGGCGCTTGTACCACCACATCTGCCATTGGCACCACGATTTGCGGATCTTCTTCTTTGGGTGTAAGCCACAGCGCCGCCGCCCCGACCAGCAGTGCGAGCACGATGAGGATAGGCGGGAAGAAGCTATTCATTACTCGGGTGATCAGCTGACCTTGTGGCTGGGCATCTCGCATATTCGATCCTTTGGCTGATGTCAGTAACGACAAGAAAACGATAGGTAAAATGGCTGAATGTTAATTAACTTAGTGCATCGACGGGCAATGAATGTGTGCTGATCTCTAAGATTCAGACACATCAGGCACAATAGAGCCGCTGCAAGGTGGCGATAATCGCCGCGACGTAGGGATCATTGAGCTGATAAAACACCTGCTGGGATGACTTGCGCACCTTAACCAGTTGATGCCGCTTTAACACGCTAAGGTGCTGGGAAAACGCCGACTGACTGAGCGACGACCCTTGCAGCAATTGCCCCACGGAGCGCTCTCCGGCCAAAAGCTGGCACAGCACAATTAAGCGCTCAGGATGGGCCATCACTTTCAACATGGTCGCCACCAAAGACGCTTGCTCACGCATGGCAACAATGTCCATGTCAGGTATGCTTTCTGTCTCAAACGGCACGCTTGACTCTGCCATCGCCTACTCCTTTCTCGCCAATACTCATAGCTTAGCGCGCCATTTTATTTAGTCAATTCTAATTTAGTTTAAATATAATTAGACTTTTCTAAATTTTAAATATAATTAGACTTTTCTAAAT
>NZ_MUFB01000001.1 GCF_001996005.1 Salinivibrio siamensis | reverse complement strand
TCAGACTGCTGACAAAGGTCTAGCTTTCGAGCTAGACCTTTGATCTAATAGGAGTGTCGCAATAGGGATGCTCCGGTATGCTTCAAGAACCTTCTCCACACCAATATGAACTTGAAATGGTGACGATGGAACAACTTGTTCCCAAAGACCATCTTGTTCGTAAAATCGACCGTGCCATCGACTTCGAGTTTATTCGAGATGAAGTCGCCCACCTTTATTGCAAAGACAATGGCCGACCACCGATTGATCCCGTTCGCCTGTTTAAAATTATCCTGCTTGGCTATCTCTTCGGCATCAAAAGCGAGCGTCAGCTTGTTAAAGAAATTGAAGTTAACGTTGCTTATCGTTGGTTCTTGCGTATGTCGCTGACAGAGAAGGTCATCCATGCGTCTACGCTGAGCCAAAATCGTATTCGTCGCTTTAATGGCACGGATGTCTTCGAACGCATATTCAACCATATTGTGGTTCAAGCTATGGAGAAGGGCTTAGTCGCAGGGCAAGAGCTGTACACCGACAGCACGCACCTTAAAGCCAGTGCGAACAAAAATAAGCATGTGAATAAACTGCGCCCGGTGAGCGCCGGCGCTTACCTAGAGATGTTGGATGAAGACATCGTCAGTGACCGCAAAGCAGAAGGAAAAACGCCGCTCAAGGACGCGCCATTAAAGACGGACGTCAAAAACACAAAAGTGAGTACGACTGACCCTGAAAGTGGCTTTATGACCAGAGATAATAAGCCCCAAGGCTTCTTCTATCTTGACCATAGGACCGTTGATGGCAAGCACGGTATCATCGTTGATACGTATACAACCCCAGGGAATGTCAACGACTCACAACCGTATATCCGTCGCCTTGACCACACACTCGCGCAATTTAACCTCAATCCTATCGCCGTGGGCATCGATGCTGGCTACTTCACGGCACCGATTGCCGAATCCTTAGAGCGTCGCAGCATTCTTGGCGTGTTCGGCTATCGTCGCCCTTCTCGAACGAAGAATACGTTCAAGAAAAAACACTTCACATACGATAAGAAAACCGACACATATCGCTGCCCCAAAGGGCAAACGCTTATCTATAAAACAACCACAAGAGCCGGCTATCGTACTTATCACTCAGACCCAAAGCAGTGTGCGTTCTGTCCGGTTAGAAACGACTGTACGCAAAGTAAGACCATGCAAAAGGTCATCACGCGTCATCTTTACACTGATGCAGTAGAGCGTGCTAATGAAATGCGACTGTCTCGTTATGGCAAAAAGATATACAAGCGACGAAGTGAGACTGTGGAGCGAAGCTTCGCCGACGCTAAGCAGCATCATGGACATCGCTACGCACGCTTCCGAGGGCTTGCAAATGTGCAAATGCAATGCTGGCTGGCGGCGGCTGCTCAAAACATCAAGAAGATAGCGTTAGTGGTGAGCTATCTAAGAAAATGCGGCTTTAACATGGCGGATATAAGGCAAATTGGCTTCTATCCGCCAATTTGGGCGTTGGTCGGTAGCGACCACTCTCTAACAAAAAATATCGCGATCGCGGCCTACGGCCGCTTATCAAAAAGAACCCCGCCTAAAAAGGCGGGGTTCGTCAGCAATCTGANGAAGATAGCGTTAGTGGTGAGCTATCTAAGAAAATGCGGCTTTAACATGGCGGATATAAGGCAAATTGGCTTCTATCCGCCAATTTGGGCGTTGGTCGGTAGCGACCACTCTCTAACAAAAAATATCGCGATCGCGGCCTACGGCCGCTTATCAAAAAGAACCCCGCCTAAAAAGGCGGGGTTCGTCAGCAATCTGAACGCAGCCCTATGGCTGCGTTTTGGCTTTCTATCCCCAGTCCAAGATTATTCTGTCGGTTCAATGGTCAGTGGTTGCCAGGTGGCGATGGTGTTGCCGCCGGCGCTGGGGTGGTCGCGGTATTCGCGGTCTTTGAGTAGGGTGTAGTACACGTCCACAAAGTCATCATCGTTGGTGAGCCAGCCGTCGGGGATGGCTTCAATGATTTTGCCGGTGATCTTGGTGATCACGCCATAGGCTTGCACCTCTAAATCTGGAATGGCGGCAATGATGTCGCTCGCCACCTCGTTAAGTTTCAAGGCCAATTCTTTGTAGTTGGTGCCGTCGTC
This sequence comes from Salinivibrio siamensis, assembly GCF_001996005.1. GTDB lineage: Bacteria > Pseudomonadota > Gammaproteobacteria > Enterobacterales > Vibrionaceae > Salinivibrio > Salinivibrio siamensis. The sequence goes on along the minus strand of NZ_MUFB01000001.1, from coordinate 288,472 downwards.
TTGCTCCATCAAGATCACGTCCGCCGCGCCCCAGCGATAACGCTCCCAGTGGATCATCACTTGATTAGGGTGATAGGTGGTTTGGTCGTAATCCAAATAGGGCATATCGACAATGTCGAGCGTTGGTTCGTCACGGCTAGGATTCACGCCGGTGACAATCGCGTATATCTCGGCCGCGCCGGAGATCCAAGGCTCTTGGTCGTCTTCAAGGCGGATTGATTTGAGCACTGTGGTGTCAATGGGCTCGGCTGGTCCTTGTGCCATCATTGGCGCGTGACGACGCATGCGGGACGCTGGGGCTTGCTCGGCCAGGGTGCGGCGCATCACTTCTAGGCCAGCTTTAAGTGAGGCTTCACCATTGGCATCCACTACCAAAATAGGACGGTCAGGCAACTGATGAACGTCTAGCCAGTGTACCTTGCCGTTGGTGTCGTAGGCTTCAATCTGGGTCCAGGTTTTATCATCGCCTGCTGGCTCAAAGGCAAACAGTGGCGCTTGGCCAGCTTGCCAGCGTGCGAGCATGCTGGGGTCTGCCAGACGCACTTCAAGCAACTGTTCGGCGACCTCTTCGACCCCTTGTGCCTCTCGCAAGGCGCGGTCGGCCGCGCGCAGTTGATCATTAAGCTGATGTGCACGCGTTTGGGTGAGACTTTGTAGCGACGCATTCAGGCCATAGGCATTAATGCTACGGTGGAGCACAGGCGCTAATAGCGCATAATCTTGACTCAGTTGTTTGGCGGTGTCGCGTTTTATATCAACCACTGAATTATCGGCATTGGCCGCAAAAGCGGGAGTCAAAGCTTGGGTGATGCCAGCCAATAATAGGGCAATGAGCGTATTTTTCTTCATCGCGTTTCCTTTTTGTTGTGTTTCCAACTGACGCCAGCGGATGCTGACTAAGGCCATCATGCGACGTAAATGAGAAATAATGCTATTTAGAAAATAATGTGATGTGAGCCGAGTTCATAAAAAAGGCGCAACTGCGGCATGAAATTAGTCACTTTTGGTACCAAAGTGTGCGAGTAGCAAAAAAACGCCCGGCCAAGTGGCCGGGCGTTAAAGCGAAAAGGCGTGAGGTTAAATGCCGTCGCGTTCGAGTGGGCAGCTCATACAGCGCGCGCCACCGCGGCCACGACCTAGTTGGTCACCCGGGATCGAGAGCACCTTGATTCCGGCTTTGTCGTATTTCTCGTTGGTGTAGGTGTTGCCTTCATAACCAATCACCACCCCAGGTTTGACCGTGAGCACGTTGTTGGCATCGTTCCATTGTTCGCGCTCGGCAGCATAGCTGTCACCGCCGGTGGTAATGATGTTCAGCGGGCCAACGTCGAGCGCTTTTTCAATCGCGGTGAGGTAGCAAGACTGCGCTTCCACGTTAAGGCTATCTTCGCCTTTGCGGGTTAGGCGCCAGCATGGCAAGTCGGGGCGCATCACAGTGGGGTAAACCGAGAAGGTATGCACGTCCATGTGGGTCATCACCGTATCTAGGTGCATGCACGAGCGGTTTTTCGGCAGTTGCACGGCAATCACTTCTTTGGCTTGGCCACTAAACAGCAGGCTGCGTGCCAGCTGCTCAACCCCTTGTGGGGTGGTGCGCTCGGACATGCCAATTAATACCGCGCCGCGGCCAATAACCAGCACATCGCCGCCTTCAATCATGGCGTTGTCGTAGTCACGTACTTCATCGCCGAGGTAATTAATAAACGGGCTATCGGCAAATTCAGGGTGCCAGCGGTAAATGGCACGTAGGTGGTTGGTTTCACGTTGGCGCGCCGATTTGGCCATGGGGTTGAGTGATACGCCGCCATACACCCAGCACGAGGTGTCGCGGGTAAATAGGTGGTTAGGCAGCGGCTCAATTACAAAGTCGGTCTTATCATGCATGGCCTGCATCATCGAGGATGATTGCACGGGCAAGTCGATATAGCTTAAACCGCCAAGTAGAATGTCAGCGAGGGTGTTGTGGTCAATGTCCGCCATATAAGCGCGTACATCACTGGCGAACTGATAACCGAGACGATATTGATTGAGTTGGGTGTCGAGCAGCCATTGCTTGGCTTCTGGCACCGCGAGGGTTTCGACCAGTAAATCGTGAAGTAGGTAAACGTGTACGCCTTGGTCGGTCAGTGTGCGGGCGAACATATCATGCTCTTCGCCTGCGCGCTCAACGGCCAATACATCATCAAACAGCAGTTCATGGCAGTTAGATGGCGTCAGGTGGTTCAACGCTCGTTCAGGGCGGTGAAGCAGCACACGCTTCAGTTGCCCAACTTCGGATCCAACGTAAAACTCACTCATGGTAGGTCCTCTTTTTCCTTAATACGGGCCAGGTAATGAGACAAACAGCGCTTTGCACACACGGGAGGTGTACTCACCGGTTAGGTGGGAATGCAGGCCGTTTGCACAGGGTGGGCGTGTCTCATCTCCTCCTTGGATGCTCGAATAATGACAACCTTCTCGGGGGAGGTCAATGTTACAAATCACTAACAATCTCGCCGGACTAGCAAGGTCACAGAAATTTCATTAACTTGGCGGTTTTCTCATCAGTGACACTATGATGGAACGTGGCATTTTTTGCTAAACCGTGCCATATTGCGCCCGTATTCATTTTCTGGAGTCGCGTCTATGTCACAGGCTGAACTTATCGAACAACAACACCAAGAAACGCGGATGATCATCGAGGAGCTTCTCGCCGATGGCAGTGATCCTGATGCGCTGTATACCATTGAGCACCACCTGTGTGCCGATACCTTTGAAGCGCTGGAAGATGCGGCGGTAGAAGCCTTTAAAATGGGCTTTGAAGTGGCCGAGGCTGAAGAGCTTGAGCTGGAAGAGGGCGGCACTATTGTTTGCTTTGATGCAGTGATGGAAACGGCCTTGAATGCTGAGCGCATTGATGAGCAAGTTGAAAAGTTGGTGGCGTTAGCGGATAAGCACAACATTGATTACGACGGCTGGGGCACTTACTTCGAATCGGATGAAGACGACGCTCCCGAGAGCGAGTAACGCGCGATCGCCGAATAAAACATACTGATTAAAGCCACGTTAACGTGGCTTTTTTTGTGCCTAGTGGGGTTAGAGCGTCTTTATCATGGTGACTTCACAGCTATCGTGACCGGTGTTGCCCATGCGCGCACACGGGGTAAAGCCGAGTGATTGATACAAGGCAATGGCGGCGGTGAGGTTGGCGGTGGTCTCGAGATAACAGCGTTGATAGCCCCATGCACGCGCTGTTTCCATCGCCTGAATCGCTAATTGTTTCGCCATCCCTTTACCTCGCAGTGCTGGCAAAAAATACATTTTTTGTAGCTCGCACACGCTATCGTGTCCAGGCAAAGGGGCAATACCGCCACCGCCGAGGATCTCCCCATCGGCTTCAATCACCCAATAGGCCGCTTGCGGGTGCGTATATTGCTCGCTAAGGCAGTCAAGGGTGGGATCAGCGACGCTAAACCCGGCATCGGCACTGAGACCATGCTCGGCAGAGACGCGACGAATCACATCGGCAATCGCAGGGTTATCGTTTGGTGTCATTAAACGCACGGTTAAAGGTGCGTGTGAGCTTGGCTCGTGTAAGTCTTGGGGCCTATCCTGGGCCATGAATACACTCCGAATTATATATGTATCAATAAATTACCTCACCAGATGGCTTTTCACAACTGAGTGCCGCCGCAGCAAGATGCGTTTATGGTCGTCTTTTATTATTCCGCCTCATTCTTAAGATTGCCTTGTGTTATTTTTTCAGTGCTCTCTTGTTCTCCCCCCGTTGCGGGATATTGGTTGTATTTCTGTCTATTTTTTTAACCAAAACACTCAAGCTTGTGCCATAATTCCTGCCGGTTTTTTGGACGTTGTAATGTTAATTAGCATTTATTATTGATTAAGAGATAAGTGAATGGAAAATCAGGTTAAATTTCATGGTCAGGGGAAAGAGTTCTTCGGCATATGGATTGTAAATATATTGTTGTCTTGTGTGACTTTGGGGATTTACTCGGCATGGGCAAAAGTACGAACCAATCAATATTTTTACGGTAATACAGACATTGCGGGCGATCGTTTTGGTTATCACGCCTTACCTAAACAAATTTTGATTGGCCGGATTATCGCAGCGGTGTGTGTATTGGTTTGGGTGATTGCTAATCAGCTTTTCCCCATTGCATCACTGGCTTTGCTAGCGATAGGGGTAGCCTTGATGCCCTGGTTAATTCGCAACAATATGCGCTTTGATGCCAGAATGACCAGCTACCGTAATGTTCGGTTCGACTTTACGGGCAAACTGTCAACCGCGTACCTGGTTTTCTTGGGGCTGCCGGTATTGTGCTACCTCAGCATAGGCGTGGTGTCGTTCTTTGGCGGCTCGCAACTGACTGGTGGCCATTTTGGCTTTGGCATCACACTCCTTTTACTTGCCATTGTGGTTGGCTTTTTGTCTTATGCATGGATTGCCTCGCAAGTCGCACGTTATTACCTCAATCACTCTACCTATGGAAATCAAAAATTTAAGGCTGAGGTAAGCTGGAAAATATTTGCCAAAACCTATCTGCAAGCCGGCCTTATTTGGTTTGGCCTTTCGGCGGTGGCTGGGATCGCAGTGGCCATTGTGATGGGAACCGATGTCAGTGCCTTCACATCGCCAAGCAGCGGCAGCTTCCAGTTACTAATCATCGGGGCCTACCTATTCTTAGCGCTGACGGTCATCATTATTAACGCTTTTATTCGTACTAGGATCCGCAACTATCTCTTTGGTCAAGTCGAAGTCGGCGATAGCCCTGCTTATCAATTGGCGTCTCGCATGACAGTGGGGGGGCTTTTGTACTTACTGATGACGAACTTGGCGTTGCTGATTGTCACCATTGGTATTGCCACACCATGGGTAAAAGTGCGCACTGCGGCCTATCTTGCCAATGTGACCTTTGTTATCGGTGATTTGTCTCAGCTGCACGCTGAAGGCGAGGCGGTGACCAATAACAATGCCGTGGCTGACGAGGTGGCTAATGCCTTTGATTTAGGTGTAGGTATTGGATGAGTTGGCGAGGCATCTATCACCCTCCCCACAGTGCGACAAAGCTCGATGCTGAGCTAACGCTGGCTGATCGCCATGTGTATATCACCACTGAGCAGGGTGAACATGCTTGGCCACTTGTAGACATGGATGTGTCGGTACCGGTGGGGAATCTGCCATTGGTACTGACCTTTCCTGACGGGCAAACATTCATCCCTGATGAGAGTCAGTCTCTGGCCACTGCGCTTGGACCTTCGCGGCGCGGAAAGTGGTTGCATTGGTTGGAGCAGCACAAGTTAGCGATTCTGGCAAGCTTGCTGGTGGTAGTGTTATTGGTGGTGCTGCTGTTTAGCCATGGTTTGCCTGCTCTGAGTCGTAGCTTGGTGCCCTGGGTGCCTGATGAGGTCTCCCGCCAGATTGGTCAGCAAACTCAGGAGACCTTGGATGAGCATATGCTAGCGCCGACTGAGTTGAGTCAGGCAACGCAGGTGCAGGTGCAGCAACAGTTTGACGCTTTGGTCGGGCAGTTGCCGACGCTTCCTGTTGAGCCAAGGCTCGAGTTTCGGCAGTGGGAAGGCACTGCGAATGCGTTAGCACTCTCTGATGGCACTATTATTGTGACCGATGCGCTTGTCGCGTTAGCGGATACCCCCGCACAACTGAATAGCATCTTGTTGCACGAGGTGGGGCATTTGGCATACCAACACTCGCTGAAGTCCCTGGTGCGTGCCGCCCTGATCTCGACCACCGTTGCCTTGCTAACCGGTGAAAGCACGGGGTTAGCTGACAACTTATTGGGAGGTGGCGTGTTTTTGCTGACGCAAGGCTACTCACGCGACGATGAGCGAGAAGCCGATGCGTATGCCCAGCAACATATGACGGCTATCTATGGGAATGCGAATGTGATGAAGGTGATGTTTGAGCGGCTCGGTGAGGCAAATAATACGGGTAAACAGCTAGAGTGGTTAAGTACGCACCCTGGCATGAAAGCGCGGATTGAGGCGATTGAAAACGCGCGTTAAATGCTCGTGAGCAAGCGTAAACAATAAAAAACCATCGGCACCTTCAGCGTGCCGGTGGTTTTTTTAATGATGATGCCCCAAGTGAAGCGGTGCCGGTTTTACCGCATGGCGACGCTGCCACACCTTTTCATGGAAGAAGTACGCCAAGGTGTTGATGCTCGGCTCAACCAGCGCCAGTGCGCCACCGACTAGCCAATCGCCACTGATTAAATAGCCCACCAAAAAGGCAACGTTAAAGTGTATCACCGCAAAGCTGGCCGTTTTGACCGCTGGGCGCGCTTGGCGGCTAAGCTGCCAGAGTTTTTCATGAAGATAAAACGCGCCAGTATTGACGGTGGGCTCGGTCATCGCAATCAGGCTGCCAATGATGATATCGCCGGTTAGCACATAGGCCACGGTAAAGGCGATAGAAAAGTGGATAGCCGCAAAACTGAGTGTCTTCTTCATGGTGTAGCTCCTTATTGGCAACACGCGTTTAATCAACACTGACAGTATGTCGTGTCTTTGTCGATAAATAAAAACGGTTCTCACTATCTTTTACATAGAGCAGAGCTATCAACGGCGATCAGTGCTAGGGATAACAAGCGTTTAAAAGCTGACCAAGCCAAGGTTGCGCTGAGGTGGGATATAAAAAAAGCCACACCGAGCGGTGTGGCTTGATAGGCTGAGTGAGCCGAGGATTATAGCGCGGCGATCGTCGCTTTTTGCTCGCCAAGCTTGGTGAGGCTCTCACGGTAGCCGTCGAGCTTTTCACGCTCTTTCGCCACCACGGCTTCAGGTGCTTTGGCGACGAAACTTTCGTTGCCCAGCTTGCCTTCAACACGCTTGATTTCACCTTCGACTCTGGCGATTTCTTTATCCAGACGTGCTAACTCGGCGTCTTTATCAATCAAGCCCGCCATCGGGATCAAGATCTCCGAGCTGCCGACCAACGCAGAGGCACACGCAGGCAAGGTTTCGCTACCGTCAAGCACGGTGAAGTTGCCGAGTTTTGCCAAGGCATTCAAGGTGGTGCGGTTGCGGGTGGCACGCTCAGCATCACGGCTATCCGCGGCTTTTAGCATCACTTCAAGCGGCTGGCTTGGCGCAATGTCGTATTCTGCGCGCAGGTTACGGATGCTGACAATAAACTGCTTCACCCACTCAATGTCTTCTGAGGCTTGCGCGTTAACACGGCTGGCATCAAATTGCGGCAACGGCTGGTTCATAATGGTGTCGCCGTCGACACCGTCAACCAGTGGTTTGACGCTCTGCCAAATCGCTTCCGTGATGTAAGGGATCACAGGGTGCGCTAGACGCAAGGTTTTTTCCAAGACGGTGATCAGGGTGTAACGGGTCGCACGTTGCTGTGCGTCGTCACCTTTCCACAGTACGGGCTTGGTGAGCTCTAAGTACCAGTCACAGAACTGGTGCCAGATAAACTCATACAAGACACCGGCCGCCATATCGAGACGATAGTTGTCGAGGTGAGTATTGAAGTCTTTCGCCGCTTGCTGGAACTGAGACTCGATCCACTGATCGGCCAGTGAGAATTGCATCTCGCCGCCGCTCATGCCGCAATCTTGCTCTTCGGTGTTCATCAGCACGTAACGGCTGGCGTTCCACAGCTTGTTACAGAAGTTGCGATACCCTTCAAGGCGCTTCATATCCCAGTTGATGTCACGGCCGGTTGAGGCCAATGCCGCGAGGGTAAAGCGCAGTGCGTCGGTGCCGTGGGCTTCGATGCCATTCTCGAAGGTTTTACGGGTCGCCTTTTCAATCTTTTCTGCCAGCTTCGGCTGCATCATGTTGCCGGTGCGCTTGGCAACCAAGTCATCAACACTGATGCCGTCAATCATATCGAGCGGGTCGAGTACGTTACCCTTGGATTTTGACATCTTGGCGCCACTTTCATCGCGGATAAGACCGGTCATGTAAATGGTCTTAAACGGCACTTGTGGCTTGCCGTTTTCATCTTTGATGAAGTGCATGGTCATCATGATCATGCGCGCCACCCAGAAGAAAATGATATCAAAGCCTGATACCAACACATCGGTGGGGTGGAAGGTTTTCAGTGCATCGGTATTTTCTGGCCAGCCTAGGGTGCCGAACGTCCAAAGCGCGGAGGAGAACCAAGTATCCAACACGTCTTCGTCTTGGCGTAGCGCGACGTCGTCGCCAATCTGGTTATCGCGACGCACTTCGTCTTCGTCACGGCCCACATAGACATTGCCTTGATCGTCGTACCACGCAGGAATGCGGTGACCCCACCAAAGCTGACGTGAAATACACCAATCTTGCACATCACGCATCCACGCGAAGTACATGTTCTCGTACTGCTTAGGCACAAATTGGATATCGCCGTCTTCAACAGCTTTTACCGCCGGCTCTGCTAATGGCGCGGTGCGCACATACCACTGGTCGGTCAGCATTGGCTCAATCACTACGCCGCCGCGATCGCCATACGGCACGGTCAGATCGTGATCTTTAATTTCATCCAATAAGCCCAGCGCATCAAATTCGGCCACGATCGCTTTACGTGCGGCAAAACGCTCCAGGCCTTGGTAGTTTTCTGGCAGGGCACTATCGAACGCATCACTTGGCTGGCCTTTATGGTCAAATACTTCAGCCTGATCGCGAATGTCGGCGTTCAAGGTCAGGATGTTGATCATCGGTAGCTGGTGGCGCTGGCCGACTTCGTAGTCGTTAAAGTCGTGCGCAGGGGTGATTTTCACACAGCCGGTGCCTTTTTCCATGTCGGCGTGCTCATCGCCCACAATTGGGATGCGACGATTGACCACAGGCAGCAATACGTGCTTGCCAATCAGGTCTTTATAGCGCGGGTCTTCTGGGTTGACCGCAACACCGGTATCGCCCAGCATGGTTTCTGGGCGAGTGGTGGCCACCACGATGTAGTCTTTGCCTTCGGCGGTTTGGGCGCCATCAGCAAGTGGATAACGGAAATGCCACATGTGGCCTTTCTTGTCTTTGTTTTCCACTTCTAAGTCAGAAATGGCCGTGTGCAGCTTAGGATCCCAGTTCACCAGGCGTTTACCGCGGTAAATCAAGTCTTCTTGGTGCAGGCGAACAAACACTTCTTTGACGGCATTGGAAAAGCCTTCATCCATGGTGAAGCGTTCGCGATCCCAGTCGACAGAGGCCCCTAAGCGGCGCAATTGTTGGGTAATGGTGCCACCAGATTCGCCTTTCCATTGCCAAATTTTGTCAACAAAGGCCTCACGACCGTAATCGTGTTTGGTTTTGCCTTCTTCGGCGGCGATCTTGCGCTCCACGACCATCTGCGTCGCGATACCGGCGTGGTCCGTTCCCACTTGCCATAGGGTATTTTTGCCCTTCATCCGTGCGGCACGGGTCAGGGTATCCATAATGGTATCCTGGAACGCGTGGCCCATATGCAGGCTACCGGTCACGTTTGGAGGCGGGATCATGATGCTGAATGCATCTTTGCTGGTATCACCATGAGGTCGGAAATAGCCCGCCTCTTCCCAGCGCTGATACAGCGCTTTTTCGATTGATTGTGGATTATATGTCTTTTCCATAGCGCTCTTGAAAGATCGTCAAGGTTTGGGCGATTGGTCGATGGCCAGGGTATGAAGTTGCAGGCCTGCCAGTCGGTATGCTTTATATCGGTGACGCGCGTGCTGTTTGAGCGTCTCATCGCAAGGGACGAAGTCTACCACTTGTGCAAACGAAGGCGCAAAATTTGATGGCTCTGTCGCCAAATTGATAAGCACGCTGCGATGACCCGTATGACGTACGCCTGGCCAGCCTATTTCCACCGGTGCGCCGCCTCGCGGCCCTTCACCGACCAAGTTATGGGGCAAAAATACATCCGGGTCACGTTGCCACAGTAGATCATCGAGTTGATGCGCTTGGGCTTGGTCGTGCGCGGCCAGGTAAATGCGTTGCCCTTGTTGATAGTAGTAAAAAGCCAATTCGATAGCGGTTGCTACTATGATTTGTGTGTCACGTTGTTGCGTGTCACTGTCTTTGCTTTCACGCGCTTGCTGTTCGGGTGTTAGCCCCGGGCGTTCGGTATCGTCGGCTGAATCAGTCGGCGATAGCAAATAAAAGGTGGCGGTGGGCATATACGCTCCTAAATATGAGAAACGGCCTCCGTCCCAAAAGCAGGGTGTCCGGGTAGCGCGAGCCCAACAACATAGCCGATTGTGCGCACTGACACCAGTATTGAATAAAGCGTGAACAAAAAAAGGAGGCCGGTTGGCCTCCTTGTGTTCGTTACTCTTCCACTTCTAGGCCAGAGCGGTTAAGTAGGAATTGCACCAACAATGGCACGGGGCGGCCGGTTGAGCCTTTTTCTTTACCGCCGCTTTTCCATGCGGTACCCGCGATATCCAGGTGCGCCCAGTTGTATTTCTTGGCAAAGCGTGACAAGAAGCACCCGGCGGTGATGGTGCCGCCACCTTTACCGCCAATATTGGCCATATCGGCAAACGGGCTGTCGAGCTGCTCTTGGAACTCGTCAGTCATTGGCAGACGCCACGCTCGGTCACCGGCTTGCTCTGAGGCGTTAATAATATCGTGCGCCAATGGGTTTTGGTTGGCAATCAAGGCGCTGATGTGGTGGCTCAAGGCCATGATGCACGCGCCCGTTAAGGTCGCCACATCGATCACACACTCTGGCTCATAACGCTCGACATAGGTGAGGGCGTCACACAGTACCAAGCGGCCTTCGGCGTCGGTGTTGAGCACTTCTACTGTCTGGCCTGACATGGTGGTAAGAATATCACCCGGACGATAGGCTTGGCCGTCTGGCATGTTTTCGCAGCCTGCCAGCACCCCAACAACGTTAATCGGTAGGTTGAGCTCGGCCAGCGCGCGCATTACCCCAAACACGGAGGCAGCGCCACCCATGTCGTACTTCATTTCGTCCATGTTGGCGCCAGGCTTGATAGAAATGCCGCCCGAGTCAAAGGTTAGGCCTTTACCCACCAATACAATCGGTTTGGCGTCTGGGTCAGGGTTATTTTTGTACTCCATGATCGACATCATCGACTCATTTTTTGAGCCTCGGCCAACCGCCAAGTACGAATGCATGCCCAGTTTTTCCATTTCTTGCTCGCCGATGATACGGGTTGTGACCGTTTCATAGTCGTCGGCAAGGCGACGCGCTTGCGAGGCAAGGTATGCCGGGTTGGCCACGTTTGGTGGCATGTTACCCAAGTCTTTACAGGCGTTAACACCAGAGGCAACCGCCAAACCGTGCGCGATGGCGCGCTCACCCAGGTTCAGCTCACGACGCGTTGGCACATTGAACACCATTTTGCGCAGTGGGCGGCGAATTTCTGGCTTAACGCTTTTGAATTGGTTAAAGGTGTACAGGCTGTCTCTGGTGCTTTCAACCGCTTGGCGCACCTTCCAATAAGTGTCACGGCCTTTAACATGCAGCTCGGTTAAGAAGCAGACCGCTTCCATTGAACCGGTTTCATTGAGGGTGCTGATGGTTTTCTTGATGATTTCTTTATACTGACGTTCACCGAGCTCACGCTCTTTGCCGCAGCCGACCAACAATACGCGCTCTGATAGGACATTCGGGACATGGTGCAGCAGGAGCACCTGGCCGGGTTTACCTTCCAGATCACCGCGGCGCAGCAGGGCACTGATGTAGCCGTCGCTGATTTTATCAAGCTGCTCGGCCACTGGGGAGAGGCGGCGAGGCTCAAACACACCGACGACAATACAGGCACTGCGTTGCTTTTCGGGGCTACCGCTCTTTACACTGAACTCCATTTGTACTCCTAGATCCTAAAGACAATTGAGACCAAATGTTGGATAATGCCGCCTCTATGTTGTTGAACGCTCTAGATGCGCCCGGATTAGCCGGCGGTCAACAAATGGCCGAAAGATTAGAAAACAACTAATTAAACCAGAAACTATAGTTATTCGAGTAAAAAAACAAGTTTTCCATAGGTGCCTTCGCTTTGATAATTGTTCGATATTTGATCCGGGAGACGGTTAAGACGCAAGTTGCAGTCTTATTTGTGTTATTTCTGGTCTTTTTCAGCCAAAAGTTCATCCGTGTGCTGGCCAATGCCACAGAAGGATCGATCCCCAGTGATCAAATTATTACCTTAGTGGGTTTGTACATGCCGTCCATGGCAATGTTGATGTTGCCGCTTAGTTTGTATATCGGGATCTTGATCACTTTTGGTCGTCTGTATGCTGAGAGTGAGATCACCGTGATGAATGCCACCGGGATCGGCAATGAGTTTCTGATCCGCGCGGCGCTTTACTTGGCCATCATTACCGGCTCGGTGGCCGCTTTTAACGCACTCTGGCTAACACCGTGGGCCAATAACCAAGAGTTAGAAGTCATGGAGCAGCTGGAAGCTAAATCAGGGCTTGAGTTGCTGGTGCAAGGACAGTTTCAAAGCGCCCCCTCGGGCGAGGCGGTGATTTTTGTTGATAATATTGAAGATGATGGCCAAACCCTGAATCAGGTATTTGTTGCCCAGCCCGTGCCGCGTGACTCCTTGTTGCCCAACGTGGTGGTGGCGGATAAAGGCTATGTTTCTGAGCTCGACGATGGCCGCCAAGTACTGGACTTGGTCGATGGCACCCGTACTGAGGGGCTGCCGACCCAGCTTAACTATGGCGTGACCACCTACGAGAACTATCAGGTCTTAATTGGTCAACGCGAGGTGCGCGAGAAAAGCCGCGATTGGGACGCGGTGCCTACCTTGCAGCTGTTTGGTGAGTCGAGCTTGAAAGCACGCGCTGAGCTACAGTGGCGTATTTCCTTGGTACTGTGTATTCCATTGATGACCATGATTGTGGTGCCATTGTCGGCGGTGAATCCGCGTCAGGGACGATTTGCCAAGCTCTTCCCCGCTATTTTGATTTACTTGGCGTACTTTTTGTCGATCAGTGCGGCTAAATCAGCGGTCGAAGACGGCGATCTCCCGGCACAAATTGGGCTTTGGAGTGTTAATGTCGCCGCCTTGTTATTGGCCGTCGTGCTTGCCGGTTGGGACTCGCTACCGGTGCGAAAACTCAAAGCTAGCGTAAAAGGATCTGCCTGATGTTTCGCATTCTTGATTGGTATATTGGTCGCACCCTGATTGGCACCTCCTCCTTGTGCTTGGCGACACTGGTGGGATTATCAGCCATCATTAAATTTGTTGAGCAGCTGCGCTCGGTGGGAGATGGTACTTACACCATGGGCAAGGCGATTTTATACGTGGCATTGAGCATGCCGCGTGATATTGAAATGTTCTTCCCGATGGCCGTATTGCTGGGCGCCTTGATTGGCTTGGGGATGCTGGCATCCAGCTCCGAGCTGGTGGTGATGCAGGCAGCGGGGATCTCTAAACTGCAGATTGGCATGTCGGTGCTCAAAACGGCGATTCCCTTGATGCTAATCGTGATGGTGCTGGGCCAATGGGGCGCGCCCGATGCGCAAAAAGCCGCGCGTGAGTTACGTGCCATCGCTAAATCAGGCGGCAATGTGATGTCGGTACGGCGCGGCGTATGGGCGAAAGACGGCAATGACTTTATTTATATCGCTCGTGCCGATGAGCAAGATAATCTCACGGGTGTGAGCATCTGGAAGTTTGACGATCAGCAAAACATGACCAATGTGGTGTTTGCTGAAAGTGCCGATTATCTCAACCAAGATAGCTGGATGCTCAAAGACGTCACCATTACTCGGATGCAAAAGCGCGAAGCGATTTCTAACGTGCAGCAAGATCAACTGGTGTGGAAAACGACTCTCACGCCAGACAAACTGGCGGTCGTGACGGTAAAACCCGAGGAGTTATCCTTATCAGGCTTGTACAGTTATGTGACTTACTTACGAGCTTCTCAGCAAGATGCCTCGCGCTATGAGCTCGCCTTATGGCGAAAAGCCGTCCAACCCTTGTCGATTGCGGTCATGATGTTGCTGGCGCTCAGCTTTGTGTTTGGCCCACTGCGGAGCGTTACCATGGGGGCACGTGTGCTCTCTGGGGTGATCTTTGGCTTTGGCTTTTATATTGCCAATGAGGTCTTTGGGCCAATGAGCTTGGTATACAAATTACCGCCAGCGATTGGTGCCATTACCCCAAGTGTGATTTTCTTAGTGATCACCTTACTGCTGCTCCGGCGTAAACTGTAACTGGTCAGGTGCAAATTGTCGCTTGGCAGTGAGCCATCGAAAAGGATCTAAAAAGGGCCGACATGCTGTCGGCCCTTTGTGTATCACGGATAGGAGAGTCAATGCTTAGAAGCTGTAGCTCATGCCTAAACGTAGGTCTCGTCCTGGCTCAGGCATGCTACTGCCACTGCTTAAGGTGAACGAGCTGTGCTCGCTGTATTCCTTGTCGAGCAGGTTGTTGACCGCCAATGAAACCGTGAGCCCTTGGTAGGCCGCCGGTTGCCACTGCGCGCGCACGTCATGTACTACATAGCCAGGCTTCTCGTGATCGCCGTCTTGCACATCAGTTAAGCGCTCAACGCCTGTCAGGGTATAACCTAAGCTGACATCCGTATCGACCAATTGATATTGCGTATCCCACACCCAAGTATTACCGACTGATGCGCCGACTGCCATTTCGTCGCCTAGAGGATCGCCGTTTTCATCTTCCATGTTGACATGGCTATAGCTAAGCTGCGTATCGAACTGATTGAGCGCCCAACCCACGCGCGCCTCGATACCTTGGCTCGTGACCTCATCCTCGAGGTTGTAAAGGTAGTGCGGGTCGCTGCCGCGATCATACGCCTGGAAGTTTTCTATGCGGGTATTAAAGCCGGTGACCGCCAGATTCAGGGTGTCTTGCTTGGTCAACATGCCATAGCCTTGCCACTCAACACCGATTTCAGCTTGTTTAGCGTGCTCGGGCTGTAAATCTTTATCTACTTCAACGGCACCGCCAATCAGCAACACTTCCCGCGTTTTGGCACCGCGCACGGCTTCACCGTAGCCAGCATGGAGGCGTAGGTTGTCCGTCGCTTGATAGCTCAGTTGCACGTTAGGTGAAACCTCACTGCCATCGACTTCGCCCGCTTGGCCATAATCGGTGTGGTAGTCATCAAAGCGTGCGCCCCATGCAATGCCAAGATCGCCGACTGTCATTCTATCTTGTAAAAACAGGCCGATATTGCGCGCTTTATCTTGGTTATTAGCGCCGCTGGCTTCATCGTAATCGAGGTTTTCGGTTTTTTGCTCGAACATATCGATACCCGCGGTGAGCGCATGTTGTACCGCGCCGGTATCAAAGCGCATTTGGTTACGAATATCGCCGCCGATTTGACGGGCCCGGCTAAAGGTTTCGCTTTCAATCCGATCCAGATCTAAGGTGTTTTGATACAACTTGGTGGTCAATTCAATCCAGTCAGAATCCGGTGCCCAGCGATGTTGAAAAGAGAGGGTTTCGCGCTCGGTCTCTTGATAGCTGCGAGACTGGCGGCTGAAGTAGGGCATATGAGCACGGACAAAGTAATCGCCCTGATCGGTACGACGCTCGGCACTGACACGGACATCGTGATCGCCGTGATTTAACAGTGATAACTTAACTAGGTAGCTACGTTGTTGGCTCGCCGTTGCCGGCTGCAGATCGCCGCCGCCGTGGCGATAGTCATCACTATTACGGCCTTTCATGTAGGCAAGAATACCGAGCGACTCTCCCAAGCGACCATAGACGGCAGAGCTGCCAGAGGTGGCATTGGCTGCACTTTCAAGACCACCTGAAAGTCGGGCACCGATAGTTTGGCCGGCGCGCAGCATATCTTGTGCGTCTTTGGTTTCAAAACGTACACTGCCGCCCAGCGCGCCGGGGCCACTGTCGGCACTCGCTGGACCTGACTCGACCCCGACTCGTTTGAGAAGCTCGGGCTCAATACTTAAACGTCCTTGGTGGTGGAATAAGTAACCCCCTTGTGCGGCACCATCGACGGTGATGTTGAGGTTAGTGTCTTCAACACCCCTCAAATAGACCTTCTGTCCGGCACCTACACCACCACCGACGTTGATGCTGGCGTTGTCGCGAAACATGTCTTCCAGATCTTGTGCCTGACGGGCTTCTAGCTCTTCAGCACTGACCGCCATCTTGCCCTGTAGGCTATCGGCGGTGACCGTCACCGTTTCCACGGGCTGTGCGTCTTGGGCGTGTGTGGGGAGGCTTAGCGTGCCTGCCGTGATGAGCGCAAGGGTAAGCGGGTTTAAACGTAAATGCATGTCATACTCCTATGCAAATAGTTCTCATTTGTTTGTGACGGGACTATATCAGGCGCAAATAGGATTCACTATCAAAAATTCTAATAACAACCATTATCATTAGTGTTTGTAACTGTTTTGTATGTGATTAGGGAAGAGATGTAGCGCTGATGTTTTTTCTTGAAGATAAAAAAGAAAGAAAAGAGTAAAGAGAAAGCAACGCGGTTGACGACAAACAAGATAACGAGTGGGGGAGTGCGAGTGACGCAGCAGTAGAAAACGTCCCGGCGTAAAAAAGCCGGCAACAAGAGGCCGGCTGATAGATAGATCGTTTATCGTGAGTGTGAGGCGCGCCTTATGGCGAGTTGTCGTCACCCACATATTGGAAAGCTTTGATCACGCGCTCAACGCCACGCACATTGCGGGCGATGTCCACCGCTTTGTCCGCTTGCGCTTGGGTCACTGCCCCCATTAAAAACACTTCTCTGGCTTCAGTGATCACCTTGATGTTGACCGAACGCAACTGATCATCAGCCACGAATGCTGCTTTGACGCGGGTTGTGAGCCAGCCATCGGTGCTGATATCGGCAAGGCCAATCATCGGTGCGTCGCGCACTTCGTTATAGACCACGTCGACATTATCTAACGCGCGAATGCGCTCAACCAGTTGCTCGGTAAGTGCCGGATCGGTGCTTTGCCCCACCAACAGCGCTTGCCCTTGAAAAGCGGCCGCTTTTGCTCGAATTTTGTTCCTAAACGGTGGCTTGTTGACAATCCCAGCGGTGTTTAGGCCAATTTGCGTGTCCTGCCACTCCTCGCCAGTGGTGCGTGGATCGGAAGAATACACGGTGGAACACGCTTGCAAGGCAAGCGCAAACATCAAGGTGACTATCAGGCGCATGATTTATTCTCCGTGAGAGGGGAAGAGCACCTGATCGATAAGATCGCACAAGCAATGCACAGTGAGTAAGTGCCCTTCCTGGATCCGTGCCGTGCGTTGTGATGGGATACGGATTTCTACATCGCGCTGTCCGAGCAAACCGGCCATCTCTCCCCCGTCTTTGCCGGTCATTGCAATAATCGTCATATCACGGGTAACGGCCGCTTCCATGGCTTTGATGATGTCTTTACTGTTACCACTGGTGGAAATCGCCAGCAAGATATCGCCAGCTTGTCCCAACGCACGAACTTGCTTAGAAAACACTTCATCATGACTGTAATCGTTGGCCACCGCCGTTAAGGTGGTGGTGTCTGTGGTCAGTGCTAACGCTGGCAAACTCGGACGCTCGGTTTCAAAGCGATTAAGCAGGCAAGAGGCAAAATGTTGCGCGTTGGCCGCGGATCCGCCATTGCCACAGCAAAGAATTTTGTTGCCGTTAAGCAGGCTCTGTACCATCACCTGTGCCGATTGTGACAGATACTCAGGGATCGCTTCGGCAGCAGCAATCTGGGTTTGAATACTTTCGGTAAAGCTCTCTTTGATGCTCTCTAGCATGACTTACCCTTGAACAATGTTTTTAATCCAGTTAACCGCCTCAACACTGCCATCAAAGGTGACGGCGTCAAAGCGAAATTCTGTTTGTGTACTTTTCACCCCGTGGCACTGCATCCAGCGCTCTGCCGCGAGAATTAAACGCTTTTGCTTAGCAGCGGTAATACTGGCCGCTGCGCCACCAAAACCACGTCCGCGGCGAAAACGAACCTCAACAAACACCAAGCAGGTACCGTCTTGCATCACCAGATCGATTTCCCCGCGGCGACTGTGCGCGTTTTTATCTAAAACACGGAGCCCATGACGAGCGAGGTATTGACAAGCTTGTGCTTCGTAAGCCTGCCCTGTTGCCCTAGTCGGCGAACCTGTCACTGCCCGTCCTGTCTCGTTTGGTGGTTAACCGGCTCAATGTCTGTTTTACCAAAGCGCGCCCAGTCTAGTTGTCGATGAATAACACAGTGCTCAGCGAGTGAGAGCTGACCGGTCTGGCCGCTAAACTGATAACCGGGCTGTGCCTGCATCTGTGGCAACCCTTTTAGTAGGCCGTATGCGTCCATCCCAAGCGCGTGTAAACGTGTGGTGTTATTGCTCGGCGATGGGTGGCGCTGTTGGTAACGCTGGTACGCTGCGCTTTGCGGGCTAATAAGCAGCGGAATATCACTAAACTCTATGCCTTGCAGTTCGGCTAGTTGTCCCATGCCGTCTGCACGGTTGTTGCTGCGCGAGCTCGCGTACAGCTTGGGTGGCTGGACATCTGGGTTGATAGCGACTTCGATAAATGGCTTGAGCAAGGTGAGCTCAGCGGCGCCGGCGACCATATAAACCGCATCAATGTCACGCCGACTGCGCGCTTGCGATTGCAAAGGCAAGTCGGTGAGCTGTTTCATTTGGGCGATTCGGCGCTGGCTCGCGTCTAAGCCGAAAATATCACGGATGCGTGCTTGCATCTTATCACGATCACCCAGCGGTGCGCGCTCTACGTCTGTATCCGTCAATGATTGCCAGCGCGCGGAGAAAGCATCACGCATCCGCTGACCAAAGGCAGAGTCAGGATAGAGCACCAGTGGGAATTGATACCCTTGCTGGTACAAGCGATCAGCCGCTTGCGCCGCCTCTTGTTCGGGCGACAAGGTAAAATAGCATACCCCTTGCTGATAGTTGTCATCCGTGGGTTCATTCAGTGCTAACAAAGGCACTTGCCCAGCAATGGCGTTGCTGACGGCGGCGACTTTATGTTTTTGCAGCGGCCCAACCACAAAATCAACGCCGTCATGGGTAATGCGTTGGGTGAGCGTGTTAACGTCTAGGGCGTTGGTGTCGTAAAAACGGACTTCAGGGCGTTGCTCGCTATCAGCATCTAGCATGGCTTCGACAAAACCATCGCGAATCGCATCCCCTTGCTCAGAGAATTTGTCGGTCAATGGCAGCATCACACCAACACGTGTTGGTTGGGTGATAGTCAATGCTTGGATATCGGCCAAGTTATCAGGGAGATATTGGTTTGCTGGATGCGCAGGATGCGACGCTAAATACGCATCCAGTTGGTTTTGCATCTCAGCCACATCGCCGGTGTAACGGCGAGCGATATCAAGTAAATCAACCCAGCCGGCGAGGATGTCATCGTCGCTGCTTTGCAACTGTTTGATTTCACTTTGACTCAGTAGCTGTAAATCTTGCCACAAGGTATTCCATGCCTGCTGCGCGTCATCGGCGTTGGCATAATTCGCTAATTGGTACTGGTTTTTTACCGCGTCGAGCGCCTGATCTTGCTGGCGGGCAATCTTGGCCTTTTGCTGGTAAAAGCGGACATACTGACTGTCGTTAAGTTGCCAGTCAGGTGAAAGCGCCAGCACCTGATTGGCGTCGGCAAGTTGGCCGGTTTGTGCGTAAAAGCGCGCCCGAGCCAGTGTCCACTCAATACGCTGCTCGGTATTGAGTTGGCGTTCTGACAAGCGCTGCAATAGCACGTCCGCTTGGTTAAACTGCTGCTCGTTAATCAGCGCTTTGATCGCCAGTAGATACCAGTCGTTTTGCTTCTCGCCTTGGCTGGTTTCCGCTTGCAACAGGTAAAATGTCGAGTTCTCTGTTGCTGGCTGACTGATGACATCACGCGCGGTTGGCGTGGTGGACGGCGCACTACATGCAGCCAGCGCTAACGCTAGGGCTACAGGGGTGATAAGTCGTGTTACACTTTGACGCTTCTGGGTAAGTTTAACCATGAACATGTTTCAACCGTGACAACGTTGCCCCTATCTTAATCGCCGAAGGGTTGTTAAACAAATGACTGATGCAAATCTATCCGACCATGCTCACCCCACGCTGTACATTGTGCCGACACCGATAGGCAACTTGGCGGATATTACCCAGCGTGCTCTCGATGTATTAGCCAGCGTGGATCTGGTTGCCGCCGAAGATACACGGCATACTGCACGATTGCTTTCGCATTTTTCTATTAATGCCAAAACGTTTGCCTTACATGAGCATAATGAACAGCAAAAAGCGGCAGCGTTATTAGCGCGTTTACAACAAGGTCAGTCGGTCGCACTAGTCTCGGACGCGGGGACACCACTGATTAGCGACCCAGGCTACCACCTTGTCACGCAGTGCCGTGAAGCTGGCGTGAGAGTGGTGCCTTTACCTGGCGCTTGCGCGGTGGTCACCGCATTAAGTGCCTCTGGTTTGCCTTCAGACCGCTTTAGTTTTGAAGGGTTCCTGCCCCCGAAAACAAAAGCACGTCAAGATACGTTCCGCGCGTTGGCCGATGATCCTCGCACCTTGATTTTCTATGAATCGCCGCACCGGATTCGCGATAGTTTGGCGGATATGCGTGAAGTGCTGGGTGAGGCGCGCCGCGTGGTATTGGCGCGTGAGTTGACCAAAACCTTTGAGACCATTCATGGGGCGCCATTGGGCGAACTGATTGAGTGGTTAAACGAAGATGCCAATCGGCTTCGCGGTGAAATGGTGTTACTGGTCGCGGGCCACCGCGCCGATAAAAACGCCTTGCCGTCAGCTGCCTGTCACGCGCTGAGTTTGTTAGCAGCTGAGTTACCACTCAAAAAAGCAGCGGCATTGGTGGCGGAATTGTATTCGGTTAAAAAGAACGCACTCTACAAA
Organism: Salinivibrio siamensis; assembly: GCF_001996005.1. Taxonomy (GTDB): domain Bacteria; phylum Pseudomonadota; class Gammaproteobacteria; order Enterobacterales; family Vibrionaceae; genus Salinivibrio; species Salinivibrio siamensis. Next base: position 267,686 of record NZ_MUFB01000001.1, on the reverse strand, counting down.
TGGGGCCTAGAGAATTTGTAGCTGAGCGTGATTTACCCTGGCTTGCGTGGGTATTCTTCTATATACTCCCCCGCTCGAGTTGGCCGGGTAACCGCTGCTTTATTGATGTCCCACGGGAGACTGATGAAGGGGAGGAAAGTCCGGGCTCCGCAGGGCAGGGTGCCAGGTAACGCCTGGGAGGCGTGAGCCTACGACCAGTGCAGCAGAGAGTAGACCGCCGATGGCTTTTCGGAGCACAGGTAAGGGTGAAAGGGTGCGGTAAGAGCGCACCGCGCGACTGGCAACAGTTCGTGGCACGGTAAACTCCACCCGGAGCAAGACCAAATAGGTCCCTATTGGCGCGGCCCGCGTTTGGGGACGGGTAGGTTGCTGGAGCCTGTGAGCAATTGCAGGCCTAGACGAATGGTTACCGCCGTTTTTACGGTACAGAACCCGGCTTACAGGCCAACTCACCTCATTATCGGGCGAGCCTTTTGGGCTCGCCCTCTCTTTTTCAGCGTTTGAGTCAGACGATTTGGTTATAACCTCATGTAGCAGATTGGCTAACTCAAGGATTAACCCGCTGAAATATCTTGTTTAATCTTCCTAAGTGTGATCTTTGTCACTGTCATGGCTTGCTTGACTTTCTTTTTACCTGCTACGTACACTTCTGGGTGGGAAAATGTGGTGTAAAGTGGATAATCTTGGTGAAAAAGGGAAAATAGCGCCATGCTACGCGGCGTCAGTGCCATATCGGTCGACAAGAAAGGGCGACTCGCCCTACCCACTCGCTATCGCGATGGCTTAATTAACCATTGTGACGGCCAGTTTGTGTGCACGATCGATCATCAGCTCCCTTGTTTGGCCTTGTATCCTGTGCCTGAGTGGGAAGTGATAGAAGATAAGCTTGCACAGCTATCGAGCTTTCAGCCAGCAGAACGGCGTTTACAGCGGTTGCTACTCGGTCATGCGTTTGATTGTGAGATGGATAGCCAAGGGCGACTCTTGCTGTCTGCGGCGTTGCGTCAATATGCGGGGCTTGAGGGCAAAGCGATGCTGGTGGGCCAACTCAACAAGTTTGAGATTTGGGATGAGCAAACATGGCAGGCACAAATTCGCCAGGATATGGACACACAGGCGGAATCAACCCCGATGATCAGTGAGCGGTTAGCAGACCTCTCTCTGTAAATAATGAAGTGAACTTATGTCAGAACAATATACCCATGTTTCCGTCCTATTGAACGAATCGGTAGACGGCCTTGCGATAAAGCCAGACGGCATTTATGTCGATGGTACCTTTGGTCGCGGCGGTCACTCCCGTCATATTTTGTCTCAACTGGGTGAGAACGGGCGCTTATACGCCATTGATCGCGACCCTCGTGCGATTGAAGAAGCCAACACCATCGACGATCCCCGCTTTCATATTATCCATGGGCCGTTTTCTGACATTGAAACTTACTTGAGTGAACGTGGCTTGAGTGAAAAAGTCGATGGGATCTTGCTCGATCTTGGCGTGTCGTCTCCGCAGTTGGATGATCCTAGCCGCGGATTCAGCTTTATGCATGACGGCCCTTTGGATATGCGCATGGATCCGAGTTCTGGTCAGTCAGCGGCGCAGTGGTTAGAAACTGCCAGCCCAGATGACATTGCTTGGGTGTTAAAAGTGTTTGGCGAAGAGCGTTTTGCTCGCCGGATTGCTAATGCGATTGTCCGCCATCGCGAGGACGAGGAGGCGCCGGCGCTGTCTACTACCAACCAACTGGCCAAGTTGATTGATAATGCGGTGCCGTTTCGAGAAAAGAAAAAACACCCGGCAACGCGCAGTTTCCAAGCGATCCGCATTTATATCAACAGCGAGCTCGATGAGATTGAGCACGCGCTGCAAGGCGCGTTGGCAAGCCTCGCCCCCGGTGGCCGTTTGTCTGTGATCAGCTTTCACTCGTTAGAAGATCGGATGGTGAAGCGCTTTATTCGCAAACAAAGCAAAGGCCCAGACGTGCCTAAAGGGGTGCCTTTAACCGAAGCACAAATTGCCGAGATGGGCTCAGCCGCGATGAAACCGATTGGTAAGGCGGTTAAGCCCTCTGCGAAAGAGGTGGAACACAATGCGCGTGCGCGTAGCTCGGTGTTACGCGTGGCGGAGAAATTAGGGTAAATCATGGAGCCGCGCCCCAGCCTCGCCAAACAAATTCGTCAGGACGTGCTGGCCATCGGTAAGTTGCCGTTGGGTTTGTTGGTCGCGGTGCTGATATCAGCGATCGCTGTGGTGTCAATGACGCAATCGACGCGCAGTTTGATTGCCAAACAAGATGCACTGCTTGAGCAGCGCGAAACGCTTGAAGTGGAGTGGCGAAATCAGTTGCTGGAAGAAAATGCGTTGTCTGAGCACAGCCATGTTGAGTCGGTCGCGCGTGAGGATTTTGGCATGATTCGACCAACCAGTGATAACGAAGTGATCGTAAAACGGTCTTTGAGTAATAGCCGGTGAAAAAACGTTCTAGTAAGCCAGCCAATCGCCGTACGCCAAAAGCGCCACCTGTGCTCATCCAGTGGCGCTTTGGCCTTATTTGCGTGTTTATTGCGTTTGCCTTAGTGGCGTTGGTGGCGCGTGCGGCGTATATCCAAGTGATTGAGCCAGACAGGCTGCGTCATGAAGGGGATTTACGCTCAGTGCGCGTGGAGCAGGTGCATTCCGCGCGTGGGATGATTGAAGACCGACAAGGTGAGCCGTTGGCGGTCAGTGTTCCCGTGCAAGCGGTGTGGGCCGATCCGGTGACTGTGTTTAAACACCAAGGACTGAACAACGTTGAGCGCTGGTATGCGTTGGCCGACGTGCTGGGTCTAGACCGCCAGGCGTTGATTGACAAGATTCAAGCGAACCGCAAACGGCGTTTTATTTATTTACAGCGTCAAGTGCGTCCAGCAATGGCCTCGTATGTAAACAAGCTCGACTTGCCCGGCGTGGGACTGAAAGCCGAGTCTCGCCGTTTTTATCCTAGTGCGGAGGTGAGTGCCCACTTAGTGGGAATGACGGGGATTGACGGCCATGGCCTGGAAGGCATTGAACGCCGGTTTGACGACTGGTTGGCCGGTGAGCATGGCAAACGTACCGTGCGTAAAGACAGGTTTGGTCGTGTGGTTGAACATATTGCCACTGAAGACAAAAAAGAAGGCCAATCACTCACGCTTAGTATCGACCAGCGTTTGCAAGCCATCGCCTACCGGGCGATTAAGCAAGCGGTGGCCGACTATCGCGCCACGTCTGGCTCGTTGGTGATGGTGGATGTGAAAACCGGCGAAGTGATGGCGATGGTTAACGCCCCCTCTTATAACCCTAATAATCGCAGCTCGCTGAAAAGTTTTAATATGCGCAACCGCGCGATCACCGATGTGTTTGAGCCTGGATCAACCATGAAGCCCTTTGTGGTGCTTACCGCGTTGGAAAACGGTGTCGCGGATATGGACACCGTAATTGATACCGGCAATGGCATCATGCAAATCGGCGGAAGCCGCGTGCGGGATGTGTCCAAAGTGGGTAAAGCCAATCTCGCGCGGATCCTCAAAAAGTCGAGCAACATTGGTGTGAGTAAGCTGTCCTTAGCGATGCCAGTGGAGACCCTGTTGGGCGAGTACGGCAGCTTTGGCTTGGGAGCCAGTACCGGTGTCGAGCTTGTGGGTGAGTCGGTGGGCCATTTTCCTTCTCGCCGTCGTTGGTCCGATTTTGAACGAGCCACCTTGGCCTTTGGTTATGGCCTGTCGGTGACCCCGACGCAGCTTGCACGCGCTTACGCTACCCTCGGCGCCTTGGGTATCAATCGACCGCTGAGTATTTTAAAGCGTGAAGGGGTGACCGAAGGCAAGCAGGTTGCGTCGCGTGAGAACGTTTATAAAGTGCTGCAAATGTTAGAAGGCGTGACGCAAGAGGGCGGAAGTGCGCGCCGTGCTGCGGTGGACGGTTACCGAGTCGGGGCGAAAACCGGTACGGCCAAAGTGGCGGTAGCGGGCGGTTATGGCGATGAGTATATCGGCTATACCGCGGGCCTTGCGCCGATCAGCAACCCAAGGCTAGCGATGGTGGTGGTGATCAACGAGCCACAAGGTGACAAGTATTACGGTGGCCAAGTGGCGGCGCCGGTGTTTTCGGATGTGATGAAAAGTGCGCTCCAGATCTTAAACATTGCGCCGGACAAGGGCACAGGCCCTGGGCTGCAAGTGGCAAAATATGCAAGTGAAGTGAACCGGAATGAATGATTTAAACCAATGGCTGAGCCCGTGGCTGGCGGATGTGCCCAGCCTCTCGGTCCAGCAAATGACATTAGACAGTCGCCAAGTCGGTGCCGGTGATGTATTTGTGGCGGTTCAAGGTCACCAGGTTGACGGTCGCCAGTTTATTCAAGCAGCGATTGAGGCAGGCGCGGCGGCCGTGGTGCAACAAGGTGAAAACGACCAGATAGCCTGGCGCGATCAGGTGCCAGTGATCAGCTTGCGCGCGTTACCTCATGCCCTCTCGGCGATGGCGGCGCGCTTTTATCAGGATCCTCAGCAACACCTCGGGTTGATTGGTATCACCGGAACCAACGGCAAAACCACGGTGTCGCAACTGATTGCCCAATGGCTAGACGCTTTAGATCAACGCACAGCCGTGATGGGCACCACGGGGAACGGCTTTATTGGCGCGCTTAAAGCCGCTGACAACACCACTGGGGACGCGATTAGCATTCAAGCCCAATTAGCCGATTTCGTTGAGCAAGGTGCCCGGCATGTGGCGATGGAAGTGTCATCGCACGGCTTGGTGCAAGGGCGCGTGGCCAGCCTTGCCTTTGATGCCGCGGTGTTTACAAATTTAAGTCATGATCACCTTGATTATCACGGCACCCTCGACGCCTACGCCGAGGCGAAAAAGCAACTGTTTGAGTTAGGCTCGCCACTTAAAGTCATCAATGCGGATGATACGGTGGGTCGCACTTGGCTCAAGCAATGGCCAGACGCTATCGCTGTCGCCATGACCACCTCCTCATTAGATGGACATACAGGCCCGTTTGTGCGCGCAACCTCGGTCGCCTATGCCAGCGACGGTGTGCGGGTACAGGTCGACTCATCGTGGGGGCAAGGCGAGATCCAAGCGGCATTAGTGGGAGATTTTAATGTCAGCAATTTGCTGGTGAGCTTGGCCACCTTATTGGGGCTGGGCTATCCGTTAGCGCCGTTATTGGCCGTGAGCCCGCAGCTGCAAGCTGTCACAGGGCGGATGGAGGTTTTTCTCGCCGCTGACAAACCGACAGTCGTGGTTGACTATGCTCACACGCCCGATGCGCTGGAGAAAGCGCTGCTTGCGTTGCGACGTCATTGTAAAGGCGCGCTGTGGTGCATATTTGGCTGTGGCGGAGACCGTGATACACGCAAGCGGCCGTTAATGGCCCGCCTCGCCGAACAGCATGCCGATCATACGGTGTTAACCAATGATAACCCTCGCAGCGAAGCGCCTGAAGCCATTACTCAAGACATGCTTGCGGGCATGGAGGCGCCAGAGCGCGCATGGGTAAAACATGATCGCGCCGACGCGGTGAGCCAGGTTATTCGCCAAGCGAAAGCCGAGGACATTGTTTTGGTCGCAGGCAAGGGCCATGAAGATTATCAAGTGTTGGCGCACGGCAAGGTGCACTATTCCGACCGAGAGACGGTGGCGGCGCAACTCAAGGAGTTATCATGATTCGGACCTCACTCGATACCCTCGCGCACGCGGTGAACGCGACGATTTTACAACGTGAGTTGATACCGGCGAGCCCGCAAGTTGATGCCATTACCACGGATACCCGCGAGCTTGGCGAAGGGGCGATGTTTGTTGCCCTGAAAGGGGAGCGCTTTGATGGCCATGACTTTGCGGCTCAAGCCAAAGAGGCCGGTGCGGCGGCGATAGTGGTCGATCGTCCGCTGGATGTGGCGATCCCTCAATTGCTGGTGGAGGACACGCGTATTGCCCTTGGCCAACTCGGGGCGTGGGTGAAAAGCCAGTGTCAGGTGTCCACCATTGCCATTACCGGCAGCTGCGGTAAAACCACCGTGAAGCAGATGTTGGCGGCGATCCTCGCGCAAAAAGGACCCACGTTAGCCACTGCGGGTAATTTCAATAATGATATCGGTGTGCCACTGACCCTGTTTCGACTGACGCCTGAGCACCAGTATGCGGTGATTGAGCTGGGCGCGAATCATATTGGCGAAATCGCTTATACCACCGCGTTGGTTAAACCCGATATTGCTATGGTGACTAACTTGGCCGCGGCACATCTTGAGGGATTTGGCTCATTGGAAGGAGTGGCGATTGCCAAAGGAGAGATCTACCAAGGCTTACCAGAAGGTGGCATTGCTCTGGTCAATCAGCACAGCCACGGCGGCGAAAAGTGGCAAGCGGTCTTGGCTGACAAGCAGGTGATCACCGTCACTGACACTGAGGCGGCACCACTGAGGTTGCTAGATAGCACGCTCACTGATTCGGGCTGTTATCACATGACCTTGAGTGACGGCCAGATACAAAGAACCGTGACCTTGCCTCTGCCCGGATTGCACAATATTACCAATGCGCTGATGGCAGGCTGTGCGGCCATGCAATTACCAGGCGTGGCGTTGGACGATGTGGTGAGTGGCTTAGCGGCGATGGAAAATGCTGCGGGACGCACTCAGGTCACTGAGCCTCGACCAGGCTTGAGGTTGATTGATGACACCTACAACGCCAGTGTGCCGGCAATGAAATCCGCGATTGATGTGCTGGCCAGCTACCCAGGCGAAAAGTGGCTCATTGTGGGCGATATGGCTGAGCTTGGGCAATACAGTGAACAAATGCATCGTGAAGTGGGAGAGCATGCCGCGCAAGCGCAGTTACACCAAGTTTTCACGACTGGAAACGATAGCCGTGTGATCAGCGAATGCTGTGGCGGTAACCATTTTGATAGTAAAGAGGCGCTCATTGCGCATGTCGTAGCCATGATAAATACACAGACACCTAACACCATTCTTATTAAAGGCGCTCGCGGGATGGCGATGGAAGCCGTTGTTGCCGCCATCAAGGAGGCTTGCTAATGCTTTTATGGTTAGCGGAAGCGCTACAAAACCTTTTACCCTCGATGCGGTTGTTTGAATACCTGACGTTCCGAGCGATTGTGAGTGCATTAACCGCACTATTGTTCTCGCTATGGGCCGGGCCGCGTTTGATTAAACGCCTACAATCGATGCAAATTGGCCAAGTGGTCCGTGAAGAAGGCCCTGAATCTCATTTTAGCAAGCGCGGTACACCGACCATGGGCGGGGTACTGATCGTCGCGGCCATCAGTCTGACGGTCTTTTTGTGGGCGGACTTGGCCAACCCATATGTATGGGCGGTGATGGTGGTCCTGCTTGGCTATGGCGCGGTGGGATTTGTTGATGATTACCGCAAAGTGGTACGCAAGAATACGGATGGGCTGGTTGCGCGCTGGAAGTATTTCTGGCAATCCGCCATTGCGTTAGGGGTGGCGTTTGCCCTCTATGCGCACGGCAAGGACACCGCAGCCACTCAGTTGGTGGTACCGTTTTTCAAAGATGTGATGCCGCAACTTGGCTTGTTCTATGTGGTCTTTACCTACTTTGTGATTGTGGGGACCAGCAATGCGGTCAACCTGACGGATGGTCTCGATGGGTTAGCGATTTTGCCCACCGTGATGGTCGCCGGTGGGTTTGCCTTTATTGCTTGGGCGACAGGAAATGTGAACTTTGCCAGCTACCTGCATATTCCGTATATCCAATACAGCAGTGAGCTGGTGGTTGTTTGCGCCGCGATTGTTGGGGCTGGCCTTGGCTTTTTGTGGTTCAACACTTACCCAGCTCAAGTGTTTATGGGGGATGTGGGCTCGCTGGCATTAGGCGGTGCGCTAGGCACGATTGCGGTACTGGTGCGTCAAGAGCTGTTGCTGATCATCATGGGCGGGGTGTTCGTGATGGAGACGGTGTCGGTGATCTTGCAGGTTGGCTCCTATAAATTGCGCGGCCAACGTATTTTCCGTATGGCACCGATTCATCATCACTATGAGCTAAAAGGCTGGCCGGAGCCGCGGGTAATCGTGCGCTTTTGGATCATTTCGTTGATGCTAGTGCTCATTGCACTGGCCACACTTAAGGTACGCTAATCATGCCAGCCGCGAGCCAGCGTTCACTAACCGAATTTCATCATATCGTGGTGATGGGCTTGGGCGTGACCGGATTGTCAGTGGTGCGCTTTATTGCCCGCCATCATCCCAAGGCATGCATTCGCGTGATGGACTCTCGCACGCAGCCTCCGGGGCAAGACCAACTGCCGGATAACGTCGAGTTGCACACAGGCAGCTGGCAACCCACGTGGTTAGCGGACGCCGACTTGGTGGTCACTAACCCTGGAATATCGCTGCGCACACCCGCCTTGCTGCCAGTCCATGCAGCGGGCACCCCTGTTGTGGGGGATATTGAGTTGTTTGCTTGGTATTGCGACCAGCCCGTGGTGGCGATCACCGGCTCCAACGGCAAAAGTACTGTTACGGCACTAGTGGGCGAAATGGCTCGAGCCGCAGGTATGAATGTTGGCGTCGGCGGCAATATTGGTGTGGCGGCGTTAGACTTGCTCGACCGCGGTCACGAGCTGTATGTATTGGAGTTGTCGAGCTTTCAACTCGAAACCACCGAGTCGCTGGTTTTAGATGGCGCGGCCTTTTTGAATTTCTCAGAAGATCACATGGATAGATACGACAGCTTGGCCGATTATCGTGCCGCCAAGTGCCGTATTTTCACCCATGCGACTACCCTGATTGCCAATGCCGATGATCCGCAAACGCACGATGATCTGCAAACGCGCCATGCGCTGCAAACGAACAGCGCCTCCTCCATGCGTCTGTTTGGTTTCCACCAAGGCGATTATTGCCTTATCAGCCACCAAGGTGAAGCTTGGTTAGCGGCACACGGCCAGCCACTGCTTCCCGTCTCTTCACTGGGACTGGTGGGCCGTCATAACGTGGCGAATGGGCTGGCGGCCATGGCGCTGGCTGACAGTGTCGGCATTAGTCAGCAAGGGCAAAAAGCAGCACTCAGTACGTACGCTGGCCTCCCGCACCGTTGTCAAAAAGTCGCCGAGCATCAGGGCGTGCTATGGGTCAATGATTCAAAAGCCACCAATGTGGCCAGTACCCTGGCGGCGCTTGATGGTTTGGATCTCGACGGGCGGTTACACCTTTTGGTGGGTGGCGATGGTAAAGGCGCCGACTTTCGCGCTTTACAACCGGCGTTGGCGAAACTCTCGGTATCGCTTTATTGCTTTGGCAAGGATAAAGCCCAGTTAGCACAGCTCGATAAGCAGGCGCACTGTGTCGATACTCTGCAACAAGCGATGACGGCCGCTGCTAATCAAGTGACAGCCGGTGATATGGTGTTGTTATCGCCCGCCTGCTCGAGTCTGGATCAATTTGCTAATTTTGCTGCCCGTGGTGACGCTTTTATCGCGGGCGTAGAATCGATGATTGCGAGGCAGATATGACCGTGCGCAGACTTCCTCAATACTGCTGGCAGTGGCTTCGGACACCGTCTCCTGGCGTGTTATACGACCGCCAGTTAGTGTGGACGTCGTTGCTGTTGATGGTCATCGGGTTAGTCATGGTGACGTCGGCGTCTTTGCCTGTGGGGCTTAGGCTGGCGGATGCGCCTTTTTTGTTTGCCAAGCGTCATGCTTTTTATCTGACCGTCGCCATCGTCGCCGCAGTGGTAGTGATGTACATTCCCGTGCATTGGTGGCAGCGCTATAGCGGCTACATGTTATTGCTCTCGTCGCTATTGTTACTGGCGGTGCTTGCTGTGGGTCGGTCTGTCAATGGTGCCGCGCGCTGGATCTCTGTGGCTGGGATCAATATTCAGCCTGCGGAGATCGCCAAGTTATCTTTGTTTGTCTTTTTAGCCGGTTATCTGGTGCGTCGTCATGGTGAGGTGCGTGAGCATTTCCGCGGCTTTGCCAAACCGTTGGCTGTCTTGTTGCTGTTTGCGAGCTTGCTGTTGGCACAACCTGATTTAGGCTCGGTGGTGGTGATGTTTGTCACCACTGTGGGCATGTTGTTTATTGCAGGGGCCAAGCTGTGGCAGTTTATTGCGCTGCTGATCACCGGGTTGACCTTGGTAGGCGGCTTGATTGTCGCTGAGCCTTACCGAGTGCGCCGTGTCACTGCCTTTTTAGACCCATGGCAAGACCCGTTTGGCAGTGGTTATCAGCTAACCCAGTCTTTGATGGCATTTGGTCGCGGAGATTGGTTTGGACAAGGGCTCGGTAACTCCATCCAAAAACTGGAATATCTGCCAGAAGCCCATACTGATTTCGTGTTTGCGGTGATTGCCGAAGAGCTTGGCTTGGTGGGCGTCAGCGTCATTTTGTGTTTGATTTTTTACTTGGTGTTTAAAGCCTTGTTTATTGGTAAGCGTTGCCTCGAGCAAAACCAACTATTTGGTGGCTTTCTTGCCTTCGGGATTGGGATCTGGTTTGCGTTCCAAACCATGGTCAATGTGGGGGCTGCTGCTGGTATGCTTCCGACTAAAGGCTTGACCTTGCCGTTGATCAGTTACGGGGGCTCCAGCTTGGTGATCATGGCGGTGGCCGTGGCGCTGTTATTGCGCATTGATCATGAATATCGCTTAGCCACATCGCAAGCACATCAAAGAAACCCTTATCAAGATAAAGACCCTAACAATGCGTAAAAAACGATTATTAGTGATGGCAGGTGGCACCGGTGGGCATGTTTTTCCGGGGCTCGCCGTCGCCAAGTATTTAGAGAAACAAGGCTGGGACGTTTGTTGGTTGGGCACTGCGGATCGCATGGAGGCCGATTTGGTGCCTAAATATGGCATCGAGATCGCATTTATTCGCGTTAAAGGCTTGATTGGTTCAGGGCTGATGCGCAAGCTACGAGCCCCTTGGATGATTGTCAGTGCGATTTGGCAAGCGCGACAAGTCATTAAACGGGTTAAACCGGATGCTGTGTTAGGCATGGGCGGTTATGTGAGTGGTCCAGGTGGCATTGCGGCGTGGTTAAGCGGTGTGCCCGTTATCTTACATGAACAAAATGCGGTCGCGGGGTTAACCAACCGCTGGTTGGCGAAGGTCGCCAAACAGGTGTTACAAGCGTTTCCTGGCGCATTCGATGGCAAGACAGTGGTGGGTAATCCGGTGCGCCGAGATGTGTGTGATATTCCGGCGCCTGAACACCGTTTGCATGAACGAGCAGGGCCGTTGCGGATTTTGGTGATGGGAGGCAGCCAAGGGGCGCGTATTCTTAACCAAACGGTCCCCGAGGCGGTCGCGCTCACCGAGCAAGCGGTGACGGTTCGCCACCAAGCAGGCAAGCATAACGCCGACCTGACACGGGATGCTTATCAGCAAACCGGTGTTAGCGATGTGGTTGTCAGCGAATTTATTGACGATGTTGCCGAGGCCTATGCGTGGGCCGATGTAGTGATTTGCCGCAGCGGGGCATTGACGGTTTCTGAGCTGGCGGCGGCTGGCGTTGGGGCGATTTTCGTCCCCTTTATGCATGCCGATAGGCAACAAGCACTTAACGGTGATTATTTAGTCGCCCGCGGTGCGGCTTTAATGATTGAACAGCCATCACTGACAGCAAGCACATTGGCTGAGACAATCAATCAGCTTGACCGTCCGCGCTTGTTAGCGATGGCGACGGCAGCGCGAGAGGCGGCCATTATTGATGCAGATGCCCGTGTCGCGGACGTCATCGTCACGCACGCCAACAAATAGAGAACAGAGAATGGGTAAATTGGATAATCAGCAGCTGGAAAAAATTCGCACCATGATCCCGGAAATGCGCCGGGTTAAGCGGATCCACTTTGTGGGGATCGGCGGTGCAGGCATGTGTGGTATTGCTGAAGTGCTGATTAATGAAGGTTACCAAATAACCGGCTCGGATCTTGCACAGAATATCGTCACAGAGCGATTGGCATCCATGGGGGCGCAGATTTTTATCGGTCATCAAGCCAGCCATATTGAACAAGCCAGTGTCGTGGTGGTATCGACGGCCATCAAGCCGGATAACCCAGAGGTGGAAGCGGCAAAGGCGGCGCGTATTCCTGTGGTGCGTCGGGCGGAAATGCTTGCCGAGTTAATGCGCTACCGGCACGGCATTGCCGTTGCCGGTACACACGGCAAAACCACCACCACCGCGATGGTCACACAAATTTTCTCTGAGGCAGGGTTAGATCCCACTTTCGTCAATGGAGGGTTGGTAAAAAGTGCAGGCACCAATGCGCGGTTAGGTAGCAGTCGCTATTTGATTGCCGAAGCAGATGAAAGTGATGCTTCCTTTTTACACTTGCAGCCAATGGTCGCCATTGTGACCAACATAGAAGCGGACCACATGGACACTTATGGTGGTAGCTTCGCGAAGTTGCAGCAGACGTTTATCGACTTTCTCCATAATCTGCCTTTTTACGGATTGGCGGTGGTGTGCATTGATGATCCGGTCGTTCGTGAGCTGATCCCGTCGATTGGACGGCAAGTGATCACTTACGGGTTCTCGCAAGATGCCGATGTATGTTTACATGATTACCAACAGCATGGGCAGTGTGGCGTGTTTAAAATCACACGCCCTCACCGCGAGACACTGACGATTCGTTTAAATACGCCAGGCCAGCACAATGCGCTCAACGCGGCAGCGGCGATTGCTGTCGCCACAGAAGATGGTGTCGACGATGAGGCTATTTTACGTGCTTTAGCCAATTTTGCGGGTACAGGGCGGCGTTTTGACCAACTCGGTGAGTTTGCCGTGGAGGATGGCACCGCCTTGCTGGTGGATGATTATGGTCATCACCCCAGTGAAGTGGACGTGACCATCAAAGCGGCACGCGCTGGCTGGCAAGACCATCGTTTAGTGATGATTTTTCAGCCACACCGTTACAGCCGTACGCGCGATCTTTATGATGACTTTGCCAATGTGTTGGAAAAAGTGGATGTTTTGCTGATGCTGGATGTGTACTCAGCGGGTGAAACGCCGATTGCGGGGGCTGACGGTAGAAGCTTGTGTCGTAGCATTCGCGCGCGCGGGAAGCTGGATCCTATTTTTGTGCCTAATGCTGAGGCATTACCCCCGGCGTTAGCCAACGTGCTGCAACCTAATGACTTGGTTTTAACACAAGGCGCGGGTGATATTGGTAAAGTAGCAAAAAATTTAGCGGCAAAGCAGCTAGACAAGGCTAAAATGGCGCAATAAAAAGTAGCTGGCGAGATAAAAATAGCGGTCAACATCGGTTGTTGCGAGAATAAACATCGGTTTTTATCGTCTTTGTGGGAAATTGACGCGCAATCGATCCCAGCTTATTGATGAAAGTGCATCTCTAGGTTGGAGAGCGTCACGCGGGATCGCTATAATCAGTCGGTTTTTTCGCTGTGAGTGTCAAGTCGCATCGACACAAGGCGATAAGATAGGTATGAGCATGGTCAATGCCCTGACACGCGTACAAGCAGTGATAAAACTGGATCGGCAAACAGGCGCCTCACTCGCGTTCCTGGTTGGGGTGATCACCCTGATGTTGCTAGGGATCGTCCGTGTGATTGATTGGATGAGTGATGAGCAGCAGCTCCCCTTGTCACAACTGGTGATGGAAGGTGACCAAACACATGTCAGTGTTGATCAAGTTCGCCAAGCGGTGTTGTCAGGCGGCGAGCTAAAAAGCTTTATGCTGCAGGATGTAAATCGCATCCAAGCGAACATTGAGGCGCTCCCATGGGTGAAACAGGTTGCGGTAAGAAAGCAGTGGCCCGACACCTTAAAGGTACATATTACTGAATACCGGGCGAGCGCGATTTGGAATGGGCAAAAGTTGCTGACGCCAGACGGGACGGTATTCAATGGCGCCCCGCAAGATGTCGCCGATAAAAAGCTGGTGTCGCTACACGGCAATACCGGCACGTCGGAAGAAGTATTGCATACGAGTCGAGAGCTCGAACGTAAATTACAGCGAATTGGCTTATCGATTCAGGCGTTATCACTCAATAAACGGCGCTCATGGCGTATCGTGACACGAGATGGCGTACGGATTGAGTTAGGGCGAAAGGCGCGACAAGAAAGGCTAGCGCGATTGGTTCGTTTATATCCGCGGATAAAGGCACAAGACAAAGCCATTGCGTATGTCGATTTACGTTATGACACCGGGGCTGCGGTAGGCTGGAAAACAGAGGCAGACGACGCGAATCGCCAAAATTAAGAGATGGTTGAATGAATAAAACGACAGACAAGTCACTGATAGTTGGGCTCGATATAGGGACGTCCAAAGTGTCTACCCTGGTCAGTGAAGTGCTGCCAGATGGCACGATCAACGTGCTGGGTGTGGGAAGTAGTCCCTCTCGCGGCATGGATAAAGGTGGCGTTAACGACTTAGAGTCTGTGGTTAAATCTGTTCAGCGTGCGGTGAATGAAGCCGAGATGATGGCAGATTGCCAAATCAGCTCTGTCTATCTTTCTTTGTCAGGGAAGCATATTCACTGCCAAACTGAGAGAGGGATGGGGACAATATCGGATGAAGATGTTACCCAAGACGACATAGACAATGTGATTCATACCGCGAAGTCGGTCAAAATCAGTGATGAGCAGCGCGTGCTGCATGTGATCCCACAAGAATACAAAATTGATTATCAAGAAGGGATCAAAAATCCGCTCGGGTTATCCGGGGTGAGGATGGAAGCGAGTGTGCACCTCATCACATGTCACAATGACACCGCAAAAAATATTGAGAAAGCAGTCGAACGTTGTGGTCTTAGCGTTGATCAACTGATTTTCTCCGGGCTTTCAGCAAGTCATGCCGTGATCACACCGGATGAGCGAGAGCTAGGTGTCTGTGTCGTCGATATCGGCGGCGGCACCATGGATCTTGCCGTGTGGACAGGAGGTGCCCTCCGCCATGCCGAAGTGATCCCCTATGCGGGCAATGTGATTACCAGTGATATTGCCTATGCCTTTGGCACACCACTGGCCGATGCAGAAGACATTAAAGTGAAATATGGCTGTGCATTGAGTGAGTTGGTGAACAAGGATGCCAAAGTGAATGTCCCAAGTGTGGGAGGACGCCCATCAAGGACATTGCAGCGACAAACCTTGTCAGAGGTGATTGAGCCGCGTTGCTCAGAGCTTTTGGGTCTGGTGAACCAAAAGCTGGTCGCTATCCAAGAAAAGCTGCGTAGCGATGGTGTTAAACATCAAATGGCAGCGGGAATTGTGCTCACTGGGGGCGCATCACAAATGCATGGCTTGGTGGAATGTGCAGAACGCGTATTCCAAAACCAAGTAAGAGTGGGGCAACCTGTGAATGTCACCGGATTGACCGACTATGTGCAAGCGCCTTGTTATGCAACCGCGGTTGGGCTTTTACACTACGGCAAAGAAAGCTTGCTGACAGAAACGAGTGAACCAGAACAAAAGCGGGCTGTGGCTAGCTGGATAAACAAGCTGAGTAGCTGGTTTAAGAAAGAATTTTAACCCTGATGCGAACAGGAAGGACGGAGAGAACTCATGTTTGAACCGATGATGGAAATGTCTGACGATGCGGTGATTAAGGTCGTCGGCATTGGCGGTGGCGGTGGTAACGCCGTTGAGCATATGGTGCGTGAGTCAATCGAAGGGGTTGACTTTATTAGCATTAACACGGATGCCCAAGCACTACGTAAAAGCAGCGTAGGCACGGTCATTCAAATTGGTGGTGATATCACTAAAGGCCTAGGTGCGGGGGCTAACCCACAAGTAGGTCGAGATTCTGCCCTTGAAGATCGCGATGCGATTAAAGCTGAGCTCGAAGGTGCCGATATGGTATTTATCGCAGCCGGAATGGGCGGTGGTACAGGAACCGGCGGAGCCCCCATTATTGCGGAAATCGCGAAAGAAATGGGAATCCTGACCGTTGCTGTGGTCACTAAACCATTCAGCTTTGAGGGTAAAAAGCGACTCGCTTTTGCAGAGCAAGGTATCGAAGAGCTGTCAAAACATGTTGACTCGCTGATTACGATCCCGAACGAAAAACTGCTTAAAGTGCTAGGTCGCGGGATTACATTACTCGATGCCTTTGCCAAAGCAAACGACGTGCTACGCAACGCCGTGCAAGGGATCGCCGAGTTAATCACGCGCCCAGGTCACATCAACGTCGACTTTGCGGATGTCCGCACTGTGATGTCAGAGATGGGACACGCGATGATGGGCAGCGGCGTGGCAACCGGCGAAGATCGCGCGGAAGAGGCAGCAGAAATGGCCATTTCTAGCCCGCTTCTTGAGGACATCGATTTAGCCGGTGCGCGCGGTGTGCTGGTGAATATTACCGCGGGCTTTGATATGCGTCTTGATGAATTTGAGACCGTGGGTAACACCGTCAAAGCGTTTGCATCAGACAATGCGACTGTGGTGATTGGGACATCGATGGACCCAGAGATGAGCGACGAGCTGCGTGTGACTGTCGTGGCCACCGGAATTGGTAATGAGCGTAAGCCAGATATCACCTTGGTGACCAACTCACAGTCTGGGCAAGCACAGGCAGAGCCGAAAAAGGCACAGCCTTTGCAAGAGAAACCTCAGGCGGCAAGTGCAAACCCTGCGGCGAAAGAGCAGCCTGCTGCATCGTCTTCGAATGCAGCACCAAAATCGCAGACCGAGCATGATTATCTCGATATTCCTGCGTTTTTGCGTAAACAAGCTGACTAATCGCAATTGCTTGGTTTGTAGCCAGTGATGTGCTACCATCACGCTCCCCTTGTCTAAGGTGACAGGGTAATGAGTGACGCAGAGCACACTTTTTTGAGAAAAAGTTGAGATAAGCCGATGATTAGACAGCGAACATTGAAAAGTATGGTCCAAACGACTGGTGTGGGTCTCCACTCTGGGCGTAAGGTTACGCTTACTCTGCGTCCGGCTCCTGCCAATACCGGTGTGATTTACCGTCGCACAGACATGGAGCCACCGGTCGATTTTCCGGCTAACCCTGAGGATGTGCGCGACACCATGTTGTGCACCGCCTTAGTCAATGACGCGGGTGTTCGCATCTCAACCGTTGAGCATCTCAGTGCAGCGATTGCAGGCATGGGGATCGATAACATTATTATCGAAGTGGACGCGCCAGAAATTCCAATTATGGATGGCAGTTCAAGCCCGTTCATCTTTTTGCTGCAGTCTGCGGGTATCGACGTCCAAAACGCGCCAAAACGGTTCATTCGCATTAAAAAGCCTGTTCGCATTGAAGACGATGACAAATGGGCGGAGTTGCTGCCGTATAACGGCTTCCGTCTTGATTTTGCTATCGAATTCGACCACCCCGCGATTGAATCTGAGCAACAAAACCTGGTATTAGACTTTTCAAGCCAGTCTTTTATTAAAGACTTGAGCCGGGCTCGTACCTTCGGTTTTATGCGTGACATCGAGTACCTGCAGTCACAAAATTTGTGTCTGGGCGGCAGCTTTGACTGTGCCATCGTGCTGGACGATTATCGTATCTTGAATGAAGAAGGCTTGCGCTTTGACAACGAACTAGTCAAGCATAAGGTGTTGGACGCTATCGGTGACCTTTACATGTGTGGCCACAGTATCCTCGGTGAGATGCGCGCGTACAAATCGGGCCATGCACTGAACAACAAACTGTTGCGCGCGGTCTTGGCCGATCAAGAAGCTTGGGAGTGGGTCACGTTTGAAGAAACCGACACCTCACCGGTCGCATTTGCTGAGCCGGGGATGGTCTTGGCCTAAGCCCTGTCTGATGCGGTAGGCGGTTGCACGGTAAAAGCGCAATGCACCATACTGAGGCGGAATAAACCGCTAATACCCAGAGATTGATAGATAAAAAGCCAGAGCTCACTCTGGCTTTTTTTGATCCTCGGCGAGTTTGGCCAACGCCTCGAACCGTGCTTTTAGTTTGGGAGAGGCATTGTCACCTAGTGCACGCAGTAACTCACCCGAGGCTTGACTAAGGTGGCGGGACGGCGCGGTTTCTTTGTCTTCTCGATCGGCGGCGGCGAGTGCCGGGTTAATTTTCACTTCAATGGTTGTTAGGCTTGCCAGCCCTTTTTGACGTAATACCGACAATAAATGCTGTCGTTCGTAGTTCAGTCGCATCGCCCAGGCGGCGCTACCGGCTTCTACCACCAATACGCCATCACGATAATTGGCGACGCGGCAAGCTTTTGATGTCTCACCGGGTAACAAGGCTAAGATCAGCTTGTTTAGCTTGGCGAGCTCAACCGCTCGCTGAGCAATATTATTGGGGTCGCTCTCCAACAGATGGAGGGTAGAGCGGGGACGGTGGTCTCTCATCGCGCAATAACTGCCTTTTTTGTCATCAATTCGGCGCCTGAACGGGCGCACAGCGTCTAATTTTCGCTAATTGATCCCTTGAGTGTTGGATTTGTCATAGGATGTGAAAGTAATTTACCTTATCATACATGCTCCACCTCGGCATGTAGCCTACCGGGTTGATATATCGGTATGTCCTGAGGTGATCACCGTAGAGTGAAAAAACCATTCACAGGTAAGTGTCGCATGGGTAAGGCGATGGCGGCGTATTTTTTCCGTGCCATCTACCACATTTACATTCAGTCACGTGGAAATCGTTGTGAAGTGGCGTCATCGCCCTTGAATTCTGTCCGATTTGGCTCCACTTAAGGTAGATGCGTTTTGGCATCTTGTGTTGAATCGATGAGCTTAAGCCAACCCGCGTTTGAACTGAAACACGCCAGCATAGAGGCAGTGTAGCGGCCGCCCATGTGGGAAAACCATTAAAAAGAGTACCGGCAACGCCATGTTATCGAAAGTCCTGACTAAAGTTATCGGAAGCCGTAATGACCGCACCTTGCGTCGGCTGAGAAAAGTTGTTGATGAAATCAACAAACTCGAACCCCAATTTGAAGCATTGAATGATGATGCGCTGAAAGCGAAAACCGTTGAATTCCGCGAGCGCCTTGATCAAGGTGCCGAGCTTGATGACCTCCTTCCTGAAGCCTTTGCCACTGTACGAGAAGCCTCTAAGCGTGTATTTGGCCTGCGCCACTTTGACGTGCAAATGGTCGGCGGTATCGTACTCCACAATGGTCAGATTGCGGAAATGCGCACCGGTGAAGGTAAAACCCTGACCGCGACGCTACCTTCTTATTTGAACGCCCTGACCGGAAAAGCGGTTCACATTGTGACGGTGAATGATTATTTGGCGGAACGTGATGCCGAAACCAACCGTCCGTTGTTTGAGTTTTTAGGAATGACGGTGGGCGTCAATGTCCCCAACATGCCGCCGGAGGCGAAAAAAGCCGCTTATACGTGTGATGTACTTTACGGTACCAATAACGAGTTCGGCTTTGACTATTTGCGTGACAACATGGCGTTTCGAGCAGAAGACCGTGTGCAACGCGATCGCTATTTCTCGATTGTCGATGAGGTTGACTCGATCCTCATTGATGAGGCGCGTACGCCTCTGATTATTTCTGGGCCAGCAGAAGACAGCTCGGAAATGTATCAGCGTATCAATGCCTTGATCCCAAGCCTGAAACAGCAAGAGCAAGAAGATACCGAAGACTATCAAGGTGATGGCCACTTCACGGTCGATGAAAAAGCCAAGCAAGTGTACATGACCGAAAATGGTCAAGAGTTTGTCGAAGACTTGCTCAAGAAAAACGGCTTGATGGAAGACGGCGATACGCTGTACTCACCGGCAAATATCAGCCTGATTCATCATATTAATGCCGCATTACGCGCGCACGTCTTGTTTGAGCGCGACGTTGATTACATCGTTAAAGACGATGAAGTCATCATCGTGGATGAGCACACTGGACGTACCATGCCGGGACGTCGTTGGTCAGAAGGCTTACACCAGGCGGTGGAAGCCAAAGAAGGGGTGAAAATTCAAAACGAGAACCAAACGCTGGCCTCGATCACCTTCCAAAACTTCTTCCGTTTGTATGACAAACTCTCAGGCATGACAGGGACCGCGGACACCGAGGCGTTTGAATTCCAGTCTATCTATGGCCTAGACACCGTGGTTATCCCGACTAACCGCCCAATGGTGCGTAAAGATCACGCCGATCAGGTCTACATGACCGAAAAAGAAAAGTTTGCCGCTATTGCGGAAGACATCAAAACACGTGCCAAAGCCGGTCAACCGGTATTGGTCGGAACGGTATCGATTGAAAAATCTGAATTGTTATCGAATGCCTTGAAAAAAGATGGCATCAAGCACCAAGTGCTCAACGCCAAATTCCACGCCCATGAAGCCGATATTGTTGAGCAAGCCGGTTACCCAGGCACGGTAACGATCGCCACTAACATGGCCGGTCGTGGTACCGATATCGTGTTGGGTGGTAGCTGGAAACAAGTGCTGGGTGATGTTGAAAACCCGACCGATGCGCAAGTAGAAGCGGCGAAAGAAAAATGGCAGCAGCTTCATGACCAGGTCGTTGAAGCGGGTGGCCTGCATATCATTGGTACTGAGCGTCATGAATCTCGTCGTATCGATAACCAGCTGCGTGGTCGTGCTGGTCGTCAAGGTGACCCAGGCTCAACCCGTTTCTATTTGTCGATGGAAGATTCTTTGATGCGGATCTTCGCCTCAGAAAAAGTCTCTAACATGATGAAACGATTAGGGATGGCCGAAGGCGAAGCCATTGAGCACCCATGGGTCAATAAAGCCATTGAAAACGCACAACGAAAAGTAGAAGGGCGTAACTTTGACATCCGTAAGCAACTGCTCGAATTTGATGATGTCGCCAACGATCAGCGCAAAGTGGTGTACGAGCTGCGTGACGCGTTACTGGTGTCAGAAGATATCAGCGAAATGATCGAGCACAACCGCGAGGATGTGGTTAATAACATTGTGAACCAGTACATTCCGCCACAATCGCTAGAAGAAATGTGGGATATTGCTGGCCTTGAAAAGCGCCTTAAAGCGGATTTTGATCTCGAATTGCCGATTCAGCAATGGCTAGATGAAGACGACAAGCTGTATGAAGAGTTGTTGCGCGAGCGCATTCTGACGGCCTTGATCGAGGTTTATAAAGGCAAAGAAGAGGCGGTAGGGGCAGAAACCCTGCGTAACTTTGAAAAAGCAGTGATGCTGCAAACCTTGGATACGCTTTGGAAAGAGCACCTCGCGGCGATGGATCACCTCCGTCAAGGTATTCACTTACGTGGCTATGCGCAGAAGAACCCGAAACAAGAGTACAAGCGCGAATCGTTTGAGCTGTTTGAGGGCATGCTAGAAGCGCTGAAAACCGATGTGGTGACAACGCTTAGCCGAGTGCGTGTTCAGCAGCCGGATGACGTTGAGCGTATGGAAGCCGAGCGCAAAGCGCGCGCAGAGCAGGCCGCGCAAAAGCAGCAAGTTAACCATGCGCAAGCTGATAACCAGTTTGATGATAGCGACAGCGCCGAACAGAGTGGCAACGGCAACGAAACCGTGGTGCGTGATGGACGTAAAGTTGGTCGTAATGAGCCTTGTCCTTGTGGATCAGGGAAGAAATTTAAGCAATGTCACGGTAGAATCTAAGCCCTGACCATGCATTATCAAAAAGGCCGTTTATCGGCCTTTTTTTATTATCAGGAGAGACCATGAAACGGATAAGTATTGCCGCTGGCATTATTGTTAATCCGACACAAGATAAAGTCTTTATCACTCGCCGCCATGCTCACGCGCATCAAGGGGGAAAGTGGGAATTTCCTGGCGGAAAAATTGAGGGGAGTGAAACCCCGCAACGGGCACTGCTGCGTGAATTAAACGAAGAAGTCGGGATTACTGCAAAAGCGGTCAGCCCCTTTATATCGTTGGACTTTGACTTTCCCGACAAAGCATTAAGTTTGGATTTTTTCTTGGTCTGTGACTTTGAGGGTGAGCCCCAAGGCTGTGAGGGGCAAGAGGGTATTTGGGCACCGATTGCCGAATTGGATAACTATCCGTTTCCCGAGGCCAACGATGCGGTATTAGAAAAAATTCGCGCTCGGTTCTGAGCGCGAGAGAGGCGTTGTAGAAAAGTGAATAGGGGCAGAGCGTTTAATCGTGCTGCCCTTCTGACCAGAGATCATCATCAGAAAGGTCAGGGGCCCCGGGGATGGCTTTTTCTTCACTGGCCCATTCTCCCAAATCAATCAACTGACAGCGTTTACTGCAAAATGGACGATGTGGGCTGACCTCTCCCCAAACCACAGGCTGTTGGCATGTTGGGCATTTGACAACGGTAGGGGCATCACTCACGTGGATCTCCTTAACAAACACTGATATGAACAGACATATTGTCGGCGACCTCGTGATCGTCGTCAAATGGCATAAAGCGGATCGCGAAGCGGTTTTTGTGCCCAGACACTAACGGGTAAACCCCGAGATCAGGGGATATCTTAAGCCGAATTAAGCAGGCTCCATCCGCCTCTTGCTGGTAAAAGCCTTGTTGGACGTTGGCGGTTCCCCCGTGTGCGCTTTCACGCGTGAGCTGCAGCCAGAACGCCAAAGCGTGGCGTAATGGTGCCAGGGTTTCCATCCAGGCCTGAATCGCACTTTGCCGTGCGGCAAGCGGTTGATGGAGCCAGTAATGGAAATTGGGGAGATCAAAGCTACAGCTCCCCCCTGGAATCGAAAAGCGCTGCTTGATGCTGGTTAAAAAGCGATCTTCTTTTAACGCTTGGCCGAAGCGTTTGGCTTGCAATACCGCGCGTTGGTGTGCGGCGAGTTGATCGAGTAGCTGGTTGAGCTGTGTCTGATCGACCTGGGGGACGTCAGCCCAGGCTTTGAGTTTTTTCTTGAGTTTGTCCAAATCCTTGGCGAGATCCGCTTTCACTTGCACCTGCTCTAAAATCTCCTGTAGGTCAAACAGGCTGCGGAAAAATTGAATATGGTGGCAGGGCGCAGAAAGCCCGCTCACTTCGTCCAGTTGAGAGAGCAGGTACTCCAGGCGCAAGTAAATTCGCACCTGTTCATTGAGTGGGTGTTCATACAAAGTGAGGCTGGTCATAAGCGTTTAGCTGTCCTGTCCGACTATGGGTCGACGTTTGCCTGGGTTGCCAAGGTTAAATACGTGTGATGTAAGGCATCAACTTGCCGATCAAGTTCCGCTTCGGTTTGCGTATTATCGATCACATCATCGGCGACGGCGAGGCGTTGTGAGCGACTGGCTTGTGCGGCCAAAATCGCGTGAACTTGTTGTTCGCTCACGTGATCACGCGCGAGCGTGCGCGCGATTTGTGTTTGCTCGTCAACATCGACGACCAACACCCGTTGCGCCAATGACGTCAGGTTATTCTCTACTAACAAGGGCACCACAAGCAAACAATACGCTGAACTGGCCTGCGCACAGGCTTGGATCATGCGTTGGCGGATCATGGGATGAAGCAGGTTATCGAGCCATTGCTTGTCGTCTGGATGACTAAACACTCGCTCACGAAGCCAGGCACGATCTAGGCTGCCATCTGGGGTTAATGCCGGCGTGCCAAAACGCGCGACAATCGCGGCCAGACCATCACTACCGGGAGCAACCACCTCACGGGCGATCACATCGGCATCAATAATATCAATGCCCTTGGCGGCAAAACGGTTGGCAACCGTGCTTTTACCACTGCCAATCCCTCCGGTTAACCCGACCACAACGGCCATTAGCGCACTCCTAGAATTTGTGAAAGGTACCAGTGTAACAGGCTATCGCCCCAAAGCAGACTTAGCCAGCCTGCGACAGCAATAAAGGGGCCAAAGGCAAACGCGTGTTGCAGACTTTTTTGTTGTTGGCGCAGTAATAGTGCCCCGACGATGGCGCCACTCAGTGAGGCGAGTAAAATCAGTAGCGGTAAGGCTTGCCAACCGACCCAAGCGCCCAGTGCAGCAAACAGTTTAAAATCACCATAGCCCATGCCTTCTTTGCCAGTGGTGAGCTTGAATGCCCAAAAGAGGCTCCATAGGCTGAGGTAGCCTGTCATGGCGCCGATGACACTGTCTGTGAGTGAGACAGGGCTGATCCCCAAGAGTGCGAGAGCGATCCCAGCCCAAAGGAGTGGCAGGGTAAGCTGATCGGGCAGCAACAGGGTTTCCCAATCAATGAGGGTCAGCGCCAGCAAAGTGAGGCTGGCCGCCATCACCGCGACGGCCCACGCCGGTGAGGAAATAAGCCATGCCGGTAACACACAGACAATAGCACTGGTGACCTCGACCAGTGGGTAGCGCGGACTAATCATCGTGCCACACTGACGGCAGCGGCCTTTTAACATCAGCCAACTGAGCAAAGGAATATTATCGTACCACGCAATCGGCTGCTGACAATCTGGGCAGTGTGAGGCGGGAAGACACAAATCAAAGCGCTGCGCGCTAGGGGCGTCAATATTAGCATCGGGAAACGTGGCCAAGCATTCTTGCCGCCAACGCCGCGCCATCATGATTGGCACGCGCGCGATGACCACATTTAAAAAGCTACCGACAATCAGACCAAATAAGCCAGCAAAAAAAATGAATAACGGTGATGAGAATATCAACATGGTACCTTCTGGGCATGAACCTTGTGCGCATCATAGCGCCTTGTCGCGAGAGACTCTATCTTGGCTAGCCAAGAACAGACATCAGATTAAAAATGGGTAGATACATGGCCACCACTAAGCCGCCAATTAATAGCCCTAGCACTAAAATTAACAGGGGCTCGATGATTTTGCCGAGATTGTCCACGGTGTTGTCGACCTCGGCTCCATAGATTTGTGCGATGCGATTGAGCATATCATCGAGCGATCCCGACTCTTCGCCAATCATCACCATTTGCGTCACCATCACAGGGAAGCTATTACTGTCGCGCAAGGCTTGGTAAAGCGGAATACCAGTGGCCGTGTGCTGATACACGCCGTTAAGCGCGTGAACATAATAAGCGTTGGTCATGGATTTCGTCGCGGCTTGCAAGCCAGAGAGTAACGGAATACCGGCACTAAAGGTGGTGGCTAAGGTGCGAGAAAATTTGGCAATGCAGGCTTTGCCAATCACTTCACCAATGACGGGGAATTTGAGCAGCCAGCGGTCATAGTGATATCGGTAGGTCGCGTTTTTACGCTGCAGTAATTGATGCGCAGCGGCAAGGCCCGCTACGACAACAGTCATGGTTAAGGCGTGCTGACTGACGATATCAGACAAGGCGAGCACTTGTTGGGTGAGCCAAGGCAGTTCTGCCCCGAAGGAGTCAAAAATATGTTTAAACTTCGGGATCACGAATACCAGCAGGTAGGCACTGACGCCTAATGCCACGCTGATCACGATGGTGGGATAGATCATGGCTTTAATCACTTTACTGCGAAGCAACGCCTGCTTTTCACGGTATAGAGTCAGGCGAGCAAAGATCTCCGGCAGTTGCCCGGTTTGCTCGCCCGTTGCGACCAGATCGCAATAAAAGCGATCAAACAAGGGACTTGCGTGCGCCAACGCATCACTCAAATTGGTACCCGCCTCCAGTTGCTGGCGGATATGACGCACCAGCAAGCGCATTTCGGCTTTGACCTGATTGAGCGCGATGAGGTTGAGGGCTTGCACGATAGGGATGCCAGACTCAAGCAAGGTGGTGAGATCGCGGGAAAATTGGGTGATATCTGCTGCTTTGGCTTTATGACGACGCTGCTGAAAGCTCGATAGTCGGCGGCGAATAAGGCGGCTGGGGACGATAGATTGGTTGGCCAGCTCTTGGCGTGCATCTCGCTCGGTATAGGCGAACACTTGCCCTTGTTTTTCACCACTTGCGGCGGCTTGGCGCCAATGAAAGAGGAACAGGGTGGGTTTGGCCATGACGACTCCTTAGGCAAGTTGAATAACGCGGGTAAGTTCTTGAATACTGGTGCTCCCTTGGTTGAGTTTGGCAACGCCAGAGTCGGCCAACCGCCACATGCCTTCTTCGGTAGCCAGTTGGGTCAGTTCAATGGCACTGGCATTGCGGTAAATGGCGCCAGCAATGGCTTCGGTCACGGGAAGCACCTCGTATACCCCTGTGCGGCCTTGATAGCCCTGATAGCACTGATAACAGCCGTGGGGGTTAGCTTGGTACAGAGTACTTGGGGTTAGAGACGGATAGAGGTTAGCCAAGTACTGAAGGCGAGGGTCACCAGACGGATGCGGTTGTTTGCAAATAGGGCATAAACGGCGTACTAAACGCTGGGCCACTACCAAGCTCAGAGAGCTAGCAAGATTGTAGGACGCAATGCCCATATGGGCTAAACGGGTGATGCTCTCGGCCGCTGAATTGGTATGCAGGGTTGATAACACCAGATGACCGGTTTGCGCGGCCTTGATCCCGATTTCAGCGGTGTCGAGATCGCGAATTTCCCCCACCATCACCACATCGGGATCTTGGCGTAAAAAGGCACGGAGTGCGGTGGCAAAGTCTAAACCAATGGTCGGGTTGACGTTGACTTGGTTGACGCCTTCTAGCTGGATCTCAACCGGATCTTCGACGGTGGCAATATTACGCTCGGGCTGATTGAGATACCTTAGCCCGCTATACAAAGAGACGGTTTTGCCGCTTCCGGTTGGGCCGGTAAACAAAATCATCCCTTGCGGTCTATCCAGTGCCTCTTGATAGTGCTGGCGTTGCCACTCGGTTAAGCCTAAATCATGCAGCGTCAGTTGCTGCTGGCCATTATTTAACAAGCGCACCACCACCTTCTCTCCCCAAACGGTCGGTAAGGTGGATACGCGCATATCGACGGTGTGATCGGCAGTGAGGGTTAGCTTAATGCGCCCGTCCTGTGGCAAACGCCGTTCGGCAATATTAAGTTGGGCTAAGATTTTGAGTCGGGTCGACAGCCGCCGCGAGACCCCCGCTGGAGGGTGAGCATAGGTGTGTAATAAACCGTCTTGGCGAAAGCGAATTTGGTAGTGCTGCTCAAAGGGCTCAAAGTGCACGTCGGAGGCGTTTTTACGCACCGCATCCACCAAGATTTGTTGAATATACCGGCTGATCGGTGCCTGATCGCTTTGTAGCTCGGCGCTGTCCTCTTGTGGGCTATCGGTGACGGTCAGGGTCGCTAAGTCCTGATCGCTGATAGTCATGCCATCGCCGGTGCCATCGATATCTGCGCCGTACAAGTGACGCAGAGCGGCATCCAAATCCGGCTGACTGAGCACCACCAAACGAACGTTGAGCCCAGTAGAAAAGCGAAAGTCGGCGACCGCCTCTGTGTTATCTGGGTCACTGACGCCGAGCAGTAGCTCTTGGCCTTGCTGGGCAAGCGGCAACACTTGATGACGCTGAATCAAATCGCGCCTATCTAGGGCATAACAGGTGTCTTTAAACGGGTACTGATGGCTCTCCACGAACGGAAGGTGATGCTGACTCGCGAGGGTGTGGGCGAGCGCGGTGGGGTCAACGCCTGCATTGAGTAAATGCGCGAGACTGAGCGACGCATTGTCGCCAATGCCCAGCACATCGCGTTGGGCATCAGTCAACAAACCAGATTGATACAACGGAGCGGTTGGGATCATTGGCTGCTTATGCTTTTTTACATCCTTTAATATCACCATCTTCGAAAGTTTCTTTCGTTGTGTATTTACATACCCAAGCAAAGTCGTTTTTCTCAAAAATAATTACTGTTTCGCTAATCGAGCTCTTGTCACCAAACGTGACTTCAAGCTTAGCCGGTGTGGCATTTTCGTCATTACCAGCCCCTGAGACGGTGACTGTTGCCAGTTCTCCGAGATTCGTAGCGTCACCTAATTTTTCTCCAAATTTACTCGCTGTCGAGCCACTATTTTCATCCAAATAAAGATCTAACCGTGTAAGAAGAGCACGGCCTGATGCTAACCCTGAATTAAATTCAGCAATTTTTTGTTTATTAACATAAGCGGGAACGGCGATGGCAGACAGGGCTGCGATAATGCCGACGACGATCAGTAACTCAATCAAGCTAAACCCTTGTTGCTTTTGCATCCTATTTATCTCCTCTCAATCATGGTCTGCCGCAAAGTGAGTGGGCAACAATCAGTGCCAGCACTTTACGCTCGTGTGTGACGCAAAAAAGAGGGCAAATATGAGTTTGAGAGTGAAGGGTAAAAGCCGGATGTAATGGTGTTTTTTTCTACTGTAGTATTCGACTGACAACAAATTTTTTGTCATAAACTGGGTATAAAAAAGGCCGCTCAATCCGAGCGGCCTCATTACTAAGGTGAGTCAGTGGTCACTGAAAGCGCATCGACAAATCGAGTGCGGTCACGTGCTTGGTAAGTGCGCCGACAGAAATATAATCCACCCCGGTGGCGGCGTATGTTGCCAACGTCTCTAGGGTGACATTGCCCGAGACTTCCAGCGCAACGCGATTTTGGTTTAACGCCACCGCTTCACGCATCATCGGCACACTAAAGTTATCCARCATSACAATATCGGCGCCTGCGTTAATCGCTTGTTGCAGCTCATCCAGGGTTTCGGTTTCTACTTCTACCGGTTTATCAGGATTAAGTCGGCGCGCCGCTTTGACGGCGTTCTCTATCCCGCCACAGGCGAGAATATGATTCTCTTTGATCAAATAAGCATCAAACACACCAATACGATGGTTATGGCCACCACCGCAGGCAACAGCGTATTTGAGGGCACTGCGCAGTCCCGGAATGGTCTTACGCGTGTCGAGCAATTTGGTGTGGGTGCCGTTGAGCGCTGCCACATAGGTTGCCACCTTACTCGCACACCCAGAGAGGGTTTGAATAAAGTTCATCGCATTGCGTTCACCGGTCAACAAGACACGCGAGGGTCCCTGTAAGGTACAAAGCGATTGGTTGGCGGTGATGGCGTCGCCGTCCTCGACATGCCACGTCAAGGTTACTTCGCCACCGAGCTGATGAAACACTTCATCCGCAAAGGCACGGCCACAGAAAACGCCATCTTCTCGGGTGATCAATGTGGCTGTGGATACTGAGTCTGCCGGAATGAGGCTGGCGGTTATGTCTTTACTGGCGTCGATCTCGCCACCCAGATCTTCTCGCAGTGCGTCGGTCACCGCGCGGGTCACGTCGACGCTGAGGTGAGAGGTGAGATAGGCCAGGCGGCGCTCGCTGTCATGGACAGCATGAAAAGGGGTCGATGTCATCATGGCTTACCGCGGTCATCAAAAAGTGGTCGAATGATAACGCTGGTGATAACGAAATGCAGCTTTTCTCTCTCGTTTCCCCGTATTCGTCTATCTTTTTAATCATATTCTGTCTTTTAACTTGTCTACACTTTAGGCAGGAACAGTCAAAGAGGTGATGCCATGAAGCGAGGGTTAGCGCTGGTGGCCATGATAGCGATCGCGTTCATTGGGTTTCGTGCTTGGCAGCAACTCAGACCTCCGGTGTCCGAGCCATTATCTTCACTGGCCATCGCCGTCTCGCTTACCCCCTTATCGGCACCGATTATTGTGGCTAAGGAGCAAGGTTTGTTTAAAAAGCAGGGCATCGACATGACGCTAAAGCCGGTTCATGGGGGCGTAAAAAGCTTTCAATCCTTGATGTCAGGGGAGGTGGACTTAGCCACTACCTCAGAGACGGTGGTGATGTTTAACAGTTTTGAGCGTGATGACTTTAATGTGCTAACCAGCTTTGTCGAGTCAGATAACGACGTAAAACTCTGGTCTATTCGCCGTGAGATTAGTGGCTCGCTGGTGGACGCGCTCGACAAGGCACGCGTTGGCATTGTTGCGTCGAGTGCCAGTGAATATTTCTTTGATTCCTTGCTGCAATTGCACGACATTCCTAGAGATCAGGTGGAAAAAGTTGATTATCCCCTCGAAGCACTGCCCAACGCGCTCCTCGACGAGAAAGTGGATGCGATAGCCATATGGGAGCCCTATGGCTATCAGCTACTCAAGCAGTCTAACCAGCCGGTACAGTCGCTTGACAGTAAAGGCTTGCACAGCCTCTCTTTTCTGTTAGTCAGTGATCGCTTGCTCGTCAATAAGCAACACCAGGACATGCAACGGGTTGTCAGTGCCTTAGACGATGCGGTGAGCTTTATTCATCAGCACCCAGAGCGGGCTAAGGCACAGGTCTCCGCGTATCTTGACATGTCAGACGATAAACTCAGCTGGCTATGGCAAGATTACTTATTCCGCCTTTCATTGAATGATTCATTGTTACTGCGGTTAAAAAACCAAGCGCGATGGGCGCAAGAGGCGGGTTTAGTTGAAGGGAACACGCCGTCATTCCGCCACATACTCAACCCAGGCCCCTTGGTTGAGGCCACGCAAAAAGTGAGTTTATTAGAATGAGGATTGGTCAGCAGCTCAGTATCGTTGTGTATGCTTGTACGGCGCTCACCTTCGTTACGCTGTTAATTACGGTGGAGCTTTTTTATAAGCAAAATCAAATCCAAGCACGGTTAGACAGCATCGTGGCGGTGCATTCGCAGATTGATAGTCTGCGAGGCCGTCTATGGTTATATCGCCAATACCCCAGCACGCAAACACGTCAAGATGTCCATCAGTCAACCAACGCATTGCGGGCGCAGTTAAGCAGTGATGAAGAGGCGTTACCGCCGCAGTCCGCGCAGTCGATCCGACTCGCGGCAAACAGCATTGATCGCTTATTGGGCATTACCGCCGAGCAATTAGATGATGATCCCTCTGTGGATGACAGGCGTTTGATGCTGTTTTCACGTTTTAATGTGTTACTGCAGGCGATGAGTGAAACCGCTTTTTCGGTGCGTCAGCAAGTCATGCACCAGTCGGGGCAGCAACAGAAAACCCTGCTAGTCGTACATGGTGGCGTACTGGTGGTGTTAGCCTTGTTGGTGACCATGTTTGTGACCAGCTTGCGGCGACGGTTAACACACCGCCTAAAAGCATTGCATTCGACGATTACACAAATAAAGCAAGGTGACTTAACCACTGAATTAACCTTGACTGACAAAGATGAGCTGACTGAGTTGGCTGATCATGTCAATGAGATGAAGCGTGCGCTGAGCCATACCATGGTGGACAAAAAACAGTTGAGCGAAGAAGTCGCACGCCAAACCCAACAGCTTCGCGAACAGCAACACCAACTTAAATTCCTTGCCGAACACGACGAGTTGACGGGCTTATTCAATCGGCGTGCGTTTGAATCGCATGTTGAAGTGGCGTTAATGCGCGCCAATCGCGCCCAAACGAACGCTGCCTTACTATTTATTGATTTGAATAACTTTAAGCAAGTGAACGACACCTATGGACATGGTGTGGGAGATGAGCTTCTCAAGGTGGTCAGTCAGCGCTTGAAACAATCCGTGCGCCGCTCTGATTTGGTTGGCCGCTTGGGCGGTGATGAGTTCATTGTCTGGCTGGATTTGTTAGCGGACAAATCGGCGTTGAATGAAGTGATCACACGTATCCAAGACGAAATGCACGCGCCAATACAGGTTGCCGAGACCTCATTGTCTTTGGCCATTAGTATCGGCGTGAGTTGCTTCCCAACGGATGGACTCGAGCTACAGCAGATGATGAATCAAGCCGATGCCGCCATGTATTACGCCAAAACCCATCCGACAGCGCGTTGTTGCTTGTATTCCAATCTACCGACTGACCAGATAAAGTAGCGATTTTTCTCAAGCGGATCGGGTATGTCTTTTTCACAGATTGACAATCATTGGTTGGTAGGCGCGCGCGCTTGCCTGTCTCCTCATCATAACCAACGCCCGGATAGTAACGATATCTCCTTGCTGGTGATCCACAATATCAGCCTGCCGCCCGGTCAGTTTGACGGTCCGTATATTGAGCAGTTTTTTCAGGGGCACCTCGATCCGGCTGAACACCCTTACTTTGCCGAGATCGCATCGCTTCGCGTCTCTGCCCACCTACTGATCCGACGAGATGGAAGTGTGATCCAGTTTGTACCATTCAGTGCGCGTGCATGGCATGCTGGCGCTTCGTGTTTTGACGGTCGGCAGCAATGTAACGATTTTTCTATCGGTATTGAGCTAGAGGGCACAGACACACATCCATACACCGATCAGCAGTACCAATCGTTAGCGGCGATCACGCAGACGCTGATGCAGTACTACCCAGCCATTACCCGTGATCGAATCACAGGACACCAACATATTGCCCCAGGACGAAAAACGGATCCTGGCGCGGCGTTTGACTGGAAAAAGTTACACGCGCTGATTTAAATGCCTATTGCGTTGATTGATCTAAATGGTCTGACCAATTTTGAAGGGCGGAGTATTCGTGGCTGTCAGGCTAAAAATACACAGGTTTCCATGATGTCAATCAAAGTTCAGGTGGACAGAATACCCGCTGTCTGGTAACTTTAGGGATCAATAAAGTAATTGGTCTTACCAATTTACAATCAGTCAGTTTCTGCAATTAAGCGCCAAGCTTAGGGTGCGGATGGTCAATAAATACAATGGCATATCAGCGAATTCGTCAACCTAAACTCTCAGATGTAATTGAAAAAGAGCTCGAAGGCTTAATTCTGGAAGGGACCTTGTCTCCAGGCCAGAAGTTACCGCCTGAACGAGAGTTAGCGACGCAATTTGATGTGTCTCGCCCGTCAGTGCGCGAAGCGATTCAACGGCTTGAAGTCAAAAAGCTACTGACGCGCAAGCAAGGTGGCGGCACCTTTGTCAGTGAACGTCTTTGGCAACGCTTCTCTGAGCCACTGCTAGAGTTATTGGCGGACCATCCAGAAACCCAGCTTGACTTATTGGAGTCACGGCATGCTTTAGAGGGGATTTCTTCTTATTTTGCCGCACTACGCGGCACAGAAGAGGATTTCTCTCGCATTGAAGACTGTCATGACGCCATTCGCCAAGCGCAGCAAAATGGGGACTTAGAGGCAGAAGCATCGGCTGTGATGCAGTATCTCGTTGCCGTAACGGAAGCGGCGCATAATGTGGTGTTACTTCACATCATGCGCAGTCTCGCGCCGTTACTGGAACAGAATATTTTGCAAAATTTTGAGCTACTTTATCGCCGTCAAGAGACGGTGGAAAACGTCAGCCGACACCGAGCTGAGATAGTGGATGCGATTACCGCTGGCGAGCCAGAAAAAGCCCGACAAGCGTCGCATGCACACTTGGCTTACATTGAGGAAACTCTGTTGGATCTTGGTCGAGAAGAAAGCCGTCGCGAACGGTCTCTACGTCGAATTCAACAACGCAAGGACGAGTTGGAGTAGCCTTATTCGCACCGATAAAAACGCGAAGGGCACTGCAGCTGCGACAACGTTTGTTTTGTACGAGTCAATCAACGAAAGGATAGATCGCCATGTCTGAAGTCATGAAACATGACGTGGACGCACTTGAAACACAAGAGTGGTTGCAAGCTCTTGAGTCAGTCGTTCGTGAAGAAGGTGTAGAACGTGCCCAGTTCCTTCTGGAGCAAGTATTAGGGCAAGCACGTTTAGACGGTGTTGACATGCCAACGGGCGTGACCACCAACTATGTAAATACCATTCCTGCTGATCAAGAACCTGCTTACCCAGGTGATGTGAATCTGGAACGCCGTATCCGTTCTATCATTCGTTGGAACGCAATCATGATCGTGTTGCGTGCGTCCAAGAAAGATTTAGAGCTGGGTGGCCACATGGCATCATTCCAGTCTTCGGCGGCATTTTATGAAACCTGCTTTAACCACTTCTTCCGTGCGCCTAACGAGAAAGACGGTGGCGACCTGGTGTACTATCAAGGTCATATTTCTCCAGGTATCTATGCGCGTGCGTTTGTTGAAGGCCGCTTGAGCGAAGAGCAGCTCGACAACTTCCGTCAGGAAGTCGATGGCAAAGGGGTGTCTTCATATCCGCACCCTAAACTGATGCCTGAGTTCTGGCAGTTCCCAACCGTGTCTATGGGTCTGGGTCCCATTGCGTCTATCTATCAAGCGCGTTTCCTCAAATACCTCAACGGTCGTGGCCTGAAAGACACCTCTGAGCAGCGTGTTTATGCGTTCCTCGGTGACGGTGAGATGGATGAGCCAGAATCACGCGGTGCGCTGTCATTTGCGGCGCGTGAAAAACTGGATAACCTCTGCTTCTTGATTAACTGTAACCTGCAGCGCCTTGATGGCCCTGTGATGGGTAACGGTAAAATCGTTCAAGAGCTGGAAGGCCTCTTTAAAGGCGCCGGCTGGAACGTGATCAAAGTGGTTTGGGGCTCTGGCTGGGACAAACTGCTGGCCAAAGACACCTCAGGTAAATTACTGCAGTTGATGAATGAAACCATCGACGGTGATTACCAGACGTTCAAATCGAAAGATGGCGCTTACGTACGCGAACACTTCTTCGGCAAGTACCCAGAAACGGCAGCCCTGGTTGCAGACATGACTGACGAAGAGATCTTTGCGCTTAAGCGTGGTGGCCACGAGCCATCTAAATTGTTTGCTGCCTTCAAAGCAGCACAAGAGTGCAATGACCGTCCAACCGTGATCTTGGCGAAAACCGTAAAAGGTTATGGCATGGGTGAAGCGGCTGAAGGGAAAAACATCGCGCACCAAGTCAAGAAAATGGACATGACCCATGTTCACGCGATGCGTGATCGTCTTGGCCTACAAGACTTGTTGTCTGACGACGATGTACAAAACCTGAAGTACCTGAAGTTGGAAGAAGGCTCTGCCGAGTACGAATACCTCCACGCACGTCGTAAGGCACTTCACGGTTATACTCCACAGCGTCTGCCGAAATTTACGCAAGAACTGACATTGCCAAAACTGGACGATTTCTCGGCGTTACTGTCTGAACAGAAACGTGATATCTCCACCACCATGGCCTTTGTACGTTCTTTGAATGTCTTGCTGAAAGACAAGAGCATTGGCAAGAACATTGTGCCTATCATTGCCGACGAAGCGCGTACATTCGGTATGGAAGGCTTGTTCCGTCAAGTAGGTATCTACAACCCACACGGTCAGACTTACACTCCAGAAGACCGCGGTGTGGTTTCTTACTACAAAGAAGACCAAGGCGGCCAAGTACTGCAAGAAGGGATCAACGAGCTAGGCGCGATGTCATCGTGGGTAGCGGCGGCGACCTCTTACAGCACTAATGATCTGCCCATGATCCCATTCTACATCTACTACTCCATGTTCGGCTTCCAACGTGTTGGCGACATGGCGTGGATGGCGGGTGACCAACAAGCACGTGGTTTCCTATTGGGTGCGACTGCCGGTCGTACAACGCTTAACGGTGAAGGTCTACAGCACGAAGACGGTCACAGCCATATCCTGGCAAGCACGGTACCTAACTGTGTTTCTTACGACCCAACCTTCGCGTACGAAGTGGCGGTGATCATGCAAGACGGTATCCGTCGCATGTACGGCCCTGACCAAGAAAACATCTACTACTACCTGACGCTGATGAACGAAAACTATCATCAGCCAGCCATGCCTGAGGGCGCGGAAGAAGGTATCCGTAAAGGTATCTACAAGCTAGAAACCTACACGGGCGACAAAGCGAAAGTCCAGCTAATGGGCTCTGGCACCATCATGACGGAAGTGCGTAAAGCGGCGAAACTGCTTAGCGATGAGTTCGGTGTGGCGTCTGACGTTTACAGCGTGACCTCGTTCAACGAGCTTGCACGTGACGGACAAGATGCAGATCGCTTCAACATGTTGAACCCAGATGCAGAGGCACAAGTTCCTTACATTCAAACTGTCATGGGATCTGAGCCTGCGATTGCTGCGACTGACTACATGAAAAACTACGCTGACCAAGTTCGTGCGTTTATCCCAGCTGAATCCTACAAAGTACTGGGCACTGACGGCTTTGGTCGTTCTGACAGCCGCGAAAACCTCCGTCGTCACTTCGAAGTGAACGCAGGCTATGTGGTTGTGGCGGCACTTAATGAGCTGGCTAAGCGTGGCGATGTTGACAAAAAAGTGGTCGCAGAAGCGATCAAAAAATTCGACATCGATACCAACAAAGTAAACCCGCTGTTCGCGTAAGAGGCTGAAATAATGTCAATCGAGATTAATGTACCTGACATCGGTGCGGATGAAGTAGAAGTGACTGAGATCCTTGTCAGCGTGGGTGACAAGGTTGAAGAAGAGCAGTCGTTAATCACCGTTGAAGGTGATAAAGCATCCATGGAAGTCCCTGC
The DNA here is from genome assembly GCF_001996005.1 of Salinivibrio siamensis. Classification (GTDB taxonomy): domain Bacteria; phylum Pseudomonadota; class Gammaproteobacteria; order Enterobacterales; family Vibrionaceae; genus Salinivibrio; species Salinivibrio siamensis. Next base: position 231,688 of record NZ_MUFB01000001.1, on the reverse strand, counting down.
GTCACAAGCGGGTGTGGTCAAGGAAATTAAAATTGCCGAAGGTGACAAAGTGACCACCGGCTCTTTGATGATGATCTTTGAAGCAGAAGGCGCCGCGCCAAGTGCGCCCGCGCAAGAGGCGGCGCCAGCTGCCCCTGCTGCTCCAGCGGCTGCGTCAGAAATCAAAGAAGTGCACGTGCCTGATATCGGCGGCGATGAAGTCGAAGTCACCGAGATCATGGTGGCGGTAGGCGATAGCGTCGAAGAAGAGCAATCACTGATCACCGTTGAAGGCGATAAAGCCTCAATGGAAGTGCCGGCACCGTTTGCAGGGACTGTCAAAGAGATCAAGATTGCTTCGGGTGACAAAGTGTCAACCGGCTCTCTTATCATGATGTTTGAAGTCGGCAGCAGCGCCCCTGCTGAGGCGCCAGCACAGGCTGCACCTGCCGCCGCCGCTGCGTCAGAAGCAAAAGATGTCAACGTTCCTGACATTGGCGGTGATGAAGTTGAAGTGACTGACATCATGGTCGCTGTAGGTGATACGGTTGAAGAAGAACAGTCTCTGATCACCGTTGAAGGCGACAAAGCGTCGATGGAAGTGCCGGCACCGTTTGCGGGTACGGTTAAAGAAATCAAAATCGCCGCGGGCGATAAAGTGTCTACCGGCTCGCACATCATGGTGTTCGAAGTCGCCGGTAGCGCACCAGCAGCACCTGCCGCGGCACCTGCTGCAGAGGAAAAATCTGCGCCAGCGCCAAAAGCGGAAGCACCTGCAGCGGCTAAAGCTGATGCCGGTAAAGACGAGTTTGTCGAAAACAAAGAGTACGCCCATGCGTCACCTGTTGTGCGTCGTCTTGCGCGTGAATTCGGTGTTAACTTGGCAAAAGTCAAAGGCACTGGCCGTAAAGGACGTGTACTGAAAGAAGACGTTCAAGGCTACGTGAAAGAGGCGCTTAAGCGTCTTGAATCTGGCGCAGTATCTGGCTCAGGCGACGGTAGTGCACTGGGTCTGCTACCTTGGCCGAAAGTCGACTTCAGCAAATTCGGTGAAACGGAAGAAAAACCACTGTCTCGCATCAAGAAGATTTCGGGTGCGAACCTGGCACGTAACTGGGTAATGATCCCGCACGTGACCCAGTGGGATAACGCCGATATCACTGAAGTTGAAGCGTTCCGTAAAGAGCAAAACGCGATCGAGAAGAAGAAAGAGTCAGGCATGAAGATCACCCCATTGGTGTTCATCATGAAAGCGGCTGCTAAAGCGCTGGAAGCTTTCCCTTCATTCAACGCGTCACTGTCTGAAGACGGTGAAAGCCTGATCATGAAGAAGTATGTCAACATCGGTATCGCGGTTGACACACCAAACGGTCTGGTCGTGCCTGTCTTTAAAGACGTGAATAAGAAAGGCATCCACGAGCTATCTGAAGAGCTGATGGTGGTATCGAAGAAAGCCCGTGGCGGTAAGCTAACGGCCTCTGACATGCAAGGTGGTTGCTTTACCATCTCTAGCCTAGGGGGCCTCGGCGGTACGGCGTTTACGCCAATCGTTAATGCACCAGAAGTGTCTATCTTGGGCGTGTCTAAGTCAGAAATGAAGCCAGTATGGAACGGTAAGGACTTTGAACCTCGCCTAATGCTGCCGCTATCGCTGTCTTACGACCACCGTGTGATTGACGGTGCCGAGGGCGCGCGCTTTATTAGCTACCTCAACGGCTTACTGTCTGATATTCGCCGTTTGGTACTCTAATCGCAATACCAACAACCCGACTGGCCGGTTAAAGGTCGGTCGGGAATTGTTGTGCAGCTCACAGGCTATGGGTTTTTATTTTTCAGCCCATTAACATGGCTGTAAACTGTGGCTCCCAGATACCCACAACAATAAAAAATTACCGCTCTTAGCCTGTCAGGGAATAAGACTATAACGAGGTCAGAATGAGTAAAGAAATCAAAGCGCAAGTCGTCGTCCTTGGCGCTGGTCCTGCTGGATACTCCGCCGCTTTCCGCTGTGCCGACCTAGGTTTGGAAACCGTATTGGTTGAACGTTACAACAACCTTGGCGGTGTGTGTCTAAACGTCGGCTGTATTCCATCTAAAGCCCTACTTCACGTTGCCAAAGTGATTGAAGAAGCCAAAGCCATGGCCGAGCACGGCGTGGTATTCGGCGAACCACAAACCGATATCGACAAGATCCGTTCTTGGAAAGATAAGGTCATTGGTCAACTGACGGGTGGCTTAGGCGGTATGGCCAAGCAGCGTAAAGTGACAGTCGTTAATGGCACAGGCCGTTTCACTGGCGCCAACACCCTGTTAGTTGAAGGGGAAGAAAGCACTACCATCAACTTTGATAATGCCATCATCGCGGCTGGCTCTCGTCCAATCGAGCTGCCATTTATCCCGCATGATGACCCACGCATTTGGGACTCCACCGACGCGCTTGAGCTCAAAGAAGTGCCTGAAAAAATGCTGTTAATGGGTGGCGGTATCATTGGTCTAGAGATGGGAACCGTTTACCACGCACTCGGCTCACAGGTTGATGTGGTCGAAATGTGCGATCAGGTGATCCCTGCGGCAGATAAAGACGTGATCAAAGTCTTTACCAAGCGCATCAGCAAGAAGATGAACCTCATGCTGGAAACCAAGGTGACCGCGGTAGAAGCTAAAGAAGACGGCATCTACGTCACCATGGAAGGCAAGAAAGCCCCAGCAGAGCCTGTACGCTATGACGCTGTCTTGGTTGCTATCGGCCGTAGCCCGAATGGCAAACTGCTTGATGCGGGCCAAGCGGGTGTTGAAGTCGACGATCGTGGCTTTATCAATGTTGATAAGCAAATGCGCACCAACGTGCCGCACATCTATGCGATTGGTGACATCGTGGGTCAGCCTATGCTGGCGCACAAAGGTGTACACGAAGGCCATGTGGCGGCAGAGGTTATCTCAGGTAAGAAGCATTACTTCGATCCAAAAGTGATCCCATCGATTGCGTACACTGAGCCAGAAGTGGCTTGGGTCGGCAAAACTGAGAAAGAGTGTAAAGAAGAAGGCATTAACTACGAAGTGGCGACCTTCCCATGGGCGGCTTCAGGTCGTGCGATTGCGTCTGACTGTTCAGACGGTATGACCAAAATGATCTTCGACAAAGACACCCACCGTGTGATTGGTGGTGCCGTCGTGGGTACCAACGGCGGTGAGCTGCTGGGTGAAATCGGTCTTGCCATCGAAATGGGTTGTGATGCCGAAGATGTCGCCTTGACAGTACACGCTCACCCCACCTTGCACGAATCGGTTGGTTTGGCTGCAGAAGTGTTTGAAGGCTCAATCACTGATATGCCTAACCCGAAAGCGAAGAAAAAGAAATAAACCACACGTTTATGTTTTTCTGACTCAGCCCCGCCATGCGGGGCTTTTTTATCTCTGTCATTTACAACACCTGCGATATGGTTACGCGATGGTCGCAAGCTTATCAGCTAGGCGGCTAAGCATGGCCTCTTTGGTGGAGATAGGCTCACTTAAGCCTTGAAACAAGGTCATGAAATAGGTATCCATCATTAACGCAGTTTTCGCCTGATGATTTGGACTTTGCTCAATAGAAAGGTGAGCTTGAAAAGGCGCGATGTGATGCGCTAAGGCTTTTTGCTGCCACAAGAGTGCACGAAAGAGCTCTCGGCTGAAGTCTGGATGCGTGAGATAAAACGCATAGAGGTGATCGGCATAATGGAGAAGTCGTTGCGTTGGCGTGTCTGAGTGATCCAATTTGGCAGCGTTTTCGAGCACGGTATCAATACGTGTCATCAGCCCAACTTTTAGCAAGTCAATTTTCAACGGAAAGTGTGAGAAGACAGTTCCTGTCGCGACCTCCGCCTTATGTGCAATTTGACGTGTAGTGGTATCCGCAAACCCTTGCTCCACAAATAATGCCCATGCACTGTCGAGGATCTTCTGGCGTGTCGCCTGTTTTTTGGGTGTATCCACATTCACTCCTTTTTTGTTTCATGATACTGACTTGGTGTGGTGCTCGCCATGATCCTTTCCTCGATCTTAATACTGTTTGTCCTTTTTTTAGCCTAAAAATATTGTAAATTGAGCGCGCTCATTTTATTGTTAGTGAGCGCGCTCAGTTTTGGTCTTAGGTAAGGAGACATAATGAACACATTATTGGAAATGACAAAAACCGTGTTTGGATATATATGCTTTGTGCCATTTTTGTTTCTTTACTCAGGTTTGCTGAGTTTGACATTGGCACCGTTATTATTAGTGGGTGGAGTTGGCTTTTTGTGCGTTATTTTAGGGATTGAGGAGGGCGTCAAACCTTTATGGCGTCAGCTATGGAAAGATGGAAAAGACGTTGCTAGTGCGCGGCCTCGTTCAGCACAATAAAAAAGCGGGCCAAGGCCCGCTTCGTGCGTCAGTTGGTAGCATCGCAATGGTTTAGAGCTTAAAGCTCCCAACCAAGGTATCAAGACGCTTAGAAAGATCACGTAGTGACTCACTGGCTTCTGCCATGGTGTTGGCGGTATCAGCGGTTTGCTGTGAGCTGTGGTTAATCTCTTCGATATTTTGGTTAATATCGTTGACCACGGTGGACTGCTCTTCAGTCGCGGTGGCCACCTGGGTATTCATGTCCGAGATTTGTACAATCTGCTCGTTGATTGCATTGAGCGATTGTGACGCCTCATCGGAGGCATTGACCCCTTCAGCAGTCATGGTGCGACTTTGCTCCATGGCATCTACGGCGTTGCGAGCTTCTTGCTGCAGGCGGTCAATCATGGTCTGGATTTCATCGGTGGAATCAGAGGTGCGACTGGCCAAGCTGCGTACTTCATCGGCGACAACCGCAAAACCACGTCCTTGCTCGCCGGCTCGCGCCGCTTCAATTGCCGCATTCAGCGCCAGTAAGTTGGTTTGCTCGGAGATCCCGCGAATCACATCCAAAATGCCGCCGATCGAATCGGTGTTTTCAGCCAAGGCGCTGATCACTTTCGACATATTCTCCATGTCATCAGCAAGGCGAGCGATTGTATCCCGTGCCTGGGTCACCACGCCTTGGCCACTTGCCGCATCATCAGAGGCTTGGTTGGCGGCACTGGCAGCACTGGCGGCATTGCCTGCAATCTCATTAACGGTCGCCCCCATTTCATTGATGGCGGTAACCACTTGAACGGTGCGATCCCGCTGATACTCGCTTTGCGATTGGGTAGCACTGGCTTGTGAAGAGACTTGCTCGGCCGCACTACGTAATTCGCCACCGGTACGGGCAACGTCTGAGACTAGACGATGGATTTTCTCCACAAAACTGTTGAAACCAGAGGCGAGTTGGCCAATTTCATCTTGGCTATTGATGTCTACACGTTGGCGCAGATCCCCTTCCCCTTCACCGATTTCACGGAACACATTGGCGACATATTGGATGGGTTTGGTAATGGTTGCAGCTAACCAGACGGCGACGACGATAAAAATAAGACCGACGACAACCGACACCATCAGGATCTGATTACGCGTTTCATTGAGGGGGGCATAGACTTCTTCGGCAGGGACATCTGCAATAACAAACCAATCCATGGAGGGCACATAACTGGATGCGAGCAGTACTTCTTCACCATTAATACGGGTGTCGAGAAGGTTAAAATCGCCTTTTTGTAGCAAGCTGCGTGCTTGGCCACCATAAATATCACTTAGGGTTTGCTCACCCATCAGATTGGTGTCGCGGTGTAATTGGACCAAGCCCTCAGCATTGACTAAGAACACAAACCCTGACTGCTCAATTTTAAATTGATTCAAAAAGCGGGTCATGTCCTCCAACGAGCGTGAGAAACCGGCTAACCCTTTGCCGTTGAGCTGTTGGAAGTTAACAAATAGCTTGAGTTCGCCGTTTTCTTCTTGGAAAACCTGGGCCATGGTGGCATTGCCACTGTCGAGGAAGTTGTAAAACCAACTGTCTTTTTCACGCGTTAACACCCGTAAAAATCCGTTCTGATTCCAATACTGCCCGGTGTTGCGGTTGGCAATGGAGGCATCATTCAAATCGTATTGCTCACGTAATACGTTGAGCTGTTTGATCACGCGGGTTTCTTCTGCGGGCGTAATATCTTGGTTGATGATATCTAGCATCACCGGGTTAGAAGCCAGCTGACGTGCGGCGGATTGTAGTTGGTTGACCTCACTATCAATGGTATCTCTAAACTGGGTGAGGGTGGTGGGAAGCTCATTTTCTAACAGGCGCTTTTCCATGATGTCGCGTGCTTGGCTCAAGCTCATATAACTGATGATGGCGGTGGAGGCGATCACCGCTGAGACAAATGCCAGCACGAGTTTTTGTTTAATCGTGAGTTGCTTTAGCTTCATGCCCTTCTCTCTATTTGGTCTATTAACAGACGATAGGTTAGCGTGACAAAAATGTGATGATGTTTATGGCACTAACATCTAAGTTAGCAGATATGAGTGAATGATTGGTTATGTATCGACCATGAAACAATAAAATTGAAGCCTTTGCTCAGGGTTATTGATAAAAATGACACTCTCCTCGCGATTTCAACATAAAGCGGTAAAAGTGCGCTGTCGTTTGCGGGACATTGGTGCATCGAGCAATGGTAGCGGGATCACTGCGCTATGGCGAAAAGCGGTGTAGAATCAGTCACAACCGCGATAGGCTCTGAGTAAGCTGTACTCAGAGGTGGAGGATAGTGTACCGCGTCACTACGACCTAAGTATTATGTTTCACAAAACGAGTAGATTTTAATTTTAGGTTAAAAATGCTATCCTCACGCAGCGGTTACGTGCTCGAACCCTCGTCTTGCTGGAAAATTTTAATAAACTTCGCCGGATAAGCGTGATACGAGTACTAACACTTTCCAAGGATGTTGGATCATACGGTCTGACCGAGAAAAGAGGAAATAGTCGTGCTTGAAGCCTACCGTAAACACGTCGAAGAACGTGCCGCTCAGGGTATTGTGCCTAAACCGCTTAACGCTGAGCAAACCGCCAGTTTGATAGAACTGCTGAAAAACCCGCCCGCTGGCGAAGAAGAAACCCTCGTTTATTTACTGGAAAACCGAATCCCACCCGGTGTGGATGAAGCCGCTTACGTGAAAGCAGGCTTTCTGGCCGCACTGGCAAAAGGTGAAGCGCAGTCTCCGTTGATTAGCCCCGAGCGTGCCACTGAATTACTTGGCACCATGCAAGGTGGCTATAACATCGAGCCGCTGATCACCTTACTYGATGATGACAAGCTYGCGCCGATTGCGGCGAAAGTGCTGTCTCATACCTTATTGATGTTCGATGCGTTTTACGACGTTGAAGACAAAATGAAAGCAGGCAATGCCTACGCCAAGCAGGTGATGGAGTCGTGGGCGAACGCTGAGTGGTACCTGGAAAAACCACAAATTCCTGAAAAAGTGACACTGACGGTGTTCAAAGTCTCGGGTGAAACCAACACCGATGACTTGTCGCCCGCGCCAGATGCTTGGTCGCGTCCTGATATTCCCCTGCACGCGCTGGCCATGCTGAAAAACGAGCGTGAAGGTATTCACCCGGACAAACCGGGAGAGATTGGCCCGATCGAGCAAATGAAAAAGCTGGAAGAAAAAGGTCATCCACTGGTTTATGTCGGTGATGTGGTCGGTACTGGCTCGTCTCGTAAGTCGGCAACCAACTCGGTGTTGTGGTTTATGGGGCACGATATTCCTAACGTCCCTAACAAGCGCTCAGGTGGTTTTTGTTTAGGTGGCAAAATCGCGCCTATTTTCTTTAATACCATGGAAGATGCGGGCGCGCTGCCGATTGAACTTGATGTGAGCAAGCTCAACATGGGCGATGTGATTGACCTGTATCCGGCCGACGGCAAAGTGTGCAAGCACGGCACCGATGATGTCCTATCTACCTTCCAACTAAAAACAGACATCTTGTACGATGAAGTGCGTGCTGGCGGACGTATTCCATTGATCATTGGCCGAGGCCTGACTGACAAAGCCCGCGAATGCTTAGGGCTTGAGCCGTCTGAGGTGTTCCGTCGCCCACGTCCGGTGGCTGATTCCACCAAAGGCTTTACCTTGGCACAAAAAATGGTGGGTAAAGCGTGTGGCGTTGAGGGCGTGCGCCCGAACACCTATTGTGAGCCAAAAATGACCACCGTGGGCTCACAAGATACCACCGGGCCCATGACGCGCGACGAGCTGAAAGATTTGGCCTGCCTTGGTTTTACCGCTGATTTGACCATGCAGTCGTTCTGCCATACCTCTGCTTATCCAAAGCCGGTTGATGTGGAAACACACCATACGTTGCCCGACTTTATTATGAACCGTGGTGGCGTGGCGCTGCGTCCCGGTGACGGTGTGATCCACTCATGGCTCAACCGAATGCTGCTGCCCGATACCGTAGGGACGGGGGGGGATTCACACACCCGTTTCCCGCTGGGCATTTCGTTCCCTGCTGGCTCAGGTCTCGTGGCCTTTGCGGCCGCGACCGGCGTGATGCCACTGGATATGCCAGAATCTGTCTTAGTGCGCTTTAAAGGTGAAATGCAACCTGGGGTAACGCTACGCGACCTGGTTCATGCTATCCCTTATTTTGGCATTCAAAAAGGGCTGCTGACGGTGGAAAAATCGGGCAAGATTAACGAGTTCTCTGGCCGTATTTTGGAAATCGAAGGGGTTGAGCACCTGACGGTAGAGCAAGCGTTTGAGCTGTCAGATGCGTCAGCGGAGCGCTCTGCGGCTGGCTGTACGGTCAAGCTGTCGCAAGATTCAGTGGCTGAATACCTCGAGTCGAACATTGTGATGCTTAAGTGGATGATCTCTGAGGGCTATGGCGATCGCCGTACCATCGAGCGCCGCATTCAAGCTATGCAGCAATGGTTGGAAAACCCAAGTTTGATGGAAGCAGATAAAGATGCCGAATATGCGCATGTGCTCGAGATCGACTTGGCTGACATCAAAGAGCCGATTTTGTGCGCGCCGAATGACCCAGATGATGCACGTAGCTTGTCAGATGTGGCAGGTGACAGTGTTGATGAAGTCTTTATCGGCAGCTGTATGACGAACATTGGTCACTTCCGCGCGGCGGGTAAACTGCTGGACAAGTTCGGAGGGAGTTTATCTACCCGTATGTGGGTGGCACCACCGACGAAGATGGACCGAGATCAGCTCACCGCCGAAGGCTACTACGGTATTTATGGCCGAGCAGGGGTGCGCATCGAAACGCCAGGATGCTCGTTGTGTATGGGTAACCAAGCGCGTGTGGCAGAAAAATCGACTGTGCTGTCGACCTCGACGCGAAACTTCCCCAATCGACTGGGTACAGGCGCGAATGTTTATCTCGCGTCAGCGGAGTTGTCTGCTGTCGGCGCGATCCTTGGCCGTATTCCGACCAAAGAGGAGTACCTTGAGTACGCGGAGCAAATCAATGCGACCGCCAGCGATACCTATCGCTACCTCAACTTCCATCAAATGGATGCCTACACCAAAAAAGCGGATGATGTGATTATTAAAGCAGCGGTATAACGGCTGCTGACTCATTTCGTTCTGAAAGCGCCCCAGACGTGGGGCGCTTTTTTTATGCGTGTTAAGCGGTTGTGGGTCGATGGGAGGAGAGTCGGATCATGCGTGCGATGTTTTCACTGGTGCGAATGAGGTTTTTTTTACTGTTCATTAGCGCGTCGCTCAATTCACAGGGGCCGGCTTGAATGGGAAATATCGCCGTGACACCTTGTTGGTAAAGCGCTTCGCAATCGTCGCCCACACTGCCTGCGAGCACCACGACTGGGATCTGATAAGCTTGTGCAATGCTGGCGATAGCAGCCGGCACTTTGCCGTGCTGCGTTTGTCCATCGACACGCCCCTCGCCAGTGATCACCCAATCGGCATTGGCCAATAATGAACGAGCCTGGGTGCGTGAGAGTAATAAGTCGACCCCGGGTTCGAGTCTTGCCCCGAGTAGCCCTCCCAAGGCAGCACCTATACCTCCTGCTGCGCCGGCGCCAGAAAAGTGGCAAACCGACTGTCCCAGTTGCAAGTGACAGATACTCGCAAAGCGGTGCAGGTATTGCTCTAAGACACGGATATCCTCTTCTTGCCCGCCTTTTTGTGGCCCAAAGATAGTGGTGGCGCCGTGCGGTCCACATAATGGATTATCCACATCGCAGGCGGCGGTCAGTGTCACGGCCTTAAGCCGTGAATCAAGCGTATCAAGATCAATTGTCATCAAGGCGCCGAGTCCTTCCCCGGTGGGCGTGATGGGGTGGCCTGCGCCATCAAGGAGCTTGGCACCGAGGGCGGTCAAGATCCCCGCACCGGCATCATTGGTCGCACTGCCGCCCAACCCGATAATGATTTCGTCAATATCATGGTCAAGTGCGGCGCGAATAAGCTCGCCAGTGCCTAAGCTGGTGGTATGACGAGGGTTGCGTGCGTCTTGTGGGACTAAGGGAAGGCCTGAAGCACTGGCAACATCGATAACGGCCAGACGATGTTCGCGATTGATAACAAATTCGGCGGTCACCGGGCGAAAGTCGGGTCCAGTCACCTCACAGTGATAACGCTCACCGCCGATTTGGTCGAGAAAACTTTGCGCATAACCTTCGCCCCCATCCGCCATTGGCAGTTGTGAAAAGCGAGCGTGAGGCAAAATAGGCGCCATGCCTGCCTCGATCGCCTGTGCAACATGGCGAGCATTCAGGCTCTCTTTAAATGAATCAGGCGCGATCACGATATGCATAAGCCTATCCTTTACTGCTTACTGTTATTCCATTTAAGTATGGTTGAAGTGACATTTTGATGACAGCACTGGCTTGGCAATTCTGACAAAAAGCAGGACAATAGCCGGCCAATTTTGGAGGTCAGTGTGGATTACGAATTTTCTCGCAACAGTTTTGATGACAGCTACCGGATTGTTTTTTCGATGGGACATGAAGCCATAGGACGTTGGCTATTGGATGAACTCGGCACTGAGCTGACTCAAGTAACATCCTGTCTACATACCCTGCAGCAACTTGAGTCAGAGCAGCAGTGGCGCGGGCATACGTTCACGCTTACCGCCAATCGTGATGAGGTCGTGGTGGTGGCGAATGCCATGCTGCAACCTGCCTCGGATGAGGCGCAAACCACGCTCAATGAGCAAGCGCTGACCTTTTACGATGAAGAAAGTTACGCGGCGTGTGGTTACCAAGACTTTGTGGTGATGCTGGACGCCTACCAAGACTTCATTGCCCGTTACGGTCGACGTTAAGCGGGTTCTCTGAGTCAACTCTTCATGGCTGAGCACGTATCACCGTGTGCGTGCTTCGAATGGCTGAACCTCCCCCTCGCTTTTTCTCCTGATTCTCGTTTCGATGTTCCCCCTTGGTGCAATCGCATGCTGCTCTCCCTGGCATGCGCTGTGTTGGTGAATAATTCGCACTTATATGGTGCAAATGRACGCCTTTCTATCCCGCATTTATTTAAGCTGTTGATTTTAATTAAATTAAATATTGGCACGGCTCTTGATAGTTAGACGATGATGCAAACACAAGGACTCAGGAGAAGGATATGAAACTGATTAGCGCCATTATCAAGCCGTTCAAGCTTGATGACGTACGTGAAGCGTTGGCGGATGCTGGCATTGACGGCATGACTGTCTCAGAGGTGAAAGGTTTCGGCCGCCAAAAAGGGCACACAGAGTTATATCGTGGTGCTGAGTATCAGGTCGATTTTTTACCCAAAGTAAAATTAGAAATCGCTGTGCAGAGCGAACATGTCGACAGTGTTGTGGAGGCGATCTCTAAGGCCGCACAAACGGGCAAGATCGGCGACGGTAAAATCTTCGTCTTTGATCTTCAGCAAGCGGTGCGGATCCGTACTGGTGAGATGGATCTGGAAGCAATTTAAAAACAGGGAGTAAAGACAATGGAACTGGTAAACACGGTGACTGAATTGCGCTACGCGCTCGACACCTTTTTCTTTCTTTTATCTGGTGCGTTAGTGATGTGGATGGCGGCTGGCTTTGCCATGTTAGAGGCAGGCTTGGTGCGCTCGAAAAACACCACTGAGATACTGACCAAAAATATCTGCCTCTATGCTATCGCTTGTACCATGTACCTGTTGGTGGGCTACAACATTATGTACGTGGACAACAGTGGCGGCGGTTTTGTCCCTTCTTTTGGGGCCTTGATTGGCACCCAAGGCGCCGATGCGGATCATTCGCTCGAATCTGACTTCTTCTTCCAAGTGGTGTTTGTTGCCACCGCGATGTCTGTGGTGTCAGGGGCGGTTGCCGAGCGCATGAAACTGTGGGCGTTCCTCGTGTTCTCTGTCATCTTGACTGCGGTGATTTATCCGGTTGAAGGTTACTGGACATGGGGCGGAGGCTTCCTCTCAGAGGCTGGTTTCAGTGACTTCGCCGGCTCTGGGATTGTTCACATGGCGGGCGCGGCGGCAGCCCTCGCAGGTGTGCTGCTTTTGGGAGCGCGTAAAGGTAAATACGGCAAAAATGGTAAAATTAACCCCATTCCTGGCTCAAACCTGCCTCTGGCAACACTGGGTACCTTCATCTTGTGGTTCGGCTGGTTCGGTTTTAACGGCGGCTCACAACTGATGGTGTCAGATTTTGAAAATGCCACGGCTGTCGGACAAATCTTCTTGAATACCAATGCAGCGGCAGCGGCTGGTGCGATAGCAGCATTACTGGTGTGTAAAACCCTATGGGGGAAAGCCGACCTGACCATGGTGCTCAACGGTGCCTTAGCCGGCTTAGTGGCCATCACGGCGGATCCGTTATCGCCTTCACCCGTGGCAGCGCTGATCATCGGTGCGGTATCGGGTGTGATTGTCGTATTCAGTATTGTCGGTCTGGATAAGGTTAAAGTGGATGATCCTGTCGGTGCTATCTCCGTGCACGGTGTATGTGGCTTCTTTGGCCTGATGGTTGTGCCATTAAGCAACACAGGGGCGACCTTTGGAGCGCAGCTTCTGGGGGCGGCAGTGATTTTTGCTTGGGTATTTGCGGCAAGTTTCCTCGTGTGGCTGGTGCTGAAAAATACCATGGGCATTCGTGTCACCGAAGAAGAGGAGATGTCAGGGATGGATCTTCACGACTGTGGTATTGATGCGTATCCCGAATTTGTTAGCGTAAAATAGTCAGTTACACGTAACTCGAGTAAACTCTGAAACGAAACCTTACATTTTTGGATGTAAGGTTTCTTTCTTTTTGCGTCTGATCATATTGAGCCCTGAGTCATTAGTTGTATACTAACGAAACTGAGATTCGTTATCATTTATCATCATATTTAAGGACTGCCACGATGAAAAAACTACTGATTGCCTCGGCTATTACCGCAAGCCTATTAGGAACCAGCGCCGCGGTTGCGTCCGAAGAAGTCAATGTTTACTCGTATCGCCAACCTTTCTTGATTGAACCCATGTTCGATGCGTTTACCGAAGAGACCGGCATTGCTGTGAATGTTAAATTCGCTAAAAAAGGCATGGCGGAAAAGGTCAAGCAAGAAGGTGAGTACAGCCCGGCTGACGTACTGCTAACCGTTGATATTTCACGCCTTAAAGAGCTGGTAAACCAAGACGTGGTACAGCCCGTGCAAAGTGATGTTATCGATCAAAACGTGCCTGAGCAGTTCCGAGATAGTGAAGATAAGTGGGTCGCGCTGACAACACGAGCTCGTGCGGTATACTCTTCACGCGAGCGTGTCGGCAAATTGGGTGACGATTTTGATTATCTCGACTTGGCAAAACCAGAATGGAAAGGCAAGATTTGCACCCGTTCAGGTAAGCACCCATACAATGTCTCTTTAGTGTCAGCTATCATCGAAAACCACGGTGAAGCGAAAGCCAAAGAGTGGCTTGAGGGCGTAAAAGACAACCTCGCACGTAAACCACAAGGCAATGATCGTGCACAAGTGAAAGCGATCAAAGAAGGCCTGTGTGACGTCTCACTGGGTAATAGCTATTACCTAGGCAAAATGCTGAACGACGAAGAACAAACAGCGTGGGCGGAAGCGGTTTACTTGAACTATCCTGGCCAAAACGCGCACGGTACGCACGTGAACGTGAGTGGCATGGCGATGGCGAAGTACGCACCGAACGAAGAAAACGCGCTAAAACTAATGGAATTTTTAACGTCAGACAAAGCACAGCATATGTATGCTGAGGTGAACTTCGAAGAGCCTGTGAAGCCGGGTGTTGAGCAGTCTGAGCTCGTGGCGTCTTGGGGCGACTACAAGCATGACCCAATGCCGCTTGAGGCGATTGCGGATAACTACAGCCAGTCAGTGAAACTGCTGGATGAAGTTCAGTTCGACCTGTAAGCCATTGCATAGGGGCGGATGCCGCCCCTGTTGTCTTTCTCTGACGCCTTAATGTAGTAGGCCATGCGAGATAGATTACCCATGATAAAAACCAGCAGTTGGGGCTTAGCCCTATTGCTGGTTTTGCCGATCTTAGCGATCTTTTATACCGCGGTGGGCGACACTGGGGATATTTTCCCCCATTTGTTCGAGACCGTACTGCCGACTTATACCTTGAACACCAGCTTGTTAGTGGCTGGCGTGGTGGCGATTGCGATTATCCTCGGGGTGCCCACCGCGTGGATGCTGGCCATGTATCAGGTACCGGGCAGCCGGCAACTGCAGTGGGCGATGGTGCTTCCGCTTGCGATGCCGGGCTATATTATTGGCTATATCTATACCGATTGGTTTGATTATGCCGGTCCGCTACAACGTGGCTTGCGGGCATTGTTTGAATGGCAAACGGTCAATGATTACTGGTTTCCCGATATGCGTACCTTGCCGGGTGCGTGTTTTGTGCTGGCGTTAGTCTTATACCCTTATATCTACCTGCTCACCCGTGCCGCGTTTATGGAGCAAAGTGTCACCTTGACCCACTCTGCGCGTTTGCTCGGTTGCTCGCCGATGCAAAGCTTTCGTCGCATTTCTTTACCGTTGGCTCGGCCGGCGATTGCGGTAGGGGCCTCTTTGGTGGCGATGGAGGCGCTGGGCGATTTTGGTACGGTCAATTACTTTGCGGTCAGCACCCTAACAACCGCAGTCTATGATACTTGGTTGAGCTACTCGAGCTTAACCGCTGCCGCCAAAATCTCTGCGATCATGCTGGTTGCTATTTTCCTTTTGATCAGTGTTGAACGTTATGGGCGACGTAAACAAGCACAATTTAGTCCAAGCTCGAGCAGTGATGCGATTGAGAAAATGCCCTTAACAGGCTGGCGTAAAGTGGGGGTGTTAGCCTGGTGTTGGAGTCTGCTGTCACTGGCGTTTATTTTACCTCTGCTCCAGCTTTTAGTTTATGCATGGCACTACTACGAAAAAAATGCGGTCAGCGAGTTTGCCACTTTTAGCTATAACAGCTTTTATACCTCAAGTTTAGCGGCGCTCATTGCCGTCGGCATTGCGTGGACAGTGAATGTGTATCGCCGCCTGCGTGGGCATGGGGTCAGTGTGGCGCCCATGCGATTGGCGTCTATGGGGTATGCGGTGCCGGGGACGGTGCTTGCGATTGGCGTGATGTTAGTGCTGACGCGCGGCGATCACTTCATTAACGATATCGCCACGCATTACGGCTGGGGACGGCCTGGCCTCCTATTATCTGGCACCATGGTGGCCTTATTGGTGGCCTTTGTCGTGCGGTTCAGTGCCGTCGCCATTGGCAGCATTGAATCAAGCATGGCCAAAATTCCTCCTTCATTGGATATGGCGGCGCGAACCATGGGGTGCACCACCACAGGGGTGATTCGTCGTGTGCATTTACCCTTAATTCGGCGGGGGACACTCATTGCGATGCTGTTGGTGTTCATTGAGTCGATGAAAGAGCTTAATGCTGCGATTTTATTACGCCCTTTTAATTTCGAAACACTGGCCACTTATGTGTACAACTTTACCTCGGATGAGCACCTAGAGTATGCCGCCTTACCTGCCATTTTGTTGGTCGTGGTTGGCTTGGTCCCCCTTATCCTGATTAACCGGTCATTGGAGCAAAAATATCAATGAAGTGTGCGCTCGCGATAGAGAATTTGACCTGCAGTTATAACGGCACCCCTGTTTTAAAAGATTTGTCGCTGCAAGTCGCGCCGGGAGAAATTGTGTGCTTGCTCGGCGCCAGTGGCTGCGGGAAGACGACGTTGCTAAAAGCGATGGCAGGATTAATGCCATTATCGTCAGGAAAACTATCGATTGGGTGCAAACTCATGGACGATAATCAGCATTCAATCCCGCCAGAGCAACGTAATATTGGGATGATTTTTCAAGACTATGCGCTGTTCCCACACCTTACGGTGGCAGACAATGTGGGGTTTGGTCTGTCTGAACTCAGCGCGGCAGCGCGAAGTGAAAAAGTGGCTGAGATGCTCAAGCTGGTGCGTCTGGCGGAGCTGGGTGACCGCTATCCTCACCAGCTATCGGGCGGCCAACAACAGCGCGTGGCGATAGCGAGAGCGCTGGCTTATGAACCGGATCTGTTATTGCTTGATGAGCCCTTTTCGAATATTGATACCCAGGTTCGTCATGATTTAATTGAAGAAATCCGACGTATTTTTAAATCCCAAGGCGTCACGGCGATCCTTGTGACGCACAGTCGGGAGGAAGCATTCGCGTTTGCCGATAAGCTAGCGGTAATGAATCAGGGGCTCATTGAACAGTATGGCGATACCACAGACGTGTATTACCAACCTGCGAGCCGTTTCGTCGCTGATTTTCTTGGCCAGGGCTCTTATGTGCCCGTAACGGTCTCGTCGCAAGAACAAATGCAGACACCGCTCGGTCCGTGGCCACGTCCGGTGCATTGTCACCCAGGCCCGCATTGGTGGTTACTGCGTCCTCAATTTCTAAGCATTCGTGCTGATGCTGAGGGGGAAGGACAGGTGTTATCCCAACAGTTTATGGGTGATAGTAGCCGTTATACCATCGATATCCATGGTCAAAAACTGTCGGTGCACGCGCGTGAGCCGCTATTGGTAGGGGATAAAGTCAGCTTACATATTCGCCCTCACGAGCCAGTCCTGTTCAATGATGGGCCGAGTTTTATTGACGATTAAGGCACCAGAACCAAAAAAGCCAACCGAGGGGTTGGCTTTTTACGGCGTTGACAACGTGGCTAGCTTTGTTGGCACAATACGTCAATATAGTGTTGAGCCATGGCGTTTAAAGCCGTTTTGTCTGGTTGCTGATGCGCCTGTAAAAAGAGCACATAGCATACCCCTGCCAACATACTGGCAAGCTCACGCGGTTGGTGACGGTCGACCATCTCACCTTTTGCCATCCCGTGCTCGAACACTTGCTCGAACTGATCCATCGCGTCTCGACTGCCTTTGACAAAGCGTGGCCAAATATCTTCGCGAATAGAGGTACTCCACTCAAACCAGACTTTCATCCATGCTTTGTCTGCCAGAGCCGTGTCGATAATTTGCGAGGTAATGCAGTTTAGCGATGCCCGCATTGATTGATCTTGCCCGGTGCACTCATTAATCAGTTTAATGAAGTGTTTCTCGGTCTGGGCCAAGATCTCTTCCACCAAGTCTTCACGGGTTGGGAAGTAGTTAAATACCGTTGCGACGGAGACGTCTGCCATTTCGGCAATATCGGCGTGCCCCGCACGACCAATCCCGCGTTTGGCAAACACATCTAAGCCACACCCTAATAACTGCTCTTTGCGGCGCTCGGGCGATAGCCGCGTCCTTGTTCTCTCATTTGATTGAGCCATCCTAAAACCTGCCAACTTATTTTTGGTTTGTACAAATTAATTATTGTTTGTGCTAATGATTTTATTATTAGCGGGATTGAGTTTATACCAGCCATTTATGGCCTGACAACGGCTAGAAGCCTGATCTAGGCCGTAAAAACGTAATTTTGTCTGCAAAAAAAGTCATTCATTACAAAAAACAAAGGCACGGATTATTTTTTCTTATCAATCAGTGTGATACCCAACTAGTGTGCGGGTGCATAAGCGATGAAAACGCGCTCGCTGGGATCCGCAATCGATTTAGTGCTAGACTATGCCACCTTTGTTAGTGACCTCCCTTTTGTAGAGAGACAACCATCGGGGCAGATATGAAACACACCGTTGAAGTGATGATTTCAGAGCAGGACGTACAGGCGCGAGTGAAAGCCTTGGGCGCTGAGATCAGCGAGCACTATAAAGACTCATCTGAGTTGGTATTAGTGGGGCTGCTGCGTGGCTCGTTCGTTTTCATGGCGGATTTATGCCGTGCGATTGATATGCCGCATGCGGTCGACTTTATGACCGCATCAAGTTACGGCAACAGCATGGAAAGTACGCGTGATGTGCGTATTTTGAAAGACTTGGATGATGATATTAAAGGCAAAGACGTACTCTTAGTCGAAGACATCATCGATACTGGCAATACGCTGAGCAAGGTGTGTGAAATCCTGTCTTTGCGCGAGCCAAATTCAGTACGCATTTGTACATTGTTAGACAAGCCAGAGCGCCGAGAAGTTGACGTTAAGGTTGATTGGTTGGGCTTTACGATTCCAGATGAATTTGTGGTCGGTGTGGGCATTGATTATGCGCAAAAATACCGCCATCTGCCGTACGTCGGTAAAGTGATTCCGTTGGACTAAAGGGTTCAAGGAATGCGAAAGGAGAAAGCCGAGCCGATGCTCGGTTTTTTTGATCTATGAACAGGTGAGTGCCAATCTGCTTTGTCAGGGAGGTGTGGAAAGACTAACACTCGACCTTGTCAGACACGAGTTCACACATTGCCGCTTGATAGTTGATTTCCAGTGATTCCCGGCTATTGGCAGTCATCCCCAGATCCCGCAAGATCCCATCGGTCGTATCGTAAAACCAGCCATGGACCTTCACATCTTGGCCGCGCTCCCAGGCCGCCCGCAAAATAGTGGAATTACCAAGGTGGTACACCTGCTCGGCGACATTGATCTCGCATAGCCGATTACCGCGTGCTTGTGCAGGCAGGTGGCTAAGATAGCTTTTGTGCTTGAGGTAGAGATCACGAATATGCAGTAACCAATTGTTAATTAAACCCAGCTCAGGGTTTTCAATCGCAGCATGCACCCCGCCACAGCCATAGTGGCCACAGACAATAATGTGCTTGATTTGCAGCACATCAACGGCGTACTGCACGACCGACAGGCAGTTTAAATCGGTATGAATGACTTGATTGGCAACATTACGATGGACAAAAAGCTCGCCCGAGTCTAGGCCAGTCAGG
Source organism: Salinivibrio siamensis (assembly GCF_001996005.1). GTDB lineage: Bacteria > Pseudomonadota > Gammaproteobacteria > Enterobacterales > Vibrionaceae > Salinivibrio > Salinivibrio siamensis. Next base: position 212,533 of record NZ_MUFB01000001.1, on the reverse strand, counting down.
CGCTCTGCAGGAACTCGACTATCCGCACAGCCAATCCATAAGTATTCTGGATGTTGCTCCTTCGCCAAGTCGGCAAAAAATTGTGGGTTGGTATCACGAATGTCTTTTGACCAGGCTTTATTGTTGGCGAACAACGCTTTGATTTGGGCCATATCCACTCAGTCTTTTGGCAAGGTTATCAATTGCCACTATACCGCAATGATGAGGTTTGAAATATACTGAGATCAAATTTCACATTCTTTTACATCTTGCGCGCCCAATAGATCACGCTGTTTACCTTCAAAGCCACTGCTCGGATAGGTTAATCCAAGAAAATTCGTATACTGTCTCTTCCACCATCAATGCAGTAGAGGGTAGTGAGTGTTTGATAAGGGACGATTTGCGCAGCTGACATTAAAAGGGGATTTGTTTGGTGGGGTGACCACCGCGATCATCTCTTTACCATTGGCACTTGCATTTGGTGTGGCCTCTGGGGCTGGCGCGGAAGCGGGGTTATGGGGCGCGATTTTAGTCGGGTTGTTTGCCTCGCTATTTGGTGGTTCGTCTACACTGATCTCTGAACCGACCGGCCCGATGACAGTGATCATGACCACGGTGCTAACCGCGATGATGTCTCGCTACCCGGAAGGAGGCGTAGCGATGGCGTTCACTGTGGTGATGATGGCAGGCGCGTTCCAAATACTGATTGGTAGCTTAAGGCTGGGTAAATACGTCACCTTAATGCCATACAGCGTGGTGTCGGGGTTTATGTCGGGGATTGGGGTGATTTTGATTTTGCTCCAGCTGGCACCCTTGCTGGGGCAAGCGGCCCCGACAGGCGGGGCGCTTGGCACACTCAAAGCATTGCCTGATTTAATCAGTCAAGCCGACATTAAAGAGGTATTTCTCGGTGTTTTGACGCTTGGCATCTTGTTTTATTTCCCTGCCAAGTATCGTCGTTTTATTCCCGCACAGCTTGTCGCACTCGTGAGTATCACCTTGGTCTCTATTTTGCTGTTTGATACCGACAGCATTCGCCGTATTGGGGAAATACCGACAGGCTTACCCTCGCTGGTGATCCCGCATATCACGACAGAACATTTTACCGCGATGGTAATTGATGCCCTCGTGCTGGGCACCTTAGGGTGTATTGATACCTTGTTAACCGCGGTGATTGCTGACTCACTGACTCGGCAAGAGCACAACTCCGATCGTGAGCTGCGTGGGCAGGGCATTGCCAATATGATTGCCGGGTTATTTGGTGCGCTCCCTGGCGCGGGGGCCACCATGGGCACAGTGGTGAATGTGCAAGTGGGCGCGCGTTCTCCTTTGTCAGGGATTTTGCGGGCGGCGATGTTAGCTGCTGTGGTATTGGTGGCTGGTGCGCTCACCGCGCCGATCCCGATGGCGGTACTCGCGGGTATTGCGGTATATGTCGGGTTTAATATCCTCGATTGGAGCTTTCTTCACCGTGCACATAAAATCAGTTTGCAACAAACCGGTATCATGTATGGCGTGATGGCGCTGACGGTGTTTGTCGACTTGATTGTTGCCGTCGGCCTAGGGGTATTCATTGCGAACTTGCTGGTCATTGAGCGTCTAAGCCGAGAGCAAGCCAAGCAAGTACGGGCCATCAGTGATGCCGAAGACGATGAAGTGCCGCTTGATGACGAAGAGCGTGCGCTGCTTGATGCGAGCAATGGCCAAGTGTTGTTTTTCTATCTCTCAGGGCCAATGATCTTTAGTGTCTCGAAAGCGATTGCACGCCAGCATGCGCACATCAACGAGTTCCGCGTGATGATCTTAGATTTAAGCGATGTGCCTATGTTAGACATGACGGTTGGCTTGGCGTTAGAGAACGCGATTAAAGATGCGCGCGAGGCCGATTGCACAGTATTTTTGCTGTGCCCGCATGATGAAACGCGCGAGCAATTGCAGCGTTTGCATATCGGTGACTGGGTCAGAGAAGCGCATATTTTTACCACACGCAAGCCCGCGCTCGAGGCGGCCAACCGCTTGGTAGAAGTGATGCCTTAGCACGCTGTTCAATTTATCTTACACATGCATACGCTGGTGTGCGTCAACGGGCTAGGTTGGCGCGTGCCAGTGTCATTACGGATCCCGACAGGTGCTCGGTACTTTCAGTCTCAAAACTACGTCATACACGATCACTTAAATACAATGTATTTAGTGAATATTTGCCACATTTCTCATCATTTTATTCTTTTTGGTTGAAAACTAACCATGCGTTTCCCCTCCTGATTTGATCTTGTGCACATTCCTATATACTGGCGCGCGCACTGGGGGACCCCCGTGCCAGTGAGTAAAGCCGTCATGGCCGTGATACTGCATACGACTTGAAAGGATCAGCTGTTTTGAAATTCGAACGATTCAAGAACTGGACCCTGAAAGGGGACCTGTTTGGGGGCGTCACCACGGCGGTTATTTCTTTGCCCCTCTCGCTGGCGTTCGGGGTAGCGTCAGGTGCAGGCGCCGAAGCCGGGATGTGGGGGGCCATTTTGGTGGGGCTTTTGCCGCGTTATTTGGTGGCTCTTCAACCCTTATCTCAGAGCCGACCGGCCCGATGACAGTGATCATGACCGCGGTACTCACCACCATGGTGTCACGTTACCCCGAAGGGGGCATGGCAATGGGCTTTACGGTGGTGATGATGGCGGGCTTATTCCAAGTGATTTTAGGGACCTTGAAGCTTGGAAAGTACGTTACTTTAATGCCATATAGCGTGATATCTGGGTTTATGTCCGGTATTGGCGTTATCTTGATCATTTTGCAGCTGCCGCCTTTGTTGGGACACGTGACCCCCGAAGGAGGCGTGTTGGGCACACTGAAGATGCTGCCTGAGTTGATTGCACACACTCAGCGCAGTGAGCTTTTAATGGGGCTGCTTACACTTGGGATCCTCTTTTCTTTCCCACAAAAATATCGCCGTTATATGCCGGTACAACTCGTTGCCTTGGTGGTGGTGACTTTGCTGTCAATGTGGTGGTTTGATCTCGAGGCGATTCGTCGAATTGGTGTTATTCCAACTGGCTTGCCAACCTTGATGCTGCCACACATCGACAGTGAGGTGCTGACCACCATGGTGGTGGACGCGTTAGTGTTGGGGACTTTGGGCTGTATTGATACTTTGCTCTCTGCTGTGATTGCCGACTCGCTCACGCGTGAGGAACACGACTCGGATAAAGAGTTGCGCGGTCAGGGGCTGGCCAATATGGTCGCGGGGTTATTTGGCGCTTTGCCGGGAGCGGGTGGCACCATGGGCACGGTCGTCAATGTGCAAGTGGGCGGGCGCTCACCCTTTGCGGCCATTGTGCGCGCCCTCATTTTAGCGGCGGTGATCTTGGTCGCAGGCTTTTTAACTGAGCCCATCCCGATGGCGGTGCTGGCGGGTATCGCCATCTATGTGGGCTTCAATATCCTTGACCGCACCTTTATCCAACGTGCTCACAAAGTCAGCTTACATCAAACCGTGATCATGTATGGAGTGATGATATTAACCGTGCTGGTGGACTTAATCGTGGCAGTGGGTGTGGGCGTGTTTATTGCCAATATTATTGCCATCGAACACTTAAGCCGTGAGCAAGAAAAGCAGGTTAAAGCGATCAGTGATGCGGATGAAGATGACGTCCCCCTGAGCGAGATGGAAAGGGCTTTATTAGACAGCGCCAACGGAAAAGTGTTGTTTTTCTATCTCTCAGGCCCAATGATATTCAGTGTCTCGAAAGCGATTGCACGTCAGCACAGTAAAATCGAGGAATTCGATGTCATGATCTTAGACCTCAGTGACGTGCCCATGATTGATATGACCGTCGGCCTCGCGCTGGAAAATGCGATCAAAGATGCGGTTGACGCCAATTGCCAAGTTTTTCTGCTCTGCCCCCATCAAAAAACACGGGATCAGCTTGAGCGCTTGCATGTTAAAAATTGGCTCACTGACGATCATACTTTTGATAGCCGTTATGACGCACTCCGTGCTGCGCACCGAGTGACCGAGGTCATGCCTTAAAAGAACGGGAGCTTATGAAAGCCATCGACATCAAAGACCTGGTCAAAACCTATGGGACCAGTGTTAAGGCGCTAAAAGGGGTATCGCTCTCTGTGGAGGAGGGCGATTTTTATGCGCTATTGGGGCCAAATGGGGCGGGCAAATCCACCACCATTGGCATTTTGAGCTCACTGGTGAATAAAACCCAGGGGCAGGTGAGCATTTTTGGCTACGATCTCGATAGCCAAAAAGTGGAAGCCAAAAAACAAATCGGGCTGGTGCCACAAGAGTTTAACTTTAACCAGTTTGAGAAAGTGGAGCAGATCGTGGTGAACCAAGCGGGTTACTATGGTGTGCCCCGCGACCAAGCCAAATTACGCGCGAAAAAATACCTCTCGCAGCTCGATTTATGGGATAAGCGCCACGAGCCTGCCCGTAATTTGTCGGGAGGCATGAAGCGTCGCTTAATGATCGCCCGTGCGCTGATGCATGAGCCTCGTCTGTTGATTTTGGACGAGCCAACCGCCGGTGTCGATATTGAGCTGCGTCGTTCAATGTGGGACTTTCTCTCCGAGATAAACCGGCAAGGGATCACCATTATTCTCACCACTCATTACCTTGAAGAAGCCGAAACCTTGTGTCGCAACATCGGTATCATCAATCGAGGCGAGCTGGTGGAAGATACCTCCATGAAGGCCTTGCTGGCGAAGCTGGACGCAGAGACGTTTATCCTTGATTTACAGCCAGGGCATAAACTGAGCACCTTAGACGGTGTCAACTGGCAGAAAACCGATACCAATACCTTGGAAGTCGAAGTGAATAAGTCAGTCGGGTTGACCCCTGTCTTTGATCAGTTGTCGCAACAAGGGGTGCAGGTGCTGTCGATGCGCAATAAGGCAAACCGCCTTGAGGAGCTATTTGTCACCTTAATTCAGCAAAATGGGGAGGAGCGTGCATGAATGCTTTGTATTGGGTCGCCTTTCGAACGCTGATTCATAAAGAAGTGGCGCGCTTTACCCGTATCTGGGTGCAAACCTTGGTTCCGCCCGCGATTACCATGAGCCTCTATTTTATCATTTTCGGTAATCTGATTGGCTCGCGGATTGGCCAGATGGAAGGTTTCTCCTACATGGAGTATATCGTGCCGGGGCTTATCATGATGTCGGTGATCACCAACTCCTACTCGAATGTGGCCTCTTCATTTTTTAGTGCCAAGTTTCAGCATAATATTGAAGAGCTTTTGGTGGCGCCGATCCCCAATTACGYGATCATTGCCGGGTATATCGGTGGCGGGATGTGTCGGGGGTTAGCGGTCGGCGCCTTGGTGACCATGACCTCTTTGTTCTTCGTCGACTTGCAGATAGCGCATCCGTTGATCGTGATTACCACTGTGGTCTTTACTTCGGCGGTGTTCGCATTGGGTGGGCTTATCAACGCTATCTTCGCCAAAACGTTTGACGACATTAGCCTTATCCCCACCTTTGTGCTGACTCCCTTAACCTACTTAGGTGGGGTGTTTTATTCACTCTCACTGTTGCCCGATTTTTGGCAAGGAGTATCCAAGCTCAACCCGATTGTGTACATGGTGAACGCGTTCCGGTACGGCTTTCTTGGCGTGTCAGATGTCGGCATCATGACATCGTTTGGGGTACTGACGCTGTTTATTATCGGCTTGTATGCGCTGGCGTGGGGTTTGATTTCCAAAGGGACAGGCTTGCGTAGTTAACGACCTCACCGCATCTGTGATTCGGATTAATATCGGATAAAAAAGCCCCGGCGATGATGGCCGGGGCTTTTTATTACGAGCTTGAACGGTGATGCCTGATGGTGTGCTGACGGTTAATTAAATAAACCTTTCAGCCAGCCGACCGGGTCTGACTGACCACAGCGCTTGGCAAACTGCCCATCAATGTCCCAAACCGGCAGCGAGGCATCTCCGCGACAGCTCAGCTGGTATTGACTGCCTTTTTGCGTCACCGCGACCGTCGTGATGTGAGCCGGCCAAGATAACGTCAGCGCACTGGCGCCTCGACGACTGAGATAATCATCATAGACACGCAATGCGCCTGAGGCCCCGGTGAGCCCGGTCGATTGGTTATCGTCGCGGCCAAGCCACACCGTGGTGACTTCTTTATCATCAATACCCACAAACCAGCTGTCTCGGTTATCGTCTGTGGTGCCGGTTTTGCCGGCCAGTGCCACGTTGCCATGATGACGTTTTAAATAACCGCCGGTGCCTTGTTGCACCACTTGTTTCATCGCATACAGCGTTAGCCAGCCGGCTTGCTGAGAGACAACACGCTCGGCTTTTGGCCAGTTTTGATAAAGGCTCTGTCCTTCTTTGGTGGTGACCGCGCGTAAGGCGGTTAATGGCGCACGTTGCCCACCACTGCCGAGCGTTTGGTAGATTTGGGTGACGTCGAAGGGACTCATGCTAAACGCGCCGAGGAGCAATGACGGTACCTGGGGGATATTATCGGTATTGGCACCCAGTTTGCCAAAGGTATTGATCACCTCATCTAACCCCAACTGCATGCCGAGATTCACCGTCGGGACGTTATAAGACTTGGCGAGAGCGGTGAGTAAGGACACACGGCCTCGATACTGGCGATCATAGTTGCGTGGTTGCCAGCTACTGCCTTGGCTACCCTCCAAGCGAATCGGTTTATCGTCAATCTTACTGGTGAGCTGGAAACGTTCGGGGTGGCTCAACGCGGTCAGATACACCGCCGGTTTTGAGAGCGAGCCGATAGGACGTTTGGCATTTAATGCGCGATTAAAGCCTGCAAAGCCTGGGCGCGCCCCACCAACCATGGCGCGTATTTCACCGCTGCGTCTGTCTGCGATGACGGCCGCCGCTTCAAGTTTGTTGCCAGCTCTATTTTTCAGCGCCTTAACTTTATCCACCACCGCGCCTTCAATGGCTTGCTGTGAGACAGGATCCAGTGTAGTAAATATACGTAGCCCTTCTCCTGCCGCGTAGTTATCGCCTACATGTTGGCGGATCTCCTCTTTAAGTTGATCAAAATAGGCGGGTTGGGGACGCGAAAGTGTCGGGGTGGCCTGAATATCGAGCGGACGACTGGCGGCAGCATCGTAATTGGCACTGGTGAGTAGATTTTGCTCGAGCATCAAGCGTAATACCAGATCACGTCGTGTTTTCGCGCGTTCAGGGTGGCGGAAGGGATTGTAATAAGAGGGCCCTTTTACCATGCCAACCAGCAGCGCGAGTTGATCAACACGTAGCTCACTGATAGGGCGACCAAAATACAAGCGCGCGCCCAAAGGAAAGCCATGCACCGGCTCGCCGCGGTTTTGGCCAAGGTAGACCTCGTTAAGGTAGGCCTCTAGGATTTTGTCTTTGCTGTAGCGAAAATCGAGGATCAAAGCCATGTAGGCTTCTTGCACCTTACGCCACAAGGTACGATCACGGGTGAGGAATAGGTTTTTAGCCAGCTGTTGGGTAAGCGTCGAGCCACCTTGCACGGTGCGTCCTGCGCGAATATTGGCGACCAAGGCACGCAAAATACCCGTAGGAGAGACGCCTTCGTGATGATAGAAGTCTCTGTCTTCCGTGGTAATCAAAGCTTCAACTAAAAATTCGGGAAAGCGCTCTCGTGGTAAGAATAAACGCTGCTCGCGAATTCCAGATTCCATCATGCCCAACAGCTTGGGCTCGATACGCAGTAATCCTAGCGGTTGTTGGCTGTTTACCTCGGTGATTTTACCCACTTGGCCGTCAGCAAAGCTCAACATCGCATGACGCGCCGGCGCGGGCCCATCCTCAAAATCAAATGGGCGACGAATGATCTCAAGCCGAGTGCTTGACGCCGAGTACTCGCCAGGCCGTTTGGGCGTACGCACTTTCTGATAGTTGAGGGCGTCTAGCTGTTGGCGCAGCTGCAAAAGGGAAAAGTCGCTGCCAGGAGACAGGTTGATGACTCGGCCATAAACGACCCCGGGAAGCTGCCAAATCTGGCCGCTGAACCTGTCTTGGATTTTGCCATCCAGATAGATACCTAACATAACGACGGCCGCAATCCCGACGAGGCTGCACTTTAGCCCCAAGCCTAACAGGCGTTTCCCCCAACTTGGCTTAGTAGACGTCTTTTTGGGCTGGCGCTTGGGTGATGAACGTTTTTTGTTGCTCGGGCGTGAGCGTGTTTTTTTCTCTGCCATACAATAGCTTAACTCTGGTTAAAATGGCGCTTGGTTTTACGGGTTGGCGCATGGTTGGCCGGATCATCTGGCCAAAGGTGCTTAGGGTAGCGCCCTTTCATTTCTTTTTGCACCTCTTTGTAGCTGCCTTGCCAAAACCCCGCCAGATCTTGCGTGATTTGCAGTGGCCGTCCGGCGGGAGAGAGCAACTCCACTTGCACGGCCACCTGGCCGTTAGCCAGGGTGGGTGTATCAGCCTGTCCGTACATTTCCTGCATTTTTACCGCTAAGACGGGCGCGTTTTCCGGGTTATAGCGCAGCGGATAACGTGATCCGGTTGGGACAGTAATGTGTGTGGGCAACGCGGTGTTTAATTGCTGTGTTGCCGCAAAACCGAACCAGGCCTCCAGCACGGGCTTGAGATCCAACTGCTGCAGGGCTTGCCAACGTGACATGCCATGGACAAAAGGCGCCAGCCAGGTATCGAGCGATGCCAATAAGTCGTCGTCGCTAAGTGGCGGTAGCATGATATCCAGTCCCCAGGCTTGTGCGCAGCGGGCGCGGGTGAGCAAGGATTGGCTGCCGCTTTGCCAGTTCAATGTATTAATGCCTTTTTGGCGCACGGCGTTTAATAACCCTTGCGCCTGCTGCTCGGCGCTGAGTGTATTAAGTGGCTCACGATAAAGCACTAATTCGCCGAGGCGTTGCTGTTTTTCTGCTTGTAATGTGCCGCGTTGGTCATCCCATTGTACGACCTCATGTTGACGTAATAAGTCGGGGCGCATTTGTTGTAGCGAGCGCAGTGAAAGCGCGATAGCACTGTAGGCGCGGCTGTCGTGTTGCTCACCGGCCATCACATCACAAACCACGATTGCCTCGTTGTGACTGAGTGCGTCTTGGCTATCGAGTGTCACGCCGTGACCATTGGCCATCATAAAGCGCCCCGTTTTTCCCCGTCTCAATGCGATTCTATCTGGCCAGATGTTCGCGGCCAGCAGTGGCAATATGGCTTCATCGAGTGAGCGTTGTAACTTTATCCCAAGTGCCCGTGCCAGCGATTGAGCGCGGTCTTGATAGTCTTTGTGAGACATGACCGCCTGTAATTGGTCAATCAGTGCCAGTGATACACCTGAGGTCATCGGTTTGTCGGCCCATGCGGCGAGCCAGCAGGCGGTGGGTAACACGGCGGTATCCGCCTTTTCAGCCCGAGCCAACATGGCGGCAGCGCGCGGACTAGCGGCCAATTGGATGGCACGTTGCCCCAGCGCTGTGAGTCCTTGGCGCGTATCAATCAGCCCCAATTGTGTCAGTCTGGTACAGGCCGCTTGCCAATGCTTGGTGGGCGGCACGTCAAGCCAATGTAAATCTTTGACATCACAGCCCCACTGGATGACATTGAGGGCAAGATCGGTCAAGTCCTCTCGCAAGATCGGCGCGGTGGGAGTGGCAGGTAAGCGCTGAAATTGCTCTTCACTGTATAAGCGCAGGCATTGCCCTTCTTCGAGACGACCTGCTCGCCCCGCACGCTGGATGGCAGCGCTACGCGTTATTTGCCGCGTCACCAATTTATTGATACCGGTTTGGGCTTGGTGCAACACCAAGCGCTCAAGCCCAGCATCGATGACTAAACGAATCCCTTCGATGGTTAAACTGGTTTCAGCAATGTTGGTTGTGAGCACTAACTTACGTCTTCCAGGGGAGGGAGGCGCAATCGCGGCGTATTGCGCCGAGACGTCAAGGCTGCCGTGGAGGCGGTGCAAATCCATGTCATCAGGTAGGCGCCCTTCTAGGGCGGCATAAACCTGTCTAATCGTGCCCACGCCGGGGAGAAAGAGTAGGGCCGACCCTGCGTGTTGAGCGATAAAATCAAGGCTGGCGCTCGCTACTGCGCTGGCCCATTGTGAATGCCGTGACAGTGGGTGATAGTGATAATGAATCGGATAGCTGCGCCCTTCAGTTGTCAGGGTCAGGGCGTCGGGTAAATGTTGCGCCAAGGCGTGATTATCTAAGGTGGCAGACATGACCACTAGGCGCAGATCATCTCGCAAGCCGGCTTGGCAATCTAGGCTCAAGGCGAGCGCCAGATCGGCATGCAGGCTGCGTTCGTGAAACTCGTCGAACATGATCACACTCACGCCATCGAGCATGGGGTCGGTTTGCAGCAAACGTGTTAGCACTCCCTCAGTGACCACCTCAACACGCGTTTTAGCACTGACTTTTGTCTCACCACGCATGCGTAAACCTATGGTTTGGCCAATAGGCTCATCCAGGTGATGGGCGAGGAAGCGAGCAATGTTGCGAGCGGCGAGCCGACGGGGTTCCAGTAGCACGATTTTTCCCGGCAGTGATGCTTGCTCAAGTAGCGCGAGGGGCAAGCGCGTCGACTTACCCGCTCCTGGTGGTGCGGATAAGAGGATTTGTGGATAGGCCGCGAGCCCGTCTATCAGGTCAGGTATCACGGCATCAATCGGAAGCTGCGACAAGAATTTGCCCTTTGTGTCAGAATCAAAGTGACTATTTTAACGGACTGAGCGTAAAAGGAGAGCCCATGCGACTATTTTTCGCGCTAGGTTTGGAGGAGGGCATTAACCAAACCGCCCGGGCGCAGCTGGTGGCGTATAAAAATCGCCTCAGTGGAGTCGGGCATGCGGTGCCCGATCAAAACTTACATCTTACCTTGGCGTTTTTGGGTGATGTGCCGGATGCATATATTCCTCGTCTACAAGCCACGGTGCAAGACCTTCAACTGCCCGCCTTTTCCATCACGGCCTCGACCGTTGAAGTATGGGCTCAGCCGAGGATTGTCTGTGCAACGTTAGCGTCTCCTCCGCAAGCCTTATTGGCGCTGGCTCATCATTTACAGACCTTACCCGTTTGGCCAGCGAAAGCGGACAGTCATGCGTTTACCCCGCATATTACCTTGCGTCGTGGTGTCAAAGATGACGATGCGCTGGACTTACCGACGCCTCCTGCCCAGACATTTGCGTGTCAACGATTTGGATTATATGCTTCGCCTTCCTCCTCGTCGGATGAATCGATACCTCGAGATAATGAGGGGCGGGCGTTATACCAATGCCTGCATCAATTCAGCCTTTGTTAATCATCAGCAGGAACGGCAGATGCAGTTTTCCCCACCACTAGCGTCGGCAACCTTAGTACGCCGCTATAAACGTTTTTTAACCGATGTGACCTTGGCTAATGGCGAGTCGCTGACCATGCATTGTGCCAATACGGGGGCGATGACCGGTTGTGCGACGCCAGGCGATACCGTTTGGTATTCCACCTCCGATAATACCAAGCGTAAATACCCTCACAGTTGGGAGCTTAATCATACCCAGCAGGGACACTGGATTTGTGTCAACACGGCGCGTGCCAACACCTTGGCGGTTGAGGCGGTGCAGGCGAATCGTATTCCTGAACTAGTGGGGTATCGACAATTACAGACGGAAGTACGCTATGGCAGTGAAAACAGCCGCATAGACCTACTATTACGTGACGATGACAAAGCGGACTGCTATATAGAAGTAAAGAGTGTCACATTATTGGAGGAAGACGGCTGGGGCGCGTTTCCGGACGCCGTCTCGACGCGTGGGCAAAAGCACTTGCGTGAGCTGATGGCGATGGCAGAGCAAGGACATCGTGCGGTTTTATTGTTCGTTGTTTTGCACTCGGGGATTGAAAAAGTCACTGGTGCCCCCCATATCGACCCGGATTATAACCAGTTATTAAATCAGGCGTTGGCGTCAGGGGTAGAAGTGATCTGCTATCAGGCTCAGATGTCGCCGAGTGAGCTAAATCTGGTTAATTCCGTACCTTTTGTTAGTCATACCGCAAAAGTGTAAGCATGTTCACATTGGGCGTTGCGCGGCGTAAATCAAAGATTGCCACCCTAAAGGCTTTCTGCTATAGATAGCGCCCTCATTTGACAGACACGGGTCATGTCAAGGTTTTTTAGGAGAAGCTGAATGCCAGAAAGCAAAGAAAAGAAATCGCTGGGCATCCTGGCCATTGCCGGATTAGAGCCATACCAGGAGAAACCTGGAGAGGAGTATATGGGAGAGGCTCAGCTTGAGCATTTCCGTAAAATCCTCAATGCGTGGCGTAATCAGCTCAGGGAAGAAGTCGACCGCACCATGAATCATATGAAAGATGAGGCGGCCAATTTCCCCGATCCTGTCGATCGTGCAGCACAGGAAGAGGAATTCAACCTAGAGCTGCGTAATCGCGATCGCGAGCGCAAGCTGATTAAGAAGATCGATAAGACATTGCAGCGTATCGAAGATGATGACTTCGGCTTTTGCGACTCGTGTGGTATCGAAATTGGGGTGCGCCGCTTAGAAGCTCGCCCAACAGCAGAGCTATGTATTGATTGTAAAACACTGGCTGAGCTAAAAGAAAAGCAAATGGCTGGCTAACGCTGGCGCGTTATATTTGCACACATCGATGCCTAGCCGTGGTTAGCGGAGAGAAAATCAGACAGATAAAAGGGAGCCTCGGCTCCCTTTTTGTGTTTTAGGGTGCTTGTGTTAGCGCAAGATCCCCGTACAATTTGCGCTATTCACACTCGCTGCAGGCGTTGCACCTACTGTCTATGCGCTTATCATGACTTTGCAGACCGCTTATATTGGCCGTTTTGCTCCTTCCCCGTCGGGCCCGCTACACTTTGGCTCATTGGTGGCGGCACTTGGCTCGTATTTAGATGCGCGTGCACACCATGGGCAATGGCTGGTTCGGATTGAAGATATCGATCCGCCTCGGGAGCAGCCGGGCGCCGCGAGTGACATTTTGCGCACGCTGGAGGCGTTTGGTTTTGAGTGGGACGGAGAGGTGCGTTACCAAAGCCAGCACCTTTCTGATTATCAAGCACAAATAGAGGCTTGGCTTGCATCGGGACAGGCGTATTATTGCACCTGTACGCGTCGGCAGATTAAAGAGGCGGGCGGCGTCTACCCAGGTTGGTGTCGTGATAAAGGTAAAGGGGCGCAAGCGGCGGCGGTGAGACTAAAAAGTCCCGTTGAGGTGCTCGCGTTTCAGGACAGGTTGCATGGTACGCTTGGTCTTGATGCGCATCTTGCCAATGAAGACTTTATCATCAAACGACGCGATGGCTTGTATGCGTATAACCTTGCGGTGGTATTGGATGATATCGACCAAGGCGTGACTGATATCGTGCGTGGGGCGGATTTAATTATGCCGACAGGACGCCATATCGCGTTGTACCAACAACTCGGCCAACCCGTGCCGCGTTATTTACACCTTCCTCTGGCTGTCAATGCAGAGGGACACAAGCTTTCTAAGCAAAACCGGGCTCCTGCCATTGATAATCAAGCGCCGCTGCCAGCTTTACGCGCAGCGATGACGTTTCTTGGTTTGCATGCAGTGGCTGAGCAAGAGGTGGCAAGTCCCACCCAATTATTGGACCTGGCGGTTAAGCGTTGGTCGTTGACACAGATACCGAGAAAAACGGAAGTGACGACAGCATTCTAAAATGGCCCACCCTGATATATTATATGCCGCTGTTTCATGGCCCGAACAATTAAATACGAGGTGAGCTATCTTTAATCGAGTGACCAGCTTTTGCCGTAAGGTTCTGAATCGTGATAGTAAAACACGCGCAATTGAGGATCTTAAGTTGGAAGTTATCCCCCGCAAAGCACATGGCATTTCGCGCAAAGGTATCAGCGAAAATGCGCTGAAAGTGCTTTATCGCCTGCACAAAGCGGGCTTTGAAGCGTACCTCGTTGGTGGCGGTGTGCGAGATTTATTGTTGGGGCGTGAACCCAAAGACTTCGATATTGCGACCGACGCAACGCCAGATGAAGTCAAAAAGCTGTTTCGTAACTGCCGGCTCATTGGGCGGCGTTTTCGTCTTGCCCATATCTTATTTGGCCGCGATGTGATTGAGGTCGCCACGTTCCGAGGCCACCACGGTAAAGGCGAAAAAGATAAGCAAACCGCTCGCTCCGAAGACGGGATGCTATTGCGTGACAATGTATATGGCACCATCGATGAAGACGCGCAGCGCCGTGACTTTACGGTGAACGGGCTGTATTACAATATCGCCGACTTTTCTATTCGGGATTATGCGGGGGGACTCGATGATCTCAATAACCGCGTTATCCGCCTGATCGGTGATCCTGAAACGCGTTACCGTGAAGATCCGGTACGGATGCTACGCGCCGTGCGCTTTGCGGTTAAGCTTGATATGACGATTAATAGCGCGACAGCGGCGCCGATTGTCGAGCTTGCGCCGTTATTGCAAGACATCCCGGCCGCGCGAATGTTTGAAGAAAGCTTGAAGCTGTTGCAGTCCGGTCAAGGGTTCGCGACGTACCAAATGTTGCGCGAGTATAATTTATTTCAGCAGCTTTTCCCTGCCGTGGCCGCACACTTTACCGAAGCGCAATCTAGCCAAACGGAACAGATGTTAGAGCAGGTATTACGCTCAACCGATAAGCGGGTGGTTAACGAACAGCGCATTAATCCGGCTTTCTTATTTGCTGCCATGCTGTGGTATCCCTTGGTGACACGGGCGGAAGAAATGGCATTTGAGAGTGGTTTGAGCTACTACGATGCCTTCATGGTGGCCGCCAGTGACATTGTGGATGAGCAAGTTAAGACCATCGCCATTCCGCGGCGCTTCACCGCCATGATACGTGAAGTGTGGCAATTGCAAATGCGTATGACGCGTCGCACTGGTGCGCGTGCGTTTAAAACACTGGACGAGAAAAAATTCCGCGCGGCATTTGATTTGCTTGAGATGCGCGGTGCGGTCGAAGGTGAAGAGACCGAAGCGCTGTGTGCGTGGTGGCGAGACTTTCAGCGTGCGGATCAAAGTGGCCGCCAAAAAATGGTGCGTGCGATCAATAAAGCTCATAATACGCGTAAACCCAAGTCTCGTCGGCGTAAGGGACCGCCACGTCGGCGTAAACCGCAGTCAAATTCAGACGCATGAATCGGGTCTATATCGCCATTGGCAGCAATCTCGGTGAGCCTGTAGAAAAAGCCAAACAGGCGATTGCTGCGTTAAAGACACTGCCGCAGAGTCGTTTTGTGGCAGTATCAGCCCTTTATACCAGCAAACCCATGGGGCCGACCGATCAGCCCGATTATGTTAATGCCGTCGCGGCGCTGGACACTCAGCTTGACCCTCTGACACTATTGGATGCAACACAAGCCATTGAGCTTGATTATGGCAGGGAACGCAAAGCAGAGCGTTGGGGACCGAGAACGTTGGACCTCGATATTCTACTCTATGGCAATCGCGTCATCGACGAGCCGCGACTGACGGTGCCACATTACGGCATGAAAGTGCGTGAGTTCGTGCTTTATCCACTTGCCGACATCGCCCCCGACTTGTGCCTGCCTGATGGCAGCACCCTCGCCGCGTGCCTGACGCGCGTTGATCGCAATGGTTTAACCCGTATTAGCGATCACGCTTAATCGGTGGGCCCCAGTTTCAGGCTTTGGGAGACACAATGAAAAAAATCACAATTACCGATCTGATCACTTGGAAGCAGCAAGGGCAGAAGTTTGCGTCCTTGACTGCCTATGATGCGAGCTTTGCTCAATTATTTGAGCAGCAGGGTGTGCCTGTTTTATTAGTTGGCGATTCGTTAGGCATGGTGTTGCAAGGAAAAAGCGATACCTTGTCAGTCTCGGTTGACGAGCTAGCATATCACACCCGTTGCGTGCGAGCGGGCAGTCCCAACAGCTTGCTGATGGCCGATATGCCATTTATGAGCTGTGCCACCCCTGAGCAAGCCTGTACCAATGCCGCAGCGTTGATCAAAGCAGGCGCCAATATGGTCAAAATCGAGGGTGGATCATGGCTGGTTGACGCGGTGAAAATGCTAACTGAGCGCGCCGTGCCGGTTTGTGTGCACTTGGGCCTCACCCCGCAATCGGTGAATATCTTTGGTGGCTTTAAAGTACAAGGCCGTGAGGACGATAAAGCCGAACAAATGGTGGCCGATGCGGTCGCGCTAGAGAAGGCCGGTGCGCAGATTATCGTACTTGAATGCGTTCCCGCGTCACTGGCTAAACGTATTACCGAGACGGTGTCGGTGCCGGTGATTGGCATTGGTGCTGGCGGTGACACTGATGGTCAAATTTTGGTCATGCATGATATGCTCGGCGTATCGGCAAACTACATGCCCAAGTTCTCGAAAAACTACTTGGCAGAGGCCGGTGATGCGCGCGCTGCGGTGGCTAAGTATGTGCAGGAAGTGGCGAGTGGCGAATTTCCCGGTTCCGCCCACACGTTTAAATAGAGAGACCGAGTATGCAGGTAATTTCTGAGGTGGCGCCACTGCGCGATCAAATCAGCCAGTGGCAAAAAGCGGATAAGCGCATCGCCTT
The DNA here is from genome assembly GCF_001996005.1 of Salinivibrio siamensis. Lineage (GTDB taxonomy): Bacteria > Pseudomonadota > Gammaproteobacteria > Enterobacterales > Vibrionaceae > Salinivibrio > Salinivibrio siamensis. Next base: position 196,029 of record NZ_MUFB01000001.1, on the reverse strand, counting down.
TGTGCCGACCATGGGGAATCTCCACCAAGGGCATTTAACCTTGGTGCGCAAAGCTCGCGAGCGAGGCGATGCTGTCGTGGTTAGCATTTTTGTTAACCCGATGCAGTTTGATCGCGCGGACGATTTAGCCAACTACCCGCGTACATTGGATGATGATCTGGCCAAGTTGCGTGAGGAGGGCGTGGATCTGGTGTTTACACCAACGGCCGACACGCTATATCCACACGGACTCGATGCACACACCACGGTCGAGGTGCCAAGGCTCTCAACCATGTTAGAAGGGGCATCGCGCCCCGGTCATTTTCGTGGTGTTGCCACCGTGGTGAGCAAACTCTTTAATTTGGTGCAGCCAGCGGTGGCCTGTTTTGGCGAAAAAGACTTTCAGCAATTGGCGGTGATCCGCAAATTGGTGGCAGATATGGCCATGCCGATTGAGATTATTGGTGTACCCACCGTGCGTGAAAGCGATGGGTTGGCGATGAGCTCTCGTAATAACAACCTAACCGTCGATGAGCGCCAACGTGCACCAGTATTGGCAAAAACCATGCGCTGGATGAGTGCACAAATGCGCAATGGGCGTCGTGATCTCGACGATCTGATTGAAGATGCTCATGATCAACTGCGTGCAGCGGGATTACAGCCTGACGAATTTTATATTCGTGACGCCACCTCTCTTGCGTACGTGAACGAAGACAGCCGACAAGCCGTGATTTTGGTCGCCGCTTATCTTGGTAATACACGCCTTATTGATAACCTAACAGTGGAATTGCATCGAGCCGTCGATAAAGCGGACAAAGCTGATCCCAGTGGCGACTAATGCGTCGTTGCTTAGCCGTCAGCGTCCATAAAATAGGCAATTCGAGTGCGTGGCTTCAGGTACTCTTTCACCACTTCTGGCAATTTGGAGATAGGCACGGCCGTGTCTATCTCTAGCTCACTGTCACGCATGTCAATGATGGTGGCTTGATCGGAAGGAATATCCGGATCATAAATCATCACATTGGGTTTAAGCAGGGCAGAGCTGTTCACCGAAATAATAATGCCGACATCGTCATTCGACAATTTCACCACCGTCCCCGGTGGATAGACGCCCATCATCTTGACAAATAATGCCAACAAACGTGGGTTGAACTTGGCTTTGTTGTCTTTAAAAAGATGAGACAAGGCAGCAAAAGGCATCCTTGCTGGTGCGCCAAACTGAGGGCGACATAAGCGGTCAAAAAAGTTCACCATACTGACAATTTGTGCCGCTTCGTCAATGTCATCGCCTAATAGGCCTTTGGGGAAACCACTGCCGTTAGCAAACTCGTGGTGCTGGGCAATGATGGTTTCTACCTCAGGGGTACACTCTTTCATTTCTGATACCAGTTCTGCCCCATAATTAACATGTTGACGGTAGTAATTCATTTCCGGCTCCGTCAGTCGCTCCTTTTTTCGCACGATGGCCGACGGCACCTTCTTTGTACCGATATCATGCAGCACCGCGCCGGTGATCAATGCGCGAAGCTGATCATTGTCGTACCCGTTACTACGTGCCAACATCAGCGCGAGGACGGCCACATTCAGTGAGTGCGCATACATGTCTTCTGCCAGGCTCGGATCGTCCATTAGATGCAGGGTGACATTCGACTCGCTACCAAAGACCATCATGCTATCGACGAGCATGCGGACATCCTCGTTAGCCGCTTGTGGACGGTTGGCTGCCTTCATATTGATGGCCCGTAGCTGTGCCATCGAACGTTGATAATGCTTCTGCACTTTTTGAATGCGCGCACGAAAGCGGCGTTGTTCCTCTATGCGCTGTTGTTTCTCCTGCTCCATTGCCGCTTTTTCTCGGCTGACCGCATGTGGGTCGACTTCATCCGGGTTTTCTTTTTTTTCTGTCAGTGCGGGTAAGGGCACCGCCGTACTTTTATCCGGGTAATAGTAGACAAAGCTTATCGGGAGCGAGCGTATCACCTTCGCTTGTGCCTCACTTTCTATTTGAAAACGATTGAGCATAAACGGATGATCGCGCCATTTTAGCGGCAGTTTGATGTAAAGACCGGGTTGAAGTCGCTCTGTTGAGAGCTTGATGCTATTGGCTGACATGCGTTAATGACACTCGATCCATGAGGTAAAAGACAAGAATAAACCCCAACAGATTACCATAAATAGGCGATGTTGAGTAAAAAGCCTAATCGCTATCGCACTGAACGGAAGTCGACTTAAAGGGTAGCAAAAAGTGCCAGAGGGGGATGCATTTGCTGTCGTGGCAAAGCGTTGCGTACCGTGTTTATAGCGGTGCGGCCTGCAAGGTGCGGCCTGCAAGGTGCGGCCTGCAAGGTCACCGACACGGTGTCGGCATAAAAAAATCCCCACTCGTGTGAGTAGGGATTTTTTTAAGTATGGTGCCCGGAGGCGGAATCGAACCACCGACACGGGGATTTTCAATCCCCTGCTCTACCGACTGAGCTATCCGGGCTGAGGCGGTCTATTTAATAGCATTAACCTAAGAATGTCAAAGTCTTTGTATAAAAGGTCTTTCTACTGTCAAAGTAGTGCTCTATGTCTACTTATGATCAGTTTTTATCTGATCTTGCAAGCATTTTCCCCTTCTTGGTGACCCCACTGATTATCAGTGATGGTGGATTTAAAATGTCTGGGTGAGGCCTACGTAAAAACCGGACTCGCTGCCCAAAAAGGTTCGAAATCATTTTGTTGATAGCCCTCACGCTGCAACTTATGTTTTGGCTGGCAGGGGCACATGCGCAAACTCAAGGATGGGGCAAGCACTTTTAAGCGAATAAAGTCAGAAGCCGAAATGTCTTATCTACTGTTCGGTTAGGCATGGGGCTCCTCAGGCGACTCGACCACGAAATAATGAGTCAACATCTCTTAGTCGTAGGGGGAGTTTTAGCTAAGCAGCTCTTAAAAAATGGCTATGCACTGGCGAGTTTATAAGGGGAGCCTCAGGACTAAGTGCGTTATCGCGACTTAGAATGAGGGAGAGTAATACGGCATGGCAATAGCTAAAAAAAACGCTAACCTTTCGGCTAGCGTTTTCTTTAAAGGTGGCTCCCCCAACTTGACTCATCGGGGACGCCTAGTCGGGGGCGCCTAGCCCAGTGACATATTTGGCGATAGCCAAACAAGCCAAACAAAAAAAACGCTAACCTTTCGGCTAGCGCTTCTTTAAAGGTGGCTCCCCCAACTGGACTCGAACCAGTGACATACGGATTAACAGTCCGGCGTTCTACCAACTGAACTATGGGGGAATAATGGTGCCTCGAGGCGGAATCGAACCACCGACACGGGGATTTTCAATCCCCTGCTCTACCAACTGAGCTATCGAGGCAATGGTGCCGGCTGCCGGAGTCGAACTGGCGACCTACTGATTACAAGTCAGTTGCTCTACCAACTGAGCTAAGCCGGCACACAAATCGCGAAATACTGTGTGTCACACCATTATTTCATTATATGGTGCCCGGAGGCGGAATCGAACCACCGACACGGGGATTTTCAATCCCCTGCTCTACCGACTGAGCTATCCGGGCTAACGGGGCGCTATTAAACGGATTTTCCGTGTCACCGTCAACTGTTTTTTTGAAAAAAGTGCTGATATCGCATTGTTTGGATAAAAACCCAGCGAAGTGCGATAAAAACAAGCAAAAATCGGCGCTCACCACCCTTTATTGGGGGAGTTTAGAAAACGCTTTTTGATAGCGTGTGACCTTTTGCAAGTAGCGCCGAGACTCCGAAGAGGGGTGGCGGTGAGTCAATGCCCAATAGACTTGATTCGGGCGCAGCTTGTTTAAATCCTGCATGGCTCGGCGTCTATTGCTGTCAAACGTGCGCAGGACATTCCCTGTTCCGCCGTTATAAGCGGAGATCATGCTGTAGTGCAAAGAGAGTGGATCGCGCACGGCTTTAAGATAGCGGTTTTTAAGAATGTAAAAATAGGCAGTGCCTGTATCAATATTTCGCTCAGGATCAAAAAGATACTTAGGCGTAGGTTGACCACTACGCTTCTTTACCAGCTTGAATACATCGCGGCCAGCCGTTTTGGGAACCACCTGCATTAATCCATACGCATTGGCCCAACTCACTGCATAAGGATTAAAACTGCTTTCGGTTTTGATGATCGCATAAATCAGTTTTTCAGAGATGCCGTAACGCTTGGATGCACGGCGGACGATATCGGCATATTGATAACTGCGCTTGGCAACATGATCGTTCACCATGGGAATGGTGACGTAATACATGTTTTGAAAACGCACTTTTTTCTTTTTTAACCGCTTGTCAATTAGGTAGTTAGCAAAGCGATTGGCGCGCCACTCCCAAGTAATGGTTTTTCCTTCATGATCCACCACTTGTCCTTCGAGAAATGGGCGCCCATTGAGTGGCACTTTCGCCGCAGAATACAGATCGACGGAAGCCGGATCTCGGGGCGTGAGTAAGGTGGTGACGATGGCTTGTTTGAGGTGAGACTTCGGTGCATCAGTGGCGACGGTTTCCACGCGGATAACACCGCGTTCAAAATCAATGCGCGCCCGACTTTTGTAATTGTCTGTGTATTTGACGTAATCCCGTTTGCCTGACACGAACACTTGGTTTTCGCCCCAGCGCACCTCAATGTTGCCGGTGAACTGGCTAATCAGTTGATTCAGGGCGTCGATGTCTTTTTCGAACTGGCCGGGGATAGGCGCTAGATTTTTAGCAAACCGATTGGTGGTTTGATAATCCACGCCCACGTAYTKYTCKACGCTTTCGCGGCTACAACCGGACAGCAAGGTGCTAAAACAGCACACCAACAAGCAAAGTATTCGCGTCATCGTTATTGCATTAGTATAAAAAACACCCGCACCGAGATTAACACAATGCGGGTGCTTTGTAGCCTTGGCAATGCCCGAGTGTGGACGGGGCCGCGTTAATTAGGCCTCGGGTGGCACATAACCGTCGATATGCACATCTTGGCCTTCGAATAGAAACTTCACCATTTCTTCTTCGATCACCTTACGGTGCTCAGGATCCATCATGTTGAGTTTTTTCTCGTTAATGAGCATGGTCTGCTTTTTCTGCCACTCAGCCCAGGCTTCTTTGGAAATGTTGTCATAAATGCGTTTGCCGAGCTCGCCGGGATAAAGCTGGAAATCTAGCCCGTCGGCTTCTTTTTGTAGACGTTGGCAAAATACGGTACGGCTCATAATCTAGGCTCCTTGTCATCGCCTGTGAGATGTTGTTGGCGCTCGTGTTCTACTAAGGTTAACAGCTTTTTCACTGGTGCGGCTAACCCAACTTTTGCTGGTTGCGACAAGTTATACCAAAGCCCTTGGTTTGCTTCCATGATGATTTGCGGCCGTTCATTAACACGCACCTTGACGGGGACAATATCGAGGTGAAAGTGGCTAAACGTGTGTCTAAACGCGGTGAGCACCTCAGTGTGAGTCGGTTTGATCCCCTGAAGCTTGTCGGCAATATCGACATCAAGTGTATGCTCTGATGCTTCCGGTAAGCACCATAGCCCGCCCCATAGCCCACTGGGCGGACGCTGCTCTAACCAGATATCGTCTTGGTATTGAATGAGTAAAAAGCTGACTTGCTTTACGGGCAGAGTCTTTTTGGGCTTTTTACCGGGAAAATCAAGCTGACGACCTTGTGCGCGCGCTTCACAGCGCTCTGCGACTGGGCAAAGTTCGCACTTAGGCTTGCTGCGGGTACAGACCATGGCACCCATATCCATCATCGCTTGGTTATATTTATCGGTATCTGTGGCGGGCGTGAGTGCTCCAGCGATGTCCCAAAGCTTGTTTTCTACCGGCTTTTTTCCCGGCCACCCCTCGATGGCATAGCAGCGTGCCAAGGTGCGTTTGACGTTGCCATCCAAAATAGGGTGGGGCTGATTAAGCGATAATGATAGTACCGCGCCGGCAGTTGAGCGTCCGACACCAGGTAGCGCCATGACTTGCTCAAGCGTGGTAGGAAACACGCCGTTGTGTTCGCGTGCGATCACTTGTGCCGCTTTGTGTAGGTTGCGCGCGCGGGCGTAATAGCCAAGTCCTGTCCATAGGTGCAACACTTCGTCTTGTTCGGCATTCGCTAAATCGGTGACTGTTGGAAAGCGCGTCATAAAGCGCTCAAAGTATGGGATCACCGTGCTCACTTGGGTTTGCTGCAGCATGATCTCGCTGAGCCAGACCTTATACGGGGTTTTGTTTTGCTGCCAAGGCAGGGTTTTACGGCCATATTGCTCGTACCAGTTTAAAATGGCGTCGGAAAAAGATTGACTCACTGTGCTCTCTCTTATTGTTTTGCTCACACGTGCACAAAGGCAGGTCACAGGGTACACTAACCCGAGGGCGCACTAATAGGATCCGTGCTGCCAACTTGCGCAATGGCGAAAACTTTGCATAATGCGCAGTCCGTTTAGATTTCCAACAATCGATGGTCTTTTTCACCACCATCACTAACACTGCATCACAGGCACTCAATCATGACTGAAGTCACTAAAACCGAACTGACCGAGGATGGCAAAGTTATTCGTAAAGTACGCAGCTTTGTGCGTCGCGAAGGCCGTTTAACCAAAGGCCAAGAGCAAGCGCTCAACGAGTCTTGGCCGACCATGGGCATTGACTTCGAGGCAACCGAACTGGATTGGCAGCAGGTGTTTGGCAACGATAACCCAGTGGTGCTGGAAATCGGTTTTGGTATGGGCGCATCCCTGGTGGAGATGGCTAAAAATGCGCCTGAGAAAAACTTTGTGGGTATTGAAGTCCACACCCCAGGCGTGGGTGCTTGTTTGATGGCCGCGCGCGAAGCGGGCGTTAGCAATCTACGTGTGATGTGTCATGATGCGGTGGAGGTGTTTGAGCAAATGTTGCCGAAAGACAGCCTCGACACGGTTCAGCTGTTTTTCCCTGACCCTTGGCATAAAAAACGTCACCATAAGCGCCGCATTGTCCAATTGCCATTTGCAGAAATGGTACGCGATAAATTGAAAGTGGGCGGCGTTTTTCATATGGCGACCGACTGGGAAAACTATGCCGAACATATGATTGACGTGATGGAAGCCGCGCCTCACTATCAGAACGTGGCGCAAGAGGGGCTTTATGTGCCACGCCCTGACGATCGTCCTCTCACTAAATTTGAGCAGCGTGGGCAGCGTCTTGGCCACGGTGTTTGGGATATCAAATATACGCGTACCGCATAAAAACGCGCGTGTGCTTCGGTGTCACAGACACGCTTAAAGCCAACCTAGCGTTGGCTTTTTTGTCCTATGTTGTAGAAGGATCCTGCCGGTGAAACCCAGTGCGCAATTACTCGAGCAAATTCTTGCTGATGTTCGGCCATTAATTGGACAAGGTAAGGTGGCTGACTATATTCCGGCATTAGCGGATGTGGCTCATCACAAACTCGGTATCGCCGTGTGTTATAACGATGGCGATGTGATCCGTGCCGGTGATGCGGATGAGGCATTCTCTATTCAATCGATCTCCAAGGTGTTGAGCCTGACACTGGCGATGCAAAACTATCAAGCCGAGGAGATCTGGACGCGTGTGGGCAAAGAGCCCTCGGGACAAGCGTTTAACTCGTTAATTCAGCTTGAGATGGAGCAAGGGATCCCACGTAATCCCTTTATTAACGCCGGTGCCTTGGTGGTCAGCGATATGCTACACACGCGCCAATCTGCGCCGCGCCAACGTATGCTAGAGTTTGTTCGCCATCTCGCTGACAACCCGCACCTTTGTTATGACAAAGGGGTGGCGGATTCAGAAATGCTGCACAGTGACAGAAACGCGGCGATTGCGTACCTGATGCGCGCGTTTGGTAACTTTGATAACGATGTGGTGCCGGTATTAACCAACTACTTTCATTACTGCGCGTTAGAGATGAGCTGTGTCGATCTAGCGAAGGCGTTCTTTTATCTGGCCAATAAAGGGACACCGCTGTCTGACAGCGCCGCGATTTTAAGTCCTACACAAAGTAAACAGATGAATGCCTTATTGGCCACTTGTGGCTTGTATGATGGTGCGGGTGAATTTGCTTATCGCGTAGGCATGCCGGGTAAGTCTGGCGTGGGGGGAGGCATTATTGCCATTGTACCTGGCGAGATGTCGATTGCCGTCTGGTCGCCGGAGCTAGACCCTTCAGGTAATTCACTGGCAGGGACGGCCGCGTTGGAGCTATTGTCGGCGAGAATTGGTCGCTCGATATTCTAATGTGTCTCGATTGTTGTGCCGATCATAAGGGCAATATTCACGCCGCTTTAACCTATAAAGGCCTCGCAGCACGCTGCGGGGCCTTTTTACTGGGCAAATACGCTCTGATGTCGTAATGAGTTTACGCGTCAGCCGCCAATGTCGCGAAAGCGTGATCGGCCGCGGCGAGCGTAGCGTCCACTTCTTTTTGACCGTGAGCTAAGCAGGTAAAGCAGGCCTCAAACGCGGAAGGTGCCAAGTAGACCCCTTGCTCGAGCATTAAGTGGAAGAAACGCTTGAAGCGCTCGGTGTCACACTGTTGCACATCTTTAAAGCAGGTGACGGTCTCTTGCTCGGTGAAGAAGAAGCCAAACATCGCGCCTGCTTGGTTGGTGGTCAGCGCAATACCGTGTTTGTCAGCCAAGGACTTAAACCCTTCTGCGAGCTGATGGGTAACATGGGTCAAGTAATCGTGGTTACCTGGCTGACGTAGCTCAGACAAACAGGCGTGCCCGGCCGCCATGGCGACGGGGTTCCCCGCCAGTGTTCCCGCTTGGTATACCGGACCTGTCGGTGCCAAGTATTCCATCACTTCGCGACGTCCGCCAAAGGCACCCACCGGCATACCACCACCGACAATTTTACCCAGTGTGGTTAAGTCAGGTTTTACGTCGTAGTAAGCTTGTGCGCCACCTAACGCCACGCGGAAGCCAGTCATGACTTCATCAAAAATCAGTAAGGCACCGAACTCGTCGCACAACTCGCGCAGGCCTTGTAAGAAACCCGGTTGCGGCGGCACACAGTTCATGTTGCCCGATACCGGCTCAACAATGATACAGGCAACATCTTCAGGGTAAGTTTCGAATGTGTGGCGTACCGACTCAAGATCGTTATAGGTGCAGGTCAGTGTGTGCTTGGCAAAGTCGGCCGGCACTCCTGGCGAGTTGGGCTCACCGAGGGTGAGGGCACCAGACCCCGCTTTGACCAGCAAGCAATCGCCATGGCCGTGATAGTTGCCCTCAAATTTAATGAACTTATCGCGTTTGGTAAATCCGCGCGCAAGACGAATAGCGCTCATGGTCGCCTCAGTGCCTGAGTTCACCATGCGTACCATTTCCATCGAAGGCACTAGCTCTGCAACCAGCTCCGACAAGGTTGTTTCACTCTCGGTTGGCGCACCAAAGCTGAGGCCACGCTGTGCGGCATCCACCACGGCTTCGCGGATAGCACTGTGATTATGGCCTAAGATCATCGGGCCCCATGAGCCGACAAAATCTATATAGGCTTTGCCGTCGGCATCAAAAATATACGCGCCGTCAGCACGCTCCATGAAGACAGGGTCGCCGCCGACACCGGCAAAAGCACGCACGGGAGAATTCACGCCACCGGGAATGGTGCGTCTAGCTTGTTGAAAAAGTTGTGCTGATTTGGTCATGACATATCCTGTTTGGTAAGGCTTGGCCTAAATTGCGTTGGCGTATTTTAACCAAAGATACGGAACACTGGCGAGGTAGAGTATGATTTCGTTAAGACAAGATTGGCAATTAATACGTACTGATCACAGTTGCGATCAAACGCGCAATACTTGAACACTTTACTCAGGTATTAGATAATCCCATACTTAGCACAAAGAGCATGTGAGGTAACAATGAGCGAAGCACCTTTGCCGTTAGAGTTTTCTGAGGCCGCGGCAACCAAGGTAAAGACGCTGATTCAGGAAGAAGAAAACCCCAACCTGAAGTTGCGCGTCTATATCACCGGTGGTGGCTGTAGCGGCTTCCAATATGGTTTTACCTTCGATGAAAACGTCAATGAAGGGGATATGGAGATCGAAAAAAGCGGCGTGATGCTGGTGGTTGATCCTATGAGCTTACAGTACCTGATGGGCGGTAAGGTCGACTACACTGAGGGCCTTGAAGGATCGCGCTTTTTCATTGATAACCCCAATGCCACGACCACCTGTGGCTGTGGTGCATCGTTTAGCGTCTAACCTTTTTATGGCGACGTTCAGCTTTTTGAGATAAAAAACGGCGCCTTTGAGCGCCGTTTTTTATGCGCCAAGGCGATTAGCCACCTCGGTTGTAATGATTCAAGCTGCCCACGGTGGCCAGTAACTGATTAAACTTACTTAGCTGAGCCATACGCGATTCGGCCAGTCGCACAAACGCCTTTTTCTGTTCGCCTTGCAACGACTTCGCCTCAGGCAGCTTTACCGTCCGCGGGTTTTTGTGTACCCCATGGACGAGAAACTCATAGTGCAAGTGTGCGCCCGTCACGCGCCCTGTTGAGCCTAGCGTACCAATGATATCCCCTTGTTTGACTCGCTGGCCGGTTTTCACTTTACGCTTGGTCAGGTGCAAATATTTGGTGATATAGGTCGAGCTGTGGCGGATAAACACATAGTTGCCGTTGAAGCGGTTATACGAGGCTTTCATCACCACGCCGTCCCCAGCTGCTTTTATGGGGGTACCCACTGGCGCAACATAGTCGGTACCACGGTGAGGCTTTACACGACCAGTGACCGGGTGCAAACGACGTGGGTTGAAGTTTGAGCTAACATAGCGGAAGTTAACCGGTGAGCGTAAAAACGCTTTTTTCATCGCTTTACCACTCGGCGTGTAGTACTTACCATTTTTTGCGCGTACTGCCGTAAAGGTATCTCCTCGGTTAGTGAAGGTCGCGGCGAGGATATTACCACTGCCAATATGCTCCCCTTCCACAAACTCTTCTTCATACAACACGGAGAAGCTATCACCATTGCGAATATCAAGGGCAAAATCCACATCCCAACCAAAGATCCCCGCCAATTGCATGATCTGATTTGGGTTTAATCCAGCATCCGAGGCTGCTTGCCAGAAGTTTGACTTGATGGTCGCGCGCGCAAAGTTTAGCTGCGTATCCACGTGCTTGGTTTCAATACGTGATTGATAGCTATCATCAATTTTGTTGACGATCAGCGTTTCATTACTGCCTCGAGGCTGAATGAGCTGCACCAGTTCGCCGTCATCGTCTACCCCTAGGCGTACTTCATCGCCTGGATTTAAGTAAGCGAGGGTTTGCGTTCTTTCGTCGGCATTCACAAGGCGATAAAGGGTCGTTGGGCTTAACCCCGCACGGCTGAACAGTAGCGCCATGCTCTCGCCAGGCTGCACTTCATAGGTTTGCCAGTTGATATTGCGCTTAAACTGCGCGGGCATCTCATCTTTGGGAGGCAGTAATGAGACCGCTTTAACCGGTAACGGGTAATGTTTACCCGGTTCGAAATTAGGTTTAGGGCGCGGCGTATCGGCGCCGTCTGGTACCAAGATTAATAAGACAATGAATGCGCTCAATGCACCGATAACGAGTTTATGTAACTTAGGTAAGGCTGAGAGTTTATTTAACGGCATGAAGACTATGTTGAATCACTACGAATAAAGTTATGACAGTCAGACACCCAATCGGTTTTATTGGGGATGATGCCCTGAAGTAGATTTGACACGGCTGACACAAAGACCACAAACATCTTTTGACGGCAGCCGCTGCGCGCACCCTGTACACACTCTATCAGTTTAACTGGTTTCAAAAACTGTCGCTATTCGAGTAGTATGTCGGTTTATCACATTTTTGCCTATTGGGTAGGAGCAAGAGACTATGGCGAGCCTGGAAGCTGCGCTAGCAGAACTAAAACGTGGCGTAGATGAAGTAATCCCGGAAGACGAGCTGGTGGCAAAGCTGAAAGAGGATCGTCCTCTTCGCATCAAACTTGGCGCGGACCCCACCGCACCCGATATCCACCTGGGTCACACAGTGATCCTTAATAAGCTGCGAGCTTTTCAAGCGCTTGGCCACGAAGTGATCTTCTTGATTGGTGATTATACCGGTATGGTGGGTGACCCAAGTGGTAAAAATACTACCCGTCCACCATTGACACGTGAACAGGTGCTGCAAAATGCAGAGACCTATAAAGAGCAGGTGTTCAAAATTCTGGATCCGGCGAAAACGCGTATCGAATTCAACTCGAAATGGCTAGGGGAGCTGGGCACAGATGGCATGATCCGTTTGGCGGCAAGCTCGACCGTGGCTCGCATGCTTGAGCGTGATGACTTTAAAAAGCGTTATACCAGCAACCAAGCCATTGCTATCCATGAGTTTATCTACCCACTGCTTCAAGGGCACGATTCGGTGGCACTGGAAGCTGACGTTGAGCTGGGCGGCACTGACCAAAAGTTCAATTTGCTGATGGGGCGTGAGCTACAAAAGCAAGCAGGACAGAAGCCGCAAGTGGTGATGACCATGCCACTGCTGGTTGGGTTAGATGGCGTTAAAAAGATGTCGAAGTCAGCACACAACTACATTGGTGTGAGCGAACGCCCGGATGATATGTTCGGTAAAATCATGTCGATTTCTGACGATCTGATGTGGGATTACTATGAGCTGCTGTCTTTCCGTCCCCTCGAGGAAATCGTCCAATTTAAGCAGGACGTACAAGCGGGTAAAAACCCACGTGATATTAAGATCCTGCTAGCCAAAGAAATCATCGCGCGTTTCCACTCCGAAGCCGACGCCGATGCCGCTGAGCAAACGTTCGTCAATCGCTTCCAAAAAGGCGCGATGCCGGATGAAATGCCAAGCTTCACCTTCGAGCAAGGTATGGCGATTGCTAACCTATTAAAAGAGGCGGGGTTGGTTAACTCCACCTCGGATGCGCTGCGTATGGTTCGCCAAGGCGCGGTGAAAATTGATGGCGAAAAAGTCGAAGATACCAAGTTAGTGCCTGCCGCGGGTGAAGCCGTTTACCAAGTGGGAAAACGCAAGTTTGCTCGGGTGACGCTCAGCTAAACCGCACCCTAGCTGGCGTATTCAGCAGCCACTGAGAGTGCAAAACCCTCGCATGACGCGAGGGTTTTTTATATCAAATACTCAACACCGATAGTGGGACTGGCGCTTAGCCACTAGGTGTGCCAAACGCCTTTTAGTGCACGTACCATGTGTTGACCAAGATAAAACGCCGTTTGTAGGCAGGCTTCGTTAGGTTGATCATCGTCTGGCGTGTGTGCAGTCACCCCAAGGCTTGTGCCACTTGGATTAATCTTTTCCACCCCTATGTTGGCGCGACCTAGACTTAACCACAGCATGTCATGCTGGCTGGCTAAGGTTTGGAAATACTGCAGTGTCTGTGGCTGGTCACCTCCTGGGTAGGTGCCTACGGTAAAGCCTGCCGCGTACTTTCCTCGCCAGTCTTGGCGCTCCCAGGTGGGGCTAGAGGCATCGGCAAACGCCTTAAATTGGGCGCTCGGTCCACCCATGTAGGTTGGCGCACCGAAGATAATCGCATCAACGTCTTTAAGCTTTTCAAACACCTTGTCATCGACAAAGCGTCCGTTTTCAATCATGTCTGGCTCAATGCGGTAAACCACAGGTTCGGCATCGCCGGCATGAATGCCTTCCGCAATCGTGGTGGCTAGCGCATGAGTATGATCGTCGACAGAATGATAAATGATGGCAATGCTGATCATAGTGGCTCCTTTACTGAGACTGTACGTCAGACCTTAGGGTGTGTTGTCTAAATTTCAACCGCTGTCTATTCAGGCTCGGCATACTGTCCCAATAATGGCTTTTAAGACCTGTCTAGCGCGAATGGTGGCAAGGACAAATGCCAGCGGATCGCCGCTAAGCGAATCAATAGTGTGGTGACCATACCCACAATAGAGGCAGTGACAGAGCCCGGGCTGACTTGAACGGCGAGCGTATGAACGATGCCGCCAGCAATACAGGCAGTGGCATACACTTCTGTTCTCAGCACCATAGGTACTTCGCGCGCGAGCACATCACGAATAATGCCGCCGCCACACGCGGTGATCACGCCCATGATCACCGCTACCAAGGGAGATGCGCCACAACTCAGGGCTTTATCGACACCGATACCCACAAAGACCGCCAACCCAATGGCATCGGCACAAGGCAGCACGTACCAGGGGAGACGGCGAGGGTGACGGATAAGTAGCATAGTGGCCACACAGGTGGCTAAAATCACCCAGATATAGGTGGTGTCGGTGATCCAAAACGCAGGTTTGGCGCCCATCGCCATATCTCGCACTGTCCCGCCGCCAATGGCGGTTGCACAGGCGAGAACGACCACGCCAAAGGGATCCATACGCAGACGGCCCGCCACCAGCACCCCGGAAATTGCGAACACGGCCGTACCGAATAAGTCGAATAAATACAAAATCATGGTCTGAGTCATGCTAAATCCTATTGTGCCTGACGGACTTCATCGAGGGCGGTACAAATTTGCTCGGCGGCGTTTAATGCACGAGGGGTCGCGCGAGTGAGCCAATCCGGGTTAAGTGACCAAGTAAACTGGCGCGTCGCCTTAGGCAGCAACTCAGCCATTGAATGCCAACTGTCTGGTAGCTGCTCGCCTGTGTGGAAAAGCACTTTGGGGGCACGTGTGATGACTTGTTCCATATTGACTTGTGGATAGGCGGCGGGGCTGTCGGCGAAGATATTTTTCCCTCCACATAAACGAAATAACTGACTCGGCCAGGCTCGGTTACTGGCGGTCATCAGTGGCGTGTCACTGAGTAAGTAAAAGTAGGGAACGGGCTCTGCACTGCGGTACTGGGCGTTTAATTGCGCCAGCTTTTGATCAAAGGCGTTAGCATTGCGTGTGGCGATGTCTGGGCTCTCGCTATAATGACCCAGCTCGCGAATAAACTGACCAATATCACTGAGCGTGTCTGGGTTGAGGTAACGGATGGTAAAGCCTAATTCCGCCAAGGCTTCCAGAGGTTTGGGCGGATTCCCGCCGCGCCAAGCTAAAATAAGATCCGGTTGCAGGGCGATAATGCGTTCGAGTTTGACTCCCCGATAGTTGGCCACGCGTTCGAGCGACTGAGCCGGCTGCGGATAATCACTGTAGGCACTTGCAGCGACCATATTGGGGCCAAGCCCAGCGGCATAAGCCAGCTCTGTGGCGTGGGGGGCGAGACTAATCACTCGCAACGGAGTGGCGTGAGCAAAAGGCATCCATGTTAAGGCCAAGACAAGCCAACAGGCTTGCAAGCGAAAAAGGGTACAAAGGGCACGAAAACGTGGCATCAATCAGTGTCCTTAAACGATTAAAACCAAGGAGCATAACCCGAGCCAGATTAAAACACTGTGGGTTAACTTCAAGCGCAGCAATAAAAGGTGATAACAAGCAGGGGTGACCCCATAGCCAATTTTGGTTCTCAAGGTCTTAGTACCTTGATAAACAGCCGGGCCGCCTAGAGAGAGCTGGAAGCGACTACCTGCACACGCGAGTAGCCAACCTGAACCAGGCGTTCGCCAGCGTCTGCCCTGCTGCCAGCCGGTTTTTAGGTGTGACCAAGGTTGACGGCTCATTGCCACGATCACAGCAAACAGCCCCATTGGCACTATATCCAACAGGTTCAATAAGCGGGCGCTGGCGAGTCCAAACGGGTAATAGCTTAAGCGGCTTGGGGTCCAAACGCGGTGAAGGTGTACCAAGCTGGTGTATAGCAAGGCACCCACACCGCCTGCGAGCAGATAATAAAATATCACGCAAACACAGTGCCGCGCTGTGCCAAGAAGCAGTGTTTCCGCGCCCGCTTTTCCTATTCCGATCAATGACAGAGACTCGGTTTCACGATTGACGCGTGTGGCGAGCAACGCGCGCGCTGCGCCCTTGTCATGTTGGTCTATCGCATGGGCGATGGTGTGGCCAAACTTATCGATTGGCCGCCAATCAAGTGCGAGCCAGAGCAATATGGCATCGAACAGGGGACGCGACCAAACGAGCTCTCGGGTGGCGATTAAAAAAATGGCGAGGGTGCCACCCATCAACATTAAGGCGAGCGCACCGGCAAGCTTACGCTGGCGCTTAGGGTCTGTATCTTTGTTGACTTGGCTCGCGAGCAAGTCGGCATACTGTCGCCAGTATTGAAACGGAGAGTATTGACTGGGCAATGGGAGTAGCCAGTGCACTAATACCGCCAACCACAGCGCCCATAAGCGGCCTTGGTCGGCGGCGTAGATCATCCATTGTTGCGGATTGAGCAAATCATCCATGGGGTTGAGTGATCAGGCGTCGATCATTGCGATCATGTTTTCCACCATGGCCGATGAGCTTTTGGCCGCTAACGGCAGAAACTCTTCAAAGGTCATGGGTGACTCTTTTTCTGCCACGACATCGGAGATGGCGCGCACTACCACAAAAGGCGTGGCAAACTGGGCACACACTTGCGCGATCGCTGCCGCTTCCATTTCGGCGGCCACCGCATCTGGGAAGTGGGTATAGATATGTTGGCGGTGGGCATCGGTGTGCACAAAGGTATCGGCGGTACAGATCAAGCCACGCACCACATGTGTTTGGCTGTCCACTGCTTTTTCTGCGAGTTGCATTAATGCTTCATCGGATTCGAAGACCGCCGGTTGCTGCGGCACTTGTCCCATTTGATAGCCGAATGCAGTGGCATCCGCATCGTGATAGCAGACTTTGGAAGACACTACCACATCACCCAGATTGAGTGAGGGCTCAAACGCACCGGCCGACCCTGTGTTGATCACCCAGTCAGGTTTGAATTGTGATAGCAGCAAGCTGGTACCAACGGCAGCAGCAACCTTACCGATGCCAGACTGAAGTAACACGATATCATGGCCTTGCAAAGTGCCAGTATAAAAGGTGCAGCCGCCTTCTTGGTGAGTGGCGCTGTTTTCCAGCTTGTCGCGCAGTAGAGTGACTTCTTGCTCCATGGCGCCAATAATGCCGATTTTCATGCTGATAATCCTGTTCGTGTAAATGCCGTTAGTGTACATGAGGCAATAAAAAAGTGCCTCCCTGAGGCACTTCTGGATAGATAACATCGATGTCTACGTGAACGATGTCGGACGATGCCTTTGGTGCGTCGCCCGCGCTATACTTCTAGGTAGTCCATGATGCCTTCTGCTGCTTTGCGACCTTCATCAATGGCCGTCACCACCAAATCGGAGCCGCGCACCGCATCGCCCCCGGCAAAAATTTTGGGGTTCGTAGTTTGGTACAAGATATCACCTTTTGCGGGCGCTTGGATTCGTCCGCGCTCATCAAGGGCGACATCGTAAGGTTCTAGCCACTCCATCGCGTGTGGCTGAAAACCAAAGGCCATGATCACCGCGTCCGCTTCCAGCACATGCTCACTGCCCTCAATTGGCTCTGGGCGGCGGCGACCCGCAGCATCAGGCTCTCCGAGCTGGGTTTTCACCACAGTGACGCCGCTAACATTGCCATTACCGTCGACTTCAATCCCTAACGGTTGCAGGTTGAACATAAAGTTCACCCCTTCTTCGCGGGCATTTTTGACCTCACGGCGCGAGCCAGGCATGTTTTCCTCATCACGACGATAGGCACAAGTGACACTGGCGGCTTGTTGACGAATCGAGGTACGGACACAGTCCATCGCGGTATCTCCCCCTCCAAGCACCACGACACGTTTCCCCGCCATATCGATGAACGGTGGAGCGTTGTCCAGAGCCATCACCTTATAGGTGTTGGAGACTAAGAAGGGCAGCGCATCAAAGACGCCGGGCGCATCTTCATTGGCGAGGCCTGCACGCATATACTTGTAGGTGCCAACCCCTAAGAAAACCGCATCGTAGTCATCGACCAAGGTTTGCATGTCGATATCTTTACCTACTTCGGTGTTGAGGCGAAACTCAACCCCCATCTCGGTAAAGACACGCTGACGATGCCGCATCACATCTTTTTCCAGCTTAAAAGATGGAATGCCAAAGGTGAGCAAGCCCCCAATTTCTGGGTAGCGGTCAAAGACCACGGGTTTTACCCCGTTGCGGACCAGTACATCGGCGCAGGCGAGTCCTGCTGGGCCGGCACCAATCACAGCGACTTTTTTATCTGTCCACTCAACATGTGACATGTCAGGCTTCCAGCCCATCTCAAAGGCTTTGTCCGTGATGTACTTTTCGACATTGCCGATGGTGACGGCGCCAAAGTCGTCGTTGAGGGTGCAGTCCCCCTCGCAGAGACGGTCTTGTGGGCACACGCGACCACATACCTCGGGCAGGCTATTGGTTTGGTGCGACAGCTCAACCGCTTCTATAATCCGACCCTCGTTGGCGAGCTTGAGCCACTGCGGAATATAGTTGTGCACTGGGCACTTCCATTCACAGTAGGGGTTGCCACAGTCAAGACAACGATCCGCTTGTGCTGACACCTCTTTTTCAGTGAAGGGTTCATAGATTTCAACGAACTCAATTTTGCGCGTTTCAATCGCTTTTTTGCGCGGGTCAATGCGCTGCACATCAATAAACTGATAGATGTTCTGGCTCATGGGTCCCTCCTTTTACTGCGCCTGAACGCGCAGCTCAGCAGCGCTGCGACTTTGGTGGCCTAATAAGGTATTCACATCAGCGGCTTTCGGTTTGACGAGGTAGAAACGGTGTACCCAAGTGTCAAAGTCATCGAGCAGCTGTTGTGCACGATCCGAGCCGGTCAGCTCGAAGTGTTGGGCTATCAGGCCACGTAAGTGCTCTTGATGGATAGCCAAAGCCTCCAACGACAGCGCTTCAACCAACTCAGGGTTGATACGACCGTTAAAATCGCCCTCTTCATCCAGCACGTATGCGAAGCCACCGGTCATCCCAGCGCCAAAGTTGACCCCGGTGCGACCGAGAATGGCCACAATGCCTCCCGTCATGTATTCACACGCATTGTCGCCCGCGCCTTCCACAATGGCATGGACACCTGAGTTACGCACGGCAAAACGCTCACCGGCTTTACCGGCCGCAAACAATTTGCCCCCAGTGGCACCGTATAGGCAGGTGTTACCCATGATGGTGGACTCATGACTGGCAAATGCTGAGCCGATAGGGGGCCGGATCACAATCTGTCCGCCGCTCATGCCTTTTCCGACGTAGTCGTTAGCATCCCCAATAAGGGTGATGTTCACTCCCGCGGCATTCCATACCCCGAGCGATTGGCCAGCGGTACCTTGCAGCTGGACATCCAGCGGGTTAGCTGCCATTCCGGTATTGCCGTAACGCTTGGCAATCGCACCAGACAAGCTGGCACCGACTGAACGGTCGGTATTACGAACAGACTTGTAGACACTGGCACTGTGGTTGGCCGCAATAGCTTCACCCAGCTCACTAAGCAGGGCTTGGTTAAGCTCAGCCTTGTCAAATGGCGTGTTAGGCTCACTGCAATACAAGGTTTTACCTGGCCACGGCGTTGGCGCATCGAGAATATGGCTTAGGTCGAGCTTCAGTTGCTTGGCGGTAAAGCCATCAACCGCCTCAAGGAGGTCGGTTCGACCAATCAGATCGGTGAGCTTTTCCACCCCTAGTTCGGCCAGCAGCTCGCGCACTTCTTCCCCTAGGCCTTTGAAGAAGTTCATCACTTGCTCGGGCAGGCCTTTAAAGTACTCACTACGCAAGGTTTCATCTTGAGTAGCAACGCCAGTTGCACAGTTATTGAGGTGGCAAATACGAAGGTATTTACAGCCAAGTGCGACCATAGGGGCGGTACCAAAGCCAAAGCTTTCTGCGCCTAAGATAGCGGCTTTGACAATGTCTAAACCGGTTTTTAGGCCCCCGTCGACTTGTAAACGGATCTTATGGCGCAAGCCGTTTTCAACCAGTGCTTGCTGAGTTTCAGCGAGCCCCAATTCCCATGGGCTACCTGCATATTTTACCGAGGTGAGCGGGCTGGCACCTGTCCCACCGTCGTACCCTGAGATGGTTATTAGGTCGGCGTACGCTTTGGCCACCCCGGTGGCAATGGTGCCTACGCCTGGCTCTGAAACCAGCTTAACCGACACGAGTGCCTGCGGATTAACTTGTTTGAGATCGAAGATCAGCTGGGCTAAATCCTCAATCGAGTAAATATCATGATGCGGCGGTGGCGAAATCAAGGTCACGCCGGGGACGGAGAAACGCAGTTTAGCAATTTCTGCTGTCACCTTATGGCCAGGCAGTTGTCCACCTTCTCCGGGCTTCGCGCCTTGGGCAACCTTGATTTGCAGCACATCCGCATTGGTCAGATAGTGCGGGGTGACGCCAAAACGGCCAGATGCAATCTGTTTGATGCGTGAATTGCGTTCGCTATTGAAACGACGTGGGTCTTCGCCTCCTTCGCCGGAGTTTGAGTGGCCACCTAGACGGTTCATGGCAATAGCCAGCGCTTCGTGCGCTTCCGGGCTCAAGGCACCGATAGACATTGCCGCCGAGTCAAACCGTTTGAACAGCTCCGTTGCCGGCTCTACACGCTCGAGCGCAACCGGTGAGGCCGCTTTTTTCAGTTGCATTAAATCGCGCAAGGTTGCCACAGGACGCTCGTTCACGGTTTTAGCGTAGGTTTTGTAATCCATGGCTTCGCCAGATCGCACCGCGCTTTGCAAGTTGGTCACCACATCTGGGTTATACGCGTGGTACTCGCCATCGTGGACATACTTAAGCAGACCGCCATGTTCTAGCGGTTTACGCTTGATCCATGCTCGGCGAGATAGGTTGATCAAATCTTGTTGGAAATCATCAAAATTGGCCCCTTGAATGCGGCTAGCCACGCCTTTAAAGCAAAGCTCAATCACATCTTGGTGCAAGCCAACCGCCTCGAACAACTGCGAGCAACGGTAAGAGGCAATGGTCGAAATCCCCATTTTTGACATGATCTTGTAAAGGCCTTTATTAATGCCATTACGGAAGTTGACCATCACATCGCGATACGGCTTATCGACGGCGCCAATATCGACCAAGTTCGCCAGTGTTTCATAGGCTAAGTAAGGATAAACCGCCGTGGCACCAAACCCGAGTAACACCGCAAATTGATGGGGGTCGCGAGCACTGCCGGTTTCGATAATGATGTTGGCATCACAGCGTAGGTTTTGGTTAACCAAGCGTTTTTGCACCGCACCGACCGCCATTGCCGCAGGAATCGGCAGCGTATCTTTATTGATACTGCGGTCAGAGAGCACCACAAGAACGGTGCCATCACGGACACAACGCTCGGCCTGATCGCATAAATCGAGGATGGCTTGATGAAGATCTTTTTCGTTCGGATCGTAATTAATATCTAAAATGCTGTTGCGATAATAGGTATCGTCCAGCTCGAGCAGTTGCACCAGATCCGAGAACAAAAGAACCGGAGACTTAAACGCGACCCGCTCGGCGTGCCCATCGGTTTCACAGAACACATTCATTTCACGGCCAATACAGGTGGCCAGAGACATCACGTGGTTCTCGCGCAGCGGATCAATCGGTGGGTTAGTCACCTGGGCAAATTTTTGCCGGAAGTAATCGCTCACACAGCGTGGACGCGACGATAGTACCGCCATTGGCGTATCATCACCCATGGAGCCAGTGGCTTCTTGGCCAATATCGCCCAGCACTTTGACGACCTGATCCACTTCCTCATTCGACATCCCAAACAGCTTTTGATAGGTCTTAAGCTGGGCGTCTTTAAGGTTACGGCTGCCTTCACTGGTGTCAGGATCTAAGTCTTCAAACGGTGTGAGACGACGGACATGTTGGTCCAGCCACTCACGATACGGATGACGGCTTTTTAGCTCATCATCGATTTCACCTGAGTGCCAAATCTTCCCTTCGCGGGTATCGATCACTAAAAGCTCACCCGGGCCCACGCGGCCTTTTTCTGACACTTCGTCAGGTGCGTAATCCCAGATCCCAATCTCGGAGGCGAGGGTAATAAACTTATCTTTGGTAACCACATAGCGCGCCGGACGCAGGCCGTTGCGGTCAAGATTACAGGCGGCATAGCGGCCGTCTGACATCACGATGCCCGCTGGCCCGTCCCATGGCTCCATATGCATGGAGTTAAAGTCATAAAATGCGCGCAGTTCATCATCCATATCTGGGTGATTTTGCCATGCGGGCGGCACCAGTAAGCGCATAGCCCGGAATAAGTCCATCCCACCGGCGAGAAAAACTTCCATCATGTTGTCGAGGCTTGAGGAATCAGACCCTGATTCATTCACAAACGGGGCGGCTTGATGTAAGTCAGGCAACAAAGGGGAGTTAAATTTGTATGCACGTGTGCGTGCCCACTGACGGTTCCCCTCAATGGTGTTGATTTCGCCGTTGTGGGCAAGGTATCTAAAGGGCTGTGCGAGCGGCCAGCGTGGTTGAGTATTGGTACTGAAACGCTGGTGGAACAAGCAGATAGATGACTCTAGGCGCAGATCCGCGAGATCGGTGTAAAAACGAGGCAGATCCGCTGGCATACACAACCCTTTGTAAACAATGGTTTGTGTGGATAGGCTGGTGACATAAAAGTCAGCATCGTCTGCCAAGGCTTTTTCTGCACGGCGACGCGCAATATACAGGCGTCGCTCTAAATCGCGTGCGCGCCAGCCTGCTGGACCATTGATAAACACTTGTTCAATGACCGGTTGAGACTGTTTGGCGATATCCCCGAGTACATCTGGGTTGGTCGGTACGGTCCGCCATCCCACCACTGATAGCGTTTCAGCGTTGATTTCTTGCTCGAAGCGTTGTTTGGCTTGTTGGGCTTTTGCCGGATCGGCACTGAGAAAAATCATGCCGACCGCATATAGACGGCTCAGCTTCCATTGGTTTTGCTCAGCAATAAGGCGGAAAAAGCGGTCGGGCTTTTGCAGTAGTAGCCCACAACCATCGCCTGTCTTGCCGTCAGAGTTGATGCCACCTCGGTGGGTCATGCGGTCAAGTGCAGCGATAGCAGTACGAACCAGTTTGTGGCTGGGCTCCCCCTCTTGATGGGCGATAAGGCCAAAACCACAGTTATCTTTTTCCAGCATTGGGTTGTACAGCGACATTGCAATTCTCCCTTGCTACTGCGTTACGCGCAGTGATTGCATTTATTGTCGTGATCCTCCTGACCACTCTGAACAGATTCGCTTTGTGACTGTGCGCTCGTTATGTTGTGATTTTTTAACGAGAAAAGTCGGTGATCTACGCTCTAACTCACTGTTTTATCGATGGATTGACAGAGAATACACAGGCAAAGCGCTATTCAGCGACCTTCCAAATTAACGGTAAACCTTGCAAAGGTCAAATTTTTATATGCATCCTTTATGCATAGCAATAGAAGTATGTCTTTATTGTAAATGACTGATGTAAAAGTATTTATTGTGGTTTTTTTGATGAATAATATCTATTCGCAATTATGCCATTTTGTTAAATAATTATTAAATAAAAGGCGAATTCGAGTAGATATTCTAGCTTTGATGATGAATAAAGAAGGGTGCGTTATATGCTTTCTCTTTCATAGCAAAAAGCACTGTCAATTGATGTAATAAAATAACAAATGATATTCGCAAAGCTGTGAACAGGACAATCACGCGTTCTATCAAAACTGTGGCAGAATACGTCGCCGGTGAGGTAGGGCGTGAATACGATCAAGGACAGTAATAAGGCAGACAGGAGTGGCATGGCGTTTTTTAGTTTTAGCTTGGTTTTCGTGTTAGGCGCTTTGCTTGGCTACGGTTGGCGCGCGCGTCGAGCGACACTGGCGTTATCCGATTGGCGGGTTTACATGGCCGGGTTAGACACGCCACATGCGATTGTCACGGCCGATGATGGTGATATCTTGTATGCCAATGCACCTTGTGTGGAGTCTTTTTCGCTGGTAGGTAGCCACAACCGGTTTAAAACCGCCAATGAAAAACAACAGCAAGCGGTGCGCGCTTTTATTGTGGCGCAGCGTTGGCCTCAGCCATTTTCTAATGTTGAAGCCAAAGTCAGAGCCCCGGGCGCGAATCGGGTGCGGGTTGAGGTGACCTTATCTGGCTTGCCGATCCGCTGTCGCGGCAAGCGTGCCTGGCTCATTTCATTTTCTGCCTCTGAGTCCAACACGCAATGGCACCTGCAGCAACAAGAACAAGGTGTGCTTTTAAGCGTGATTAATTCCTTGGCGGAGCTCGTATGCTTTCAAGATGTTGAGGGAAACGTGGTGGGTACGAACGCCGCCTTTGACCGCTTCTGGCAGGGCCGAGAGCAGGAAGCAGTGCTTTGGCAAGCCGGTGAGCCGCTTTCCGAGCCGCGAACAGTACGTACCTGGGCGACACAACATCATGATCAGAGCTGCTTATTGGAAACGAATATCACAACGCTTAAAAATGATAAGCAGGAAGTGATAGGCACATTGAGTATTAGCCATGATGTGACCAATTGGCACCAGATGCAGGAGCGGTTACAAAAAGAWGCACAACAGCGTCACTCGGTTGAGCAAGTGCTGGAGCAGCGAAGTAACTTGCTCAGTGCGATTTTCCAAGCGAGTGTCGACCCTATCGGTATTTTTGATCAAGACTATTATCACTTGGCGTGTAATCAAGCGTATGCCGATGCGCTTGGCACCACCATTGAAGCGCTCGAGAATGCACCGGCGCAATATGTGGTGGATCCGGAGATATTTGATCAACACAAAGCGCGTGATAAACAGGTGCTAGAAACGGGTGGAACCATTACCTATGAAGATGTCATTTTAACGGATACGGGTGAGCAAACTTGGTATGAGGTGACCAAGTCACGCATTCAAGATCCGGTCACGTTGGCACCGGCTGTGCTGCTGATGGCACGTGATATCACCGAACGGAAAGAGACACAACAACAGTTAGCCGATGCCATCATGGCACTGCAGGAGCTCAGCTTTGTTGATAGCCTTACTCAAGTGGCTAACCGACGCAGTCTTGACGAGCAATTGAGCACGCTGTGGCGTTCACACGCCAGAGAGCAGACCCCCCTGGCGTTTATTCTTTGCGATATAGATCATTTTAAGCTTTACAACGATCACTATGGCCACCAGCGGGGTGACTGGGCCTTACAGCAAGTGGCCAAGGCGCTAAAATCGTCCGTTCATCGCCCGATGGATATGGTTGCCCGTTATGGGGGGGAAGAATTTGCGATTGTCTTACCACAGACAGGGCTAAACGGCGCGATGGATGTGGCTGAACGGGCGAGGCAAGCGATATTAGCGGCGAACATCGAACACTTGGACGCGGCATCCACCCAGCAACTGACGATGAGCCTGGGGGCGGCGTGTATGATCCCAGCGCCGGATCAAGATTATGGCGATTTGGTACAATGCGCGGATCGTGCGTTATATCAAGCCAAGCGACATGGCCGCAATCGTGTGAGTGTGCTGCAAGGTGCCTCTCATTCTCGCCCATCAAACAAGCAACGAGCCTCGGTGGCTGAATCAATTCACTTCGAATCTGGCGGTTAATAAGCCTATATGAAACAACTTAAAGTCCTTGCCCAATATTACGTCGACTTGCTGGTCAAGTTAGGCATAGTGCGCTTTAGCATGCTACTGGCTTTGGCGCTCGTGGCGCTCGCGGTAGTGGTGCAAGTGGGGATTACCTTAGTCCTTGAAGGCACGGTTCAAAATATTGATATCATTCGCTCGGTTTTCTTTGGCCTGGTGATCACGCCGTGGGCGGTTTACTTTCTGTCGGTGGTGGTTGATCAACTGGAGGAGTCTCGTCAGCGGTTATCAAAACTGGTTTCTAAGCTGGAAGAAATGCGTGCGCGTGATATGCGCCTTAACCGCCAACTCACCGAAAATATTGAGCAACTCAACTCGGAAATAGAAGAGCGTGAGAAAGCGGAGAGTGCGCGGCAGCAGGCGATTAAAGATCTTGAAAACGAAGTTTATCAGCGTGAAAAAGCGCAGTTGGAGCTGGCGGAGCAAACCGCCTTACTCCGCTCTTTCATTGATGCTTCCCCAGATTTGATTTACTACCGCAACGCTGATGGTCAGTTCTCGGGTTGTAACCGAGCGATGGAAGAGCTAACCGGTTATGACGAGAAAACGCTCAAAGGGCTGACACCTTGGGACGTTTATCGCGAAGATATCGCTGAAAAAGTGGTCGAAACCGACCAGCAAGTGTTTGACGCCAATGTGTCGATAACCTACGAGCAATGGCTTGAATATCAAGACGGGCGTAAAGCCTATTTTGAATTACGCAAAGTGCCTTTCTTTGCCCGAGATGGGCGGCACCTTGGGCTGCTTGGTTTTGGGCGAGAAATTACTGAGCGTAAGCGCTACCAAGATGCGCTTGAAAAAGCGAGCCGAGAAAAAACAGCGTTTATTTCCACCATTAGTCATGAATTGCGCACCCCGCTCAATGGGATTGTTGGGCTAAGCCGCATGTTGCTGGAGTCAAACTTGGATGATAAGCAACGTAATTATCTGCGGACGATTTATGTCAGTGCGATCACGTTGGGAAATATTTTTAACGACATCATTGATTTAGACAAATCTGATCGCAAACGTCTTTCTCTGCATCCCACCAGTGTGGATTTAAATGAGTTTGTTACCGAAATCGACAATATTTCAGGGTTGATGGCCGAGCAAAAGGGCTTACGTTTTGAACTTGAGCGAGTGACCGAACTCCCTGACTATGTGGCGGTTGATACGACGAGGCTGCGGCAAATCCTATGGAATCTCGTCGGTAATGCGGTCAAGTTTACCAAGCAAGGCTGTGTGATCATTACAGTCAGTGCGGAAGTAGACGGTGACCAAGCCCATTTATGCTTTGACGTTGAAGACAGTGGTATCGGGATCCCCGCGGATGAACAAGACAAGATTTTTGCCATGTATTACCAAGTTAAACAGGCAGGGGAAAACCTACATGCCGTTGGGACAGGTATTGGCTTGGCGGTATCGCGCAAATTGGCCCGTTTGATGGGGGGGGATATTACCCTCGACAGTGAAGAGGGCGAGGGGAGTACCTTTACGGTTACCGTCAAGGTGCCATTGAGTGAGCCTGGAGAAGACGAAACACCGGCACTCACCCCAGTGGAAAGCAGGCTGCGTATTTTATTGGTGGAGGATATTGAGCTCAATATTACTGTTGCTACCAGCTTGCTTGAGAGTTTGGGGCACCAGGTGACCGTCGCTCGCGATGGGCAGTCGGCGTTAGATGTGTTCTCGCCAGACGCGTTTGATCTGGCGCTGCTCGACATTCAACTGCCCGATATGACCGGTTTTGATATCGCGGCTACTTGGCGAGAGCAGTATGCGCAACTGCCACCTTTAGTTGCGCTGACCGCCAATGTTATTAATGACAAAAATAGCTATCTTGCCAACGGAATGGACGATGCGATCAGCAAACCCATTAGTGTGAGTGCGCTTAACCAGGTGATTGAGCAGTATGCTTTGTCATCAAACATGGTGACAGACGTCGAGAGTGTGAATGAGCCCGCGCCGAGCCGTCCTATCGCGAATGAACAAGCAGAGCGGTTACTCGATATGGATATGCTCACTGGGTATGTGGAGTTAGTGGGTATAGACCCTGTGAAACAAAGCATTGAGATGTTTGAGTCAACCATGCCAGAGTACATCGCCATCCTCGACTCGAATATGACGGCACGAGATCAAGAAGGCATTGTTTCTGAAGCGCACAAAATTAAGGGCGCTGCAGGATCGGTGGGACTCAAGCATATTCAAAAAGTGGCGCAAAAAGCACAGTCACCCGACCTCCCCGCGTGGTGGGAAAACATTGCGGATTGGATTGATGAAATCAAAGATGGCTATCAGCACGACCTGGATGTGCTCAAAGCGTGGTTAGACGAGCAAGCGTAGCGCTTCTGGCTGGCGAGCCCACTGAGAAACCAGCAAGCGACAAAGAGAAAAAAGGCGCCTTAATCGGCGCCTTTTTCTTGAGTTCGACACGCAGTCTTTAAACCATGCACCGTCTCTCAACGACTCTTTATTGCTCTTCGATTTCACCGCAGAAGCGATAACCTTCACCATGGATGGTCGCAATGATCTCTGGTGTGTCATTGTGCGATTCGAAATGTTTACGGATCCGGCGGATCGTGACATCCACGGTACGATCGTGCGGCTTAAGTTCTCGACCCGTCATTTTCTTAAGCAGCTCAGCACGCGTCTGAATTTTGCCTGGGTTTTCACAGAAGTGAAGCAGGGCGCGGAACTCAGAGCGAGGCAGCTTAAAGGTTTCCCCTTCTGGGTTAATGAGCGAGCGACTGTTGATGTCGAGTGTCCAACCGTTAAAGACATACACGTCGACGTTACGCTTTTCTTCGCTGTCGTTGACACTGCTCATGGCACGTGTGAGCAGGTTACGCGCACGGATAGTCAGTTCGCGTGGGTTGAACGGTTTGGTAATGTAGTCGTCGGCACCGATTTCGAGCCCGAGAATCTTGTCGACTTCATTGTCACGCCCAGTGAGGAACATCAGCGCCATGTCACCTTGTTCACGCAATTCGCGCGCGAGCAACAAGCCGTTTTTACCTGGCAAGTTAATATCCATGATCACTAAGTGAACATGATGGTTAGACAGGACTTGATGCATTTCGTCGCCATCGCTGGCTTCAAACACATTGTAACCTTCCGCTTCAAAGATACTTTTCAGCGTGTTACGTGTGACCTGTTCATCTTCTACAATCAGAATTTGCGGGGTTTGCATTGGCGATACCTAATATCTAAATAGAATCCGGTTGCACTTCACA
Source organism: Salinivibrio siamensis (assembly GCF_001996005.1). Lineage (GTDB taxonomy): Bacteria > Pseudomonadota > Gammaproteobacteria > Enterobacterales > Vibrionaceae > Salinivibrio > Salinivibrio siamensis. The sequence continues at coordinate 167,398 of NZ_MUFB01000001.1, read as the reverse complement.
GTCTAGACTGTCTAGCCTGTGAAAAAAATTTACAAAAATGCGAGGAGTGTCTACCGCGAACCTCGCAACTAACATATGGCACGCCATCCATAGAGAAGTGTTCGTCGATGCTAGACAACGCACCGTGAGTTCCAGCTTAAGACGGGGCGTGGCAGTATGAGTGCACCACCAAGCCAATCACTCTGATATCCATTAATTATCGCCAATTGTATTCATTTAACAGCACGCTAACAATATATTAGGATAAGGGTTGATGATTTTTTTCATCCTTTATTGACCCCAATCAAAAGCATGTTAAATGTCAGTTAGCGACGCGTTTTAACTTAACTTTCTGAATAATGACGCATAATTAGTCACTAAGCATAGTATGCGTTACGAGTAGGTGTAAACAATGTGTGATCCTGATAACCAGCAAGAATTGTGGAAAACTTACCAATCGATCGCGTTTCACGCTCCTCAAGCGCCAGATGCCGAAGCATTTGCTATTCTTACCGCATTTAATCCGCGTAGCCAACCTTTATCTGAGAAAGAGAATCAATCGCGTAATGCTCAGCTTGAAAGTGCAATGACACAACAAGGGATACGCTATTGGCCAATGAATGGTGGGGCGCCGGATGGGAGTTGGTATGAGCCGGGTTTTGCGGTTGCTTTGGATAAGCACGAAGCCATGTTATTGGCGCAACAATGGCAACAAAATGCCATCTATTGGGTAGAGAATGATAGTTTATGGTTGTTGCCTGTTTTGATGGATGCGTTCACACCGCAATCACTGAACGTGCGTTTTTCATCCTTGTTTACGGCAGCCACTCGCTAACTCTTTCCCTCAACGAAAAAGGAGAAAGGCATCATGGACGATAAATTGCCGGACTTATGTGACAGCCACCCGGAGGCGGTGCAATGGATCCCACTGCAGTGGCAGAACTATGGCGCTCATTGCTGCTTTGAAGGCCGAGTTCGTACAGTACGTTGCTATCACGATAATTCCAAAGTGAAGGCGATGCTGGCTACCCCAGGTGAGGGCCAGGTGCTGGTGGTGGATGGTTCTGGTGCAATGGATAGAGCCTTGCTGGGCGATCTTATCGCACAAAGCGCTGTTGATAATGGGTGGGCAGGCGTCGTCATCGTTGGGCCGGTTCGCGATGCGGCGACGCTAGCGACCTTGCCGATCGGTATTAAGGCTCTGGGTGTCTGTCCGATTAAAACGCAAAAACGCGATCAGGGCGATGTGGATGTCGCGTTAGCGTTAAACGGCGTGTCTGTGAGAGCAGGTGATTATCTGTATGCCGATCAAAATGGCGTGATTGTGTGTGCAGAGCCACTGGTCAGTTAATCTGGGCGGCGGGTTAAAAGTGCAATCCAACCCCGAGTTGATAAATCGATTCGGGGGAGGTTTCGGGACGAAACTCGACATCTAGCCCGGCATTCACATCAATCGACTCACTCAACTGGTAGCGACTGCTGACGCCCCACTGATCGATCAGGGTATCGTCATTATCGCGGCTAATTTGGCTCGAAAGACGCAGCTTGTCGGTAAAACGGTACTCAATCCCGCTTAACAACCCTTGTTGCGTGGTGTGTTGGTCGTTTTCGCTTTTCAGTTGCGTGCCCATATAAACAGATACATTACTGAGTGGGTAACGATAGCCTGACTGAATGGTCCAACTGTCAAAACCTTGTGTGGCCGATGGGATAGACTGAATAAAGAAGTGATCAGCTGTCCCAGCTGGCAGCGTTTGCCAAGTTAACGGTTGGCCCCACGCAGGCGCTGCCACAGCTTGTAAGACGAGGGTCAACAGTCCTAGTTGTTTTATACTCAAATCCTGTGCCTCATTGTTCTTTTTAGGCTTAGCTCAGTCTTAGAAGACGCTGATGCGTTGCGATCAGTGTAGACAAAAAATAGATACTACTGCCGAATTTTGTCTCTCTCCTCATGCGTGCCGATAACGGTCGATAGACTAAACTGCCAATATATTGACGATTTGCCACTTTATTGGCGCACAAAGGCGGTAAATCGCCAGTGTGCGGTTAACACATGATGACTGAGCAAATATTAGGCCGTTTTTGGTGAGAGCGTCGCGTGTCCTAACCGGTTTTCTTCACTGTAGGGACGCACATCATGAAAATGCCCGGCCTTTACCTGGCTTTGCAGTTGCTGCCAATAACCAGCTTCAAACAGCTCTGGGTGGAGGCGATCAAACTCGTCGGCAACGGTACGATTAACCAGTAAAAATGTGCGAAATTCTTCTGGGAATACGTCATTGTCGCCCACGCTGTACCAAGGCTCTGCAGCCAGTTCATCTTCTGGGTAGCGAGGTGGCGGAATATGGCGAAAGTTTACCTCAGTGAGATACGCTATCTCATCGTAATCATAGAAAATGACCCGATTGTGACGACTGACCCCAAAGTTTTTAAACAGCATATCGCCGGCAAAGATGTTGGCGGCGGCTAATTCTTTGAGTGCATCGCCATATTCTTGTACGGCTTGGGTGATCGCGTCCGGCTCGGCTTTTTCGAGATAAATATTTAACGGGATCATGCGCCTTTCCATGTAGAGATGGCGAATGCGCACTTCGTTGTCGGTGACGTTAACGCAGGAGGGGGCAACCTCGAGGAGTTCATCAATTAAGGCGTCACTAAAGCGGTCACGGGGAAAAATAAAGTTACGGTATTCTTGGGTATCGGCCATGCGTCCAACCCGATCGTGTTCTTTAACCAGGCGGTACTTTTCCCTTACTTGGGCGTGGGTCATTTGCTTTTGCGGGGCAAACTTGTCTTTGATGATCTTAAACACAAACCCATAGGAAGGCAGAGTAAATACCGACATCACCATTCCTTTGACCCCAGGCGCGATATCAAACAAGTCATCCGAGTTATCCAGGTGGTAAAGAAACTCACGGTATAGCTCGGTTTTTCCGTGCTTCTGGCAACCAATCGCGGTGTAGAGCTCAGCGGGCGTTTTGTTGGGCATCAGCTGGTTAAGGAAGTCCACCAACGCCGCCGGCACAGGGGCGTAGACCATGAAGTACGAGCGGGCAAAACCAAACACGATGCTGACATCATCACTGTCGGTAATACAGGCGTCTATGTATAGCTCCCCTTGCTCGGAGATCGCGAGCGGCAGCACCAAAGGCCGGCGCTGGTTAGCCATATCGAGTCGGCCGATAAGGTAAGCGCCTTTATTACGGAAAAAAGGCTGACGAACCATTTCGAGGGTAAAGCTCATGGTAAGTTGCGGGCCAAACCGCGCTTGGAGTATTTGTGTCACACGTTTGAGATCGCCGCTTTTATCCCGCCAAGGTAGGGTAAACGGGGTGCTATCGAGCATCCGCTCTAAGGTGGCGTAAATGCCGGCTTGCGATTGGAAGCGTCTTAATAAAGGGGTTGGATATTTGGGGATCCGCCCCCCTTGGGAGCTTTGCACGAACAGCTTATCGCGACGGATATTGCGGTGTTCAAAGATCCGGCAATACACAGAGTTAAAGAAACTCTCAGCGATATCGTAACGCGGGTAATCATCAAGCAAGGTGACATAAGCCGCTTTGACTGCCATCAAAAAGGAGCGTGTGGCGTGCGCTTTGCCGAGCATGGCTCCTAGTTGTTGACTGACCAAACCAACATGATGGTCGTAGAACTGGATACGCGTTTTAAGCGCTTGTTGAACACTTTTCCAGTCTTGTTGCTCAAAGCGCTCCTGCGCACCGGAGGTGACATCGAGAAACCGGCCATACATAGCATCCGAGCCTTGTAGTATGGTATTGGCGACTAACTGGGCCATCGCTTCTTGGGTCATTCGCGCTCCTTGCGATCTGGTTGCTCCCTTGTTCAAGCTCGCAGAGTTTTGTTGAAAAAGCAATCAGGATCACTTTTTTGTTGACCTAAGCAACATGATTCGATACACCTAGAGAGAATCAAACAAAACAAATGATATACGCAACACACATGCAACTAACGATCAGCACCCAGACCACCACAACCACCATTATTATTACTGGCACATCATGTGTTGGTGCGGGCTGATACGCACAGAATTTCCAAAAAAGCCCGTACCTTCCCAGGTACGGGCTTTTTTTTATCTTAAAAGAGAGGTCCCAAACGGATGCGAGTTTTAAAATTTGGTGGCACGTCGCTGGCCGATGCTGAGCGCTTCAGTCGCGCTGCCGATATCATTGTCAGTAACCAGGGGCAGAGCGAGGTGTCTGCCGTGTTATCCGCCCCAGCGAAGGTGACAAACATCCTCGTTTCAGTGGTTGAGAACACGGTCAAACATGGTGAAGCGGAATTGCCGCTTAAAGAGCTAGAGCAGCTTTTCGTCGGCTTGTTTCATGGCCTAGCTGAGCGTCAACCCAACCTCGATACCCAGCCACTTTTCGATAAATTAACACGCAGTCTCGGCCAGCTTCGCCAATATGTGCATGGCATGAGCTTATTGGGCTTATGCCCAGATAGCACCTACGCACGTGTCGTCAGTAAAGGTGAGCGTTTGTCGGTCGCAGCGATGCATGCACTACTCGAGGCGCGTGGGTATGCAGTGTTCGATATTGACCCGGTGGAATACTTTGCCGCGTCGGGCAGTCACTTAAGTGCTGAAGTCGACATCGAAGTCTCATCGCAACGCTTCAAACAATCGCCCATCCCGGCGAAACACATTGGTCTAATGCCAGGGTTTATGGCGGGGAATGAAAATGGCGAGCTGGTGACCCTAGGACGGAATGGCTCAGACTACTCTGCCGCGGTACTCGCAGCGTGTGTACGTGCCGAGTGTTGCGAGATTTGGACAGATGTCGATGGGGTGTACAACTGTGACCCTCGCCTCGTACCGGATGCGCGCTTGCTCAAATCGCTGAGCTATCAAGAAGCGATGGAGCTGTCTTACTTTGGCGCGAAAGTGTTACACCCCAAAACCATCGCACCGATTGCGCGCTTTCATATCCCTTGTTTGATTAAAAACGCGGCGAACCCGCAAGCAGGAGGCACCTTAATTGGTGAGGATAGCGGGGAGGACAAGCTTGCGATTAAGGGCATCACCACCTTAAGCGATTTGAGCATGGTCAACCTATCAGGCCCTGGTATGAAAGGCATGGTAGGGATGGCATCACGCGTATTTGGTGCGATGTCATCGGCGGGGGTGTCGATTGTGTTGATTACTCAATCCTCTTCTGAGTACAGCATCAGTTTTTGTATTCAAAGCCAGGACAAAGAAAAAGCCGACAAGGTGCTGAGTAACCATTTTGAGCTTGAATTGAAAGATGGTCTGCTCGAGCCTGTCGAGTTTATGGATAATTTGTCGATTGTCTCTTTGGTGGGCGATGGCATGCGCACGTCGAAAGGTGTTGCCTCGCGCTTTTTCACCTCGTTGGCAGAAGTCAATGTTAATATCGTTGCGATTGCTCAAGGTTCATCGGAACGCGCTATTTCTGCGGTGGTGCCTTCAGAGCGAGTCTCTGAGGCGGTTAAAGCCTGTCATGAGAACTTATTTAATAGCCAGCATCATTTGGATGTGTTTATCGTCGGTGTCGGTGGTGTGGGGGGTGAGCTGATTGAGCAAATCCGCCGCCAACAAGCCAAGCTCCAGCAACAAGGCATTGTGATGCGGGTCTGTGGCTTAGCGAACAGCAAAGGGATGTGGCTTAACAGCCAAGGCATTGATCTAAATAGCTGGCGTGATGAACTCCCCAACCACCTGTCTACGTTCAGCTTAGCGGGGATGATCCAGCTAGTTCAGCGTAATCATATCATTAACCCTGTGTTGATCGATTGCACCGCTGATCAACAGGTCGCCGATCAATATGCTGATTTCTTGCGTGCAGGCTTTCACGTGATTACCCCTAATAAGAAAGCCAATACCAGCAGCATGGCTTACTATCACCAGTTGCGTCAGGCGGCCCGCGCGACGCACCGCAAATTTATGTATGAGACCACAGTGGGCGCAGGCCTGCCGGTGATTGAAAACCTGCAAAACTTGATTGCGGCAGGGGATGAGCTGTCACGCTTTTCTGGGATCTTATCGGGATCGCTTTCCCACATTTTCGGCAAGTTAGATGACGGCGCCAGCTTTAGTGAGGCGACCAAGGTCGCGCGTGAAAACGGTTTTACTGAGCCGGATCCGCGTGACGATCTATCGGGCATGGACGTGGCACGTAAGCTGTTGATTCTGGCACGTGAAGCTGGCATGGAGCTTGAGCTTGATGATGTTGAGGTCGAACCTGCGCTTCCGCCTGGCTTTGATCAGTCCGGTGATGTGGAAACCTTTATGGCGCGTTTGCCGCAAGCCGATGAATATTTTAAACAATGGTCCGAGGCTGCCGCCAAAGAAGGCAAAGTATTGCGCTATATTGGTGGTATCGAAGAAGGACGCTGTTTCGTCAAAATCCAAGCGGTATCTGACGATGACCCCATGAACAAAATCAAAGAGGGTGAGAACGCATTGGCTTTTTATAGCCGGTACTATCAGCCGATTCCTTTGGTGCTGCGAGGCTATGGCGCGGGAACCGCAGTGACCGCCGCCGGGGTGTTTGCGGACTTAATGCGTACACTGGGTTGGAAGTTAGGAGTCTAGTTATGGCAGTCCGTGTTTATGCACCTGCATCGATTGGTAATGTCAGTGTGGGATTCGATGTCTTAGGGGCAGCGGTGAGTCCTGTCGACGGTAGTTTACTGGGCGATGTGGTGGAAGTGGCAGACGGTGGAAACCACGCTTTTTCATTGCGCTGCCAAGGCCGCTTTATCGATAAGCTACCCGCTAATCAGCAGGATAATATCGTTTATCAGGCGTACTTGGCCTATGCCGAGGCGCTTAAAAGCCATGACTTGGCGGTGAAACCCGTTGCCATGGTGCTTGAAAAGAATATGCCTATTGGGTCAGGACTTGGCTCCAGTGCATGCTCGATTGTCGCCGCGCTCGATGCGTTGAATCGCTTTCATGACCATGCGCTCGATGAGACTCGCATGTTAGCGCTGATGGGAGAAATGGAAGCGTCCATCTCCGGTAGCTTACATTATGACAATGTCGCGCCTTGTTATCTTGGTGGCGTGCAGCTCATGCTGGAAAGCCAAGGGGTGATCAGTCAAGCGGTACCACACTTTGAAAACTGGTATTGGGTGATGGCGTATCCGGGCATCAAGGTGTCGACGGCAGAAGCACGCACCATCTTGCCCGCCCAGTATCGCCGGCAAGATGTGATCGCCCATGGGCGCTATCTCGGCGGCTTTATTCATGCGTGTCACACGCAACAGCCTAAGCTCGCGGCGAGTTTAATTTGCGATGTGATTGCTGAACCGTACCGACAAAAACTGCTGCCGGGGTTTGTTGAAGCGCGCGAGTATGCCGCCAGTTGTGGCGCATTGGCGACGGGGATTTCCGGTTCAGGGCCAACCCTATTTAGCATTTGTGACGATAGACAGGTGGCAGAGCGTGTCGCGCAATGGTTACGCGAGCACTATATACAAAATGATGATGGCTTTGTTCATGTATGTCGCATTGATGGACAGGGCGCGAAAGAAATAGGAAGTCAGGCATGAAGCTTTATAACATCAAAGATCACAGTGAAACCGTGTCATTCTCTCAGGCGGTCCAGCAAGGTTTAGGTCGTGGCCAAGGGCTCTTTTTTCCCGAGAGCTTGCCCCACTTCGACGACATCGAGGCATTACTGGCCATGCCTTTGGTGGCGCGCAGTAGCGAAATTTTATCTGCATTAATTGGCGATGAGCTGCCTAAACAGCAAGTGAGTGAACTGGTTAAAAACGCATTTAGCTTTGCCGCACCGCTTACCCAGGTGAAAGATAATATTCACGCGCTAGAGCTTTTCCATGGCCCGACGCTCGCCTTTAAAGACTTTGGTGGCCGTTTTATGGCGCAGTCGCTGGCAGCGGTCTCTGATGGCAAAAAGATCACCATCCTCACGGCAACATCTGGGGATACCGGGGCGGCTGTTGCCCATGCGTTCTACGGTATTGATAATATCGATGTCGTCATCTTGTACCCGAAAGGCAAAATCAGCCCGCTGCAGGAAAAACTCTTTTGCACACTCGGCGGCAATATCCATACGGTCGCGATTAATGGCACCTTTGACGATTGTCAAAGCATGGTCAAGCAAGCCTTTGATGATAGCGAGCTTCGTCAGGCCATTGGTCTTAACTCGGCTAACTCCATCAACATTAGCCGCTTAATGGCCCAGATTTGTTACTACTTCGAGGCGGTGGCGCAGCTCCCTCCGCGTAAACGCGATCAGGTGGTGATATCGGTGCCAAGTGGTAACTTTGGTAACCTCACGGCCGGTTTGCTTGCTAAAGCGATGGGGCTGCCGATTAAGCGCTTTATTGCGGGTACCAATGCCAATGACACGGTACCGCGCTATTTGGACTCGGGGGAATGGTCTCCGCAGCAAACGGTCGCCACCTTATCCAATGCCATGGACGTGAGTCAGCCTAACAACTGGCCACGTATCGAAGAGCTTTTCCGCCGAGAGCAGTGGACGTTGAGTGAACTTGCCTCAGGGCGTGCTGACGATGAGGAAACGGCTGAGAGCTTAAAATCGCTCTCTCACGCGGGCTATTTGTGTGAACCGCATGGTGCGATTGCTTACCGTCTGCTGGCTGAGCAGCTTGAACCAGGAGAAGAGGGGATCTTCTTGTGCACCGCCCACCCGGCGAAATTTAAAGAGTCGGTGGATGCCATTTTGGATAAAGATATCCCCCTGCCTGGGCCGCTCGCGAAACACGCGAAAATGACGCTGCTTTCTCGTGAGCAAGAGGCGGATTTCCAAGTGCTACGAGACTACCTATTAGACATTAATGGCTAACGGGTAGAAGCAACGCACTCCAGCCTATGCCTGAAAAAACAGCCCGCGATAGCGGGCTGTTTCAGTGTAAGCGCTCTTGCGAAAAGCAATGCGCTTATAGTGAGCTGGTAAAGGTACGTGTAATGACGTCGCGCTGCTGTTCAGGCGTCAGTGAGTTAAAACGTACCGCATAACCGGAGACGCGAATGGTCAGCTGTGGGTATTTCTCTGGGTGCTTTGCTGCATCTTCCAGCGTTTCACGCTTCAATACGTTGACGTTAAGATGCTGGCCGCCTTCGTTGATCGCTTGTGTCTCGATATTCACCTCGCGGTAATCGAATTCACCCAAAGAAGATAGGGCAACTTCCTGATCCGCTTCAAAGCCTTGTTTAGCACAAACACAACGCGCTTGATCGGTGTCTTTATCAATCAACCAAATAGAATTAACGAGTTCATCATTGGCCGCTGAGGTTACTTGAATACCAGTGATCATGGCCTATCCCCTTTTATGATAGTGACTTTTATGATGTAAGATTTCATCATTTAGAGTGCCTATATATACCCTTTAAAGAGTGGGGTTTTGTTGACCTAAATCAATTTTATCTCATAATTAACATTATGATATTTATCTTATATCAATCTTTTTTGAACTACAGTGAGGACTGTAGCACGGCCGCTTCCGCGCTGCGAGTCTCACGGGGATTTTTTGATTCAAAATGTAGTAATTTAATTACAAGTGAAAGTGGCGTGTGCGCAAACAAGTGTGTGCAAAAAAGAGGCAAATTTGCACCACTTGTGCTCATTGTGTGACTTAGGCTGATCAGCTTATAGGCTAACACCATGACTTTATTGCTTTTATAAAGTTGGCATTAAAATTTCATTGCTAATGATGAATCCACAATGATGAGGAATGCCCCATGATTAAGCCAACCATGACGCGTGCGAGCTTACCGACCCCTAACCGCGCGGTACAAGGCCGCTGTCAGCGTCATTACCACTCACACACCGAACGAACAAAAGATCGTTGCACACACTGATTTTGCCATGCTGCCTCGTTAGAATAGCGCCAATATAATCAAAAGGAGCAACCATGACTCAGGCGCAAACGTGGCAGCAAGTATTGGCTGATGAGAAACAACAAGCGTATTTCCGAGAAACCCTTGCCTATGTAGAACAAGCACGTGCCAAGGGGGTAACGGTTTTTCCTCCGAAGGAAGATGTGTTTAATGCCTTTCGTTACACCGAGTTGGGCGAGGTGAAAGTCGTGATTCTGGGTCAAGATCCTTATCACGGGCCGAACCAAGCGCACGGGCTGTGCTTTTCTGTGCGACCGGGTGTGAAAACACCACCGTCATTGGTCAATATCTACAAGGAGCTTGCCACCGATATTGAAGGCTTTACGCCACCTTCTCACGGTTACTTGAAAAGCTGGGCGGAACAAGGTGTGTTGTTGCTTAATACTGTGCTCACCGTTGAGCAAGGAAAAGCGCACTCACACGCCAAACTGGGTTGGGAAACCTTTACTGATCGTGTCATCGATGCGGTAAACCAGCAGTGCCAAGGCGTGGTGTTCTTATTATGGGGCGCGCACGCCCAGAAAAAAGGTAAAGCGATCGATCGTCAGCGCCACCATGTGCTCACCGCGCCTCACCCGTCACCGCTGTCAGCGCATCGTGGCTTTTTTGGTTGTCAGCACTTTTCACAAACCAATGCGTTGCTTCAGGCGCAAGGGAAGACGCCCATTGATTGGCAGCCTTATCTCGAGGCGGAGTAGGCTCAGTCGCTGAGGAGCGATGAAAAAAAGGTGCTCGGTGAGCACCTTTTAGCAATCCTATGTTGAGGGTGAGTTAATCGAGGTCCAGTTGAGAGAAATCGCCAAAAATATCGATTTCTTCCAATTCTTTTTTTAGCCGCTGTTTGTCTTTCAGCGCTTCAATTTCTCTCCATTTACGTTTGACTGGTTTCGCGCGTCCGTTGCGTTGTGGCTTGTCTTGCTCGAACAGATCGTTAAAGGCAATGTTTTCCATAGTCACCTCTTTTTCACCTTGCGGTCAGATTTTAAATACCACAGCTACCCCTAACGTAAAATTGAAGTATTTCTCATTTGTGGCAGTCCGATGAAGTTTTTATGAGACCGCAATCACTGATTTTTAAAATGAGTGACTGTTGCCCCAGCCGTGATGGGTTTGAATTGACCTAGAAGGTGGTTCACGCGAAGATTGCGCCGCATTGATCATTATCCTTACTTAATCACGACGAGGGACAGTCCATTGAGCCTACTCACTTTTATTAATGATCTGATTTGGGGGTCGGTGCTCATTTATGTGCTCATCGGTGGCGGGATCTTTTTTACCTTAAAATTAGGCGGCATTCAGTTTCGTCACTTTTCTCATATGTTTTCTGTCATGCGTCATAGCCGACGCCGTGAGGGGAGCAGCATTTCCTCTTTCCAGGCCTTGTGTACCGGGCTCGCCGCGCGTGTAGGGACGGGCAACATGGCCGGGGTGGCGGTCGCTCTGTCATTAGGTGGCCCGGGGGCAATCTTTTGGATGTGGCTGATGGCATTTCTCGGCATGGCCACGGCCTTTGCAGAGAGTACGCTGGCGCAAGTGTATAAGGTACGGGATCCGGACGGCTATTTTCGCGGTGGTCCTGCCTATTACATGGAACATGGCCTAGGAATGCGTTGGATGGGGGTACTCTTCTCCCTATTACTGATTTTGGCATTTGGGCTAGTGTTTAATTCGGTTCAAGCCAACTCTATCTCACAAGCGGCACAAGTGGCATTTTCATGGCCACCGGCCTATGTCGGCGCGGGGTTGGTGCTGGTTAGCGGGTTAATCATTTATGGTGGATTACGTCAGATAGCGCGCACGGCAGAAGTGATTGTGCCCGTGATGGCGCTGTTATACTTGTCCTTGTCTTTGTATGTGGTGTTAACCCATCTTGATAAAGTGCCAGCGGTATTTTCTTTGATCATAGAAAGTGCATTCGGTCTCCACGAAGCGGCATCAGGCGCTTTGGGCTACACCTTGGCACAAGGCATGATTCAGGGGATTAAACGCGGATTATTCTCTAACGAAGCAGGCATGGGCTCCGCGCCTAATGCGGCGGCTTCAGCGACGCCTTATCCTCCTCATCCTGTTTCTCAGGGTTACGTGCAAATGCTTGGCGTGTTTGTGGATACCTTGGTGATCTGCACTGCTACCGTGGCGATTATTCTGCTATCAGGTGAGTACATTCCCGGCGGCGAAATCACGGGGGTTGAGTTGACTCAGCGGGCGTTAAGCGCACAAGTTGGGGAATGGGGCGAACAGTTTGTGGCGGTCGCCATTTTCTTTTTCGCTTTTACCTCGATCATTGCCAATTATTCGTATGCAGAAACCAATCTGTTGTTTATCAATCATCGGTGTCGTCCGGCATTGCCGTACTTCCGTGCCTTAGTCTTGGGTATGGTCATGTTTGGGGCGCTGGCGGAACTGCCGCTGGTTTGGACTCTCGCGGATGCGTCTATGGGAATGATGGCGCTGGTAAACATGATTGCGATTTTTTTACTTTCGGGCATCGTCAAGCGGCTGGCAAAGGACTATCACACTCAGCGCTCATTGGGGCGGGTACCTGTGTTCGACAGTCGCCGCTTTCCCGAGCTGCACAGTCAGCTTGACGATAAGGCGTGGCCGCTCCCCAAACGTTAGTCACTGATACGCATGATGTGTGGTGGCGGGCGGTGGTTTTTTTATGCGGGAATGATAGGCTTAGCAAAAGATAAATAACAAAAGGGCGAGCAACATGCTGATAGTGGTTTCTCCTGCAAAAACCTTGGATTATGAAACGCCATTGCCGACAGACCGTTATACTCAACCTCAGCTTACTGAACACTCAGAGGCGTTGATTAAGGTTTGCCGTCAGCTTACACCGGCAGACATTGCCTCGCTTATGAAAGTCAGTGATAAAATCGCCAGTCTTAATGCTGTGCGTTTTTCTGAATGGTCTCCTTCTTTTACCCCAGATAATGCACGACCTGCGGCGCTTGCATTTAAAGGGGATGTGTACACAGGGTTAGATGCCAATTCGATGTCCGAGCAAGATTTTGATTGGGCACAAGATCATTTTCGTATGTTATCAGGCTTGTATGGGCTATTGCGGCCGCTCGATCTGATGCAACCGTACCGGTTGGAAATGGGGACCAAGTTGTCGACACCACGAGGCGACAACTTATATCAGTTCTGGGGCGATATCATCACAGAGGCACTGAATGATGATTTGGCGGCACAGGGCAGTAAGCTATTAGTCAACCTTGCCTCCAATGAATACTTTAAAGCGGTCAACAAGAAGGTGCTTAAAGGCGACATCATCACCCCAGTGTTTAAAGATTATAAAAACGGTCAATATAAGGTGATTAGCTTCTATGCCAAAAAAGCCCGTGGCATGATGGCGCGGTATTTGATTGATAAGCGCGCGAGCTCAGTGGCGGACATTAAAGCGTTTAATGTGGCAGGCTATTACTTTAGTGAAGCCGACTCGAAAGGCAATGAGCTGGTATTTCTGCGCGACGAGCAATAAGCGGCGCCAGTGATAAAACGCGAACAATTCGAAAAAGCCCCAACAGGGGCTTTTTTCATTTCTGGCTCGAATCAGTGCAATATCCGCGCGCGGATGGTGCCTTCGATCGCTTTAAGCTTTTTCAGTGCCTTGTAGGCATGATCACTGTCTTCAACATCAATCACCACATAACCAATTTGCGACGATGTTTGTAAGTACTGTGCGGCGATGTTGACATCTTCGTCGGCAAAGGTGGTGTTGATTTTGGTCAGCACCCCAGGTCGGTTGGCGTGTATATGCAGTAAGCGCGAGCGGCCTTGATGTTCTGGCAATGACACTTCAGGGAAGTTGACGCACGACAGCGTCGAGCCATTGTCAGAATACTTCACCAGCTTACCGGCTACTTCCAGGCCGATGTTTTCCTGTGCTTCTTGGGTTGAGCCACCAATGTGTGGTGTGAGTAACGCATTATCAAACGCTTGTAGCGGAGAGCTAAATGCGTCTTTATTGGTTTTTGGCTCAACGGGGAAAACATCGATTGCCGCCCCAGCCAAATGCTTGCTTTCTAGCGCGCTGCATAAAGCATCGATATCGACCACCGTACCGCGTGAGGCATTAATAAAGATCGCCCCTGGTTTCATGCGGGCAAAGGCCTCAGCATCAATCATGTTCTGCGTGCTTGGCGTCTCGGGGACATGAAGCGAGACAATATCACTGCGATTAAGCAGCTCTGTGAGCGAGTTAACTTGGATGGCGTTCCCTAACGAGAGCTTATTATCAACATCGTAGTAATACACTCGCATCCCCAAGTTTTCTGCCAAGATACTTAGCTGGGTGCCGATGTGGCCATAGCCAATAATGCCGAGCACCTTACCGCGAGCCTCAAAGGAGCGATCAGCGGATTTTTGCCATTCACCGCGATGCGCTTTGGCATTTTTTTCGGGGATCCCGCGCAGGAGCAGTAGGATCTCACCTAAAACCAGCTCTGCGACACTGCGGGTGTTGGAGAAAGGTGCGTTAAAAACGGGGATCCCGCGCTTGGCCGCCGCATCGAGGTCCACTTGATTGGTGCCGATACAAAAACAGCCAACCGCGACCAACTTTTTCGCTTTTGCAAAAACGGCTTCCGTTAACTGGGTGCGAGAGCGTAGTCCCACAAAGTGTGCATCTTGGATAGCTTCTTCGAGATCCTCACCGGTGAGTGAGCCTTTATGGTACTCGATGTTGGTGTATCCGGCCTGCTTGAAGGCTTCAACAGCAGTGGGATGGACGCCTTCGAGTAATAGGATTTTGATTTTATTCTTGTCCAGTGAATAGTGTGACATGCGGGCTGTTCTCTTCCTTAGAAACAATAATGGTAGCAATGTTGCGCCTGAGTGCCGGGGCGCATCGTACCTTATTCCCGYGCACGATGGCGACGAGGAGATGCGGTTGATTGACCTGGTCATTAGGTTGATCTTTTACGTCAAAAGACCGCTGGGCATGCGATGTGCCGGTATCAGAACAGTGACCAAGATAACAAAAATTCACATAAGGGGTAAGAATTATCCGTTCTAGGCCATAAAAAAAGCACCTTAAAAAAGGTGCTTTTAACTTATTGATTACACTTAACGCAAACGTTTGGCTTTTCTGGTTACTCACCACCGCGTATAAGCCTCTGATTTGCGGTATTATGCACTCAATTTGCTACTTTTTTCACACCGGTGTCGGTACCGGTTAACACAATATCTGCGCCGCGATTGGCAAACAGTCCAACGGTGACGACGCCAGGAATGGCATTGATGGCATCTTCTAATCCTTTGGGATCTTGGATTTTCATATTGTGTACGTCGAGGATCACGTTGCCATTGTCCGTGATCACCCCTTGACGGTAACACGGGTCGCCCCCTAGTTTGAGTAATTCACGCGCGACATAAGAGCGTGCCATGGGGATCACTTCAACGGGAAGTGGAAACTCACCCAGTACATCCACATGTTTGGTGTCGTCGATAATACACACAAACTTATCTGCGATCGCCGCGACGATTTTCTCACGCGTCAAGGCAGCACCACCGCCTTTAATCATATGATGACGCGCGTTAATTTCATCCGCACCATCCACATAGATGTCTAAGCTTGCCACTTCATTGGCATCGAGTACCTCAATGCCCAACGCTTTTAGTCGCTCGGTGGAGGCTTCTGAACTAGAGACCGCGCCTTTGATGTGCTCTTTAATGGGCGCAAGGGCATCAATAAAGTAATTAACGGTAGAACCGGTTCCCACGCCGATAATACTGCCCGGCTTGACATATTCCACCGCGGCTTCGCCCGTGGCTTTTTTCTTTTCGTCTTGGGTCATGATAACTCCTGAATCTAGGGGAATGGGCGTGATTATAGCGAAGCCAATAGATGGCGTCAGGGTTTAGGTCGCGAAATACGCGTCGGCCACTGCCAATGTTGGCTGGGGGTCAAAATATGTGGCAAAGGCACATCCCACTGTTCGGTAGGTAACGCTGGCCATTGCTGGCACTCATGAGCGAGCCCAACCGCAACCGCATCAGGGGCACATAAGCCGAGCGTGCGATCGTAATAGCCGCCTCCCATGCCCAGGCGTTGTCCTTTTGCGTCAAACGCCACCAGCGGCGTCGCAATCACGTCCAGCTTTGCAGTTGGGATTAACGCATTGATATTGAGTGTCGGCTCGGCAATACCATAACCATTAACCCGCATTGGGGTGGTCGGGGTGTAGTGAAGAAACAGTAAGTGACCACGGCTAAAGGGATGAATGACGGGCAAGTAGACATTTTTGTTCGCTTTCCAGCACGCCTCAATGACAGGTGTTGTATCTAGCTCGCCATCAAATGAGAGATACAGGGCGATGTCCGTGGCTTGCTCAACATCAGCAAGCGCCGTAAATCGTTTGGCAACCGCGTCTGCGGCGAACGTTTGTTGCTCTGGAGAAAGCTGACGACGTGCTTCGCGAATAGCGTGTCGTATTTGTTGTCTAGGCTGCATAACTGTCCTTGATGCTAGCCGAAGGGTAGAGAAGAGGACCCCGGGGTGCCGTTGGGATCGATGGCCCTTGAACCCGCTGGTTCAAGGCGGGTGGGTAGTATAAGCCGTAGGCTTCTCGGTGCATGCCGAGCTTGCTCAGTAGCCTATAACAACGCACCCTTAGTTTTGCTTATCGGCTCAGGGACGTAGATCCGCTGACAAACACCCCAGGGAATTGGGTTATTCTTGCGATCCTTGCGCTGCCATTGCTTTGTCTAGTTGTGACGTCATCAGGGCGGTCCGTTGCGTGACCTGATCTTGCAATGTCTCTAACGACTGTTTGGCATCATTTAATTCGTGGCAAACATTGAGAGCGGCAATGGCAATTAGCTGCTCTGTATTGCTTACTTTAGTGCGCTCAGCCAGCCGATGCAACCGTTGATCGAACTCGCTTGCTGCATCTTTAAGCGCTTGCTCTTGCCCGGGTGGGCAATTGACGCGAACAAGACGATCTAGAATTTTGATTTCAACCGGTTGTGTGCTCATAGTCCCACGCTGGCTCCTCATCCGGCCCGATTTGTCGAGGGCCCAGTACACAATAATATGGCGCTATTCTAGCAATTATTCTGGTGAATACACTACATCGAAAATCATCTCTGCTACTGGTGCAGGGAATTTGACCAAAACATGACAGCGACATCGCGTCTCGGTAAAGCGGTACCTAGGGCGCAGCGCTAGAGGCGTCGTGAGGTTTGCTCCTTTTCACGACCAAGCGCGCACATTTTTAGACACAAATGTGAGGTGGCTCGCTTGCGCCAGCGGCTTCTCGCGGCCAGGGTTGATCCTTGTCATCGTGAGGGCGTCATCTGCACTTATACACTGTCTTGCGTCATCAGTCATGCGTGGTGGGGCATCATACCGTTTTTTATCGCGGTGATTCAGCCTGATGGTGTGAAATGCTAGACTGTGCTTCTTATTTTGATGGCACAGCAAGGGGCAAGATTGTGACTGATACCCGTTTACCCGCTTATGCGACAACAGCAGACACACTGAGGGCTGACAGTTTGGCGGTGACGCCTGCAGAGATGCACGGTTTAATCGCAGGCATGCTCAGTGGTGGACTAGAGCTGGAAGATGGTAGCTGGTTAACCATGCTTTATGATTACACCCACCAAGGGATGGGGTGGCCAACAGAGTCTAAGACGCTTGCCTTGCAAAGCTATCATCAGCTAAAAGCGCAGCTTACCGGCAGTGATCTTGATTTAGATATTTATGTCCCTGACGACGAGCAGTCGGGTGTCGTTGCCCGTGCCGAAGCGCTGGTGGAGTGGATTAACGCGTTTTTAGCGGGGGTGGGACTGATCGGAACCAAAGGGCGTACCTTATCTAAGGATGTGACAGAAGCATTGGGCGATCTCAAAGATGTTGCGCAGCTGGGTGTCGATGAAGATGGCGACATGCAAGAGCAAGCCGAATTACTTGAGCAGGTTGTCGAGCATGTACGCGTATGCAGCATGGTGGTGCACGCAGAACTTGGGGCGCGTCCGGACCGTGACGATACGCCTAAAACATTGCATTAATCTCAATGACGCGTTCAGATTGAGGCGTTAAGTGACTCAGGGTGAGGTAAAAGTGGGATGAAAGCCTATGACATAGTGATCGCAGGCGGCGCAATGGCCGGTGCGACTGCCGCATTGGCCTTAGACACATTGAGTGGCGGCACACTGCGTATTGCCGTGGTCGAGGCAATGGTGCCCGATCACCGCGAACACCCGGGTTACGATGCACGCAGTATCGCATTAGCACAAGGCAGCTGTGCAGCCTTTGCGAGCTTGGGGCTGTGGGACTCACTCGCCCCTTTTGGCACGCCGATTCAGCACATTCATGTGTCTGATCGTGGCCACGCCGGACAAACCCATATTGACGCACAGTCGCAGGGAGTGCCTTATCTTGGCCAAGTTATCGAACTAGCGGATGCCGGTGCGGTGCTTCACCAAAAGTTACAACACCGCGAGGCGATCGATGTGTTTTGCCCAGATGCCGTGATGGCGATTGAGCGAACGCCGGCGGCGGTAACGGTGAGATTAAAACAGGGGGAGTCACTGACCGCTTCGTTACTTATTGCGGCTGACGGTGGGCGCTCGTCTTGTTGCGCGCAGTTGAAAATGCCACGCATGCAACACAATTTTGGCCAAGTGGCGGTGATTGCCAATGTCTCGACCGCACTTCCTCATCAAGGACACGCCTTTGAGCGCTTCACGCAAACAGGCCCTGTGGCGCTGTTACCCATGTCGCAAGGACGGTGTTCGTTAGTGTGGTGTGTCACCGCAGAGCAAGCTGATGCGCTGATGCAAATCAGCGATGACGCCTTTCTTCAGCGCCTGCAGCAGGTGTTTGGCTGGCGTTTGGGCAAATTGCTGCATGTTGGAGAGCGCCATGCGTATCCATTGACGCTTAACCAAGTGGTTCGTCCGGTCAGTCATCGTGTGGCCGTGGTGGGTAATGCGGCACAAAGCTTACACCCTATTGCCGGGCAAGGATTTAACCTTGGCTTGCGAGATGTAATGACGTTAGCGCACACGCTGACGGAGGCGGCAAGGCGTGGCGATGATATCGGTGCAATGCCAACATTGATGGCGTACGCCAAACAACGAACACCAGACCGAGATGCCACAGTGGCATTGACATCAGGGTTGGTTCACCTCTTCTCCAATGATAGTCCGCTTCTGGCGGGGGCACGTAATGCCGGGTTAGGGCTGATGTCAACATTAGAGAGTATGAAGCAACCGCTTGTGCAACGCACCATAGGATGGGTAGAACCGAGATGAAAATGATCAATGCCGACGTGGCCATTGTCGGTGGCGGCATGGTGGGGCTGACACTCGCCGCCTCCCTTGCCGACACGGATTTACGGGTGGTGGTGATAGAAGGTAAAGCGCCGGAAACGACCTTAAACGACATACCAGAGAACCGCGTCTCTGCGTTGAGTCGAGCGAGTGAGAACATACTGCGCACCCTGGATGTATGGCCGGGCATCGCCTCACGTCGCGCGGCCAGTTACCAGCAGATGCGGGTGTGGGAGAAAGACAGTTTTGCCGATATTCACTTTGATGCGCAGGCGTTTGGCCAGCAAAACCTCGGCCATATTGTTGAAAACCGTGTGATTCAGTTGGCTTTGCTCGATAAAGTACAAAAGCAGGACAATGTGACTGTGTTGATGCCGGAGCAATGCCAATCCATGCTACAAGGAGAGAGCGAAACTTGGTTACAGCTCGCATCTGGGGGCGGTGTGACGGCGAAACTGGTCGTGGGGGCCGATGGGGCGCGCTCTTGGGTGCGTGAGCAAGCACATTTCCCCTTGGTACAGCGCGACTATGGCCATCATGCGGTGGTGGCGACGGTGCGCACGGTGGAGCCGCACCGGGGCGTTGCGCGTCAAGTGTTTACGCCGGACGGGCCGCTTGCATTCTTACCGCTTTCCGACTCGCATCTGTGCTCGATTGTTTGGTCTATCCCCCCAGAACAAGCGACGGATTATGTCGCGATGGAATCAGCGTCTTTTAACCGCGCCCTAACCGCTGCGTTTGATGCGCAACTTGGCCTTTGTGAGGTGGTAGGGCCGCGCGCCAGCTACCCGCTTACCATGCGTTATGCTCAACACTTTGCGGCGGAGCGCCTGGCTTTAGTCGGTGATGCGGCGCACACCATCCACCCTTTGGCTGGGCAAGGGGTGAATTTAGGTATGCTCGACGCGGCCGCCTTGGCGCAAACATTGGCCTCACTCGCCGACAAAGGGAAAGACATCGGGCATTATGCCGGTTTGCGCCAGTATGAACGTTGGCGCAAAGCGGAAGCGGCGCAGATGATTGCAGCGATGCAAGGCTTTCGAAGTTTATTTGCGGGCGATAATCCGGTCAAAAAGCTCGTCCGTGGCGTGGGCATGCGCGCCGTCAATCATTTGCCTGGCGCCAAGCAGCCATTTATGGCGCGTGCGCTAGGCCTTGTGGGGACGTTACCCGAGCTGGCTAAGCCGTGTGAGCGAGGCGCGACTTTTTGGTGATTGCGTGATGGCTGAATTGGCGAAAAATAGAGAATATGCTAAATACCACAAAGACCCTCGCCGAGCAGGCAACGGTTGAATGGTGAGTATGATGTTGAATTTACCGACTGACGGTGCGAGTTGTCATTGGGTGTAACAAGGAACAAGACTATGAGTGATATCCCATCTGAATTAAAATTTACCGCGACACATGAGTGGGTTCGCCCTGAAGGGGAAGGCCTATTTACCATTGGCATTTCTGACCACGCCCAGGCGCTGTTAGGGGACATGGTGTTTATCGATTTGCCTGATGAAGATGACACCTTTGATGCGGGTGACGATTGTGCGGTCGCAGAGTCGGTAAAGGCGGCGTCAGATATCTATGCGCCCATCTCTGGTCAGGTCGTGGCCGTCAATGAAGAGTTAGACAGTGCCCCTGAACTGGTTAACAGCGATCCCTACGGTGATGGTTGGTTGTTCCAGATTCAAGCGACAGATGAGTCTGAAATCGATAGCCTGCTTGATGCGCAAAGCTATGAAGAAACGTTAGGCGATCAAGACGCAGACTAAAACGGTCAGGGGGTAGCACCTGTGCTATCCGTGTCTTTTTGCTCCCGATAACAAACAGGGGCCCATCCAACGGGCCCCTGTTTGTATTGTGCGGCCAAGTCAGTAAGTGGTCCACAACGAGTAAGCTTGTTCTGGTTCTCGCAGCCCTTCTTGATACACATCTCGAATCAAACCGTTAACTTCCTTCACGGTTTGGTAGTGACAGATAGTGGCGTGATCGGGGGCGCTTAACCAACCATTATTAAAATCAAACCGACCGCGTCCGGCGATATATAGGCGCCCTGAGAATAAGCGTGTGACATGTTTGGCGACAAGCTTGGGTGAGTAGCGATTAAAAACGCGCATAACCTCTTCTTACTCATGTTGGTGGTCGTCACCCGGTAGGGGTGTGAAAACGGCACCGATTGTGAAGTGGGTTTATGTCGCGGTGATGACAATGCCTAAAAAAAACATTCACTTTATCCTTACCATAAATCCGCCTGGTTGAAGGCATCGACGCAGCACGGTTTGGACCCTAATGCCGGCAAGTCACTGTCAGTAAGCGACTGGGCCAGCCAACCGTGTGGGTAGCTTAATGTATGTGGTGGCACGATCTCGGTAGGGTCGGCAGCGCGAAACCCTAGCTGGGTGTAGAAAGCAGGATCCCCGTAGGTCATCACCGCCTGATAACCCAAAGTGCGTAGCTGTTGCAGCCC
Source organism: Salinivibrio siamensis (assembly GCF_001996005.1). Lineage (GTDB taxonomy): Bacteria > Pseudomonadota > Gammaproteobacteria > Enterobacterales > Vibrionaceae > Salinivibrio > Salinivibrio siamensis. The sequence continues at coordinate 145,802 of NZ_MUFB01000001.1, read as the reverse complement.
GGCGTTGATTAATGCTTTTCCATGCCCTTGGCGCTGATAATCCGGGTGGATAGCCATCGGAGAGAGCAGCGCTATCTTATCGGTATGCGGGTAGGTCAGCCGTGAGAAAAAGACAGCGCCCACTAAGCTCTCACCCTCAAGGTATCCCCAGCCATGACAGTCTTCACTGGGCGTTTCACCGAGCAGCTTATCCACCAGTTGTCGGATGACTTCACCGGTGTCGGCCCCCTCACTATGCGTGAACGTTTCACTGACCCGTTGCGCCACGTAATCGGGATTAAGGGTCGATAGAGAGACGATGTTCATTAGGTTTCCTTTTGCGAGTGAGACAGGGTTGATGACGTTTTTAGGGAAGCCACGCGCTTGTCGACAATGGTGGTGATCTGATCAATGAGCCACTGCATTTTGGGGTGACCGCTCGCTTGATGTCGCCATGCCAAGCCAATATCAAACCCTGGCACATCAATAGGGGGAGGGCTGAATGCCAGATGGTTAGCATCGTTAAAGGTATCTAATCGCGCCATAAGCTCTGGGACGGTACAAAGCAGCTGTCGCCCTTTGAGCAGTTGCCTCACCGTGAGAAACCGCTGCGATCCCATCACCACTTGTCGATGATAGCCGAGTGCTGCCAAACGCGCATCTATCGGGCTGGAGAGCTGGCCATATGTGCTAACCAGTGCATGTGGTGTAGCGACAAAATCGGCGAGGGTGATGGGTGTGCCGAGCCCGGTGCTGTGTGGATCAAATAAGCACACATGCTGCTCATGGTATAATACCTGACTATCAAGAATCTCGGTGTTGTCGGGGATCACGCCGATCACCGCGTCGACATCATCGTTTTTAATCGCGTCCAGACAGTGGCGACGGTCAACCGGGCGCAAGCTAAGTTGTGCTAAAGGAAGTTGCTGGTTGAGGGTGTCGAACAGTGCAGGGGCGAAGATAAGCTCAGCGTAGTCGGTGAGCCCAAGGCGGATCTGACCATCAAACAGGACAGGCTCAAAAGCGGGCGGGGTCAGCACGTCCGTGGCGAGGGTGTCGAGTAGCGCCTCAATTTTAGGGGCGATATCCAGTGCGCGAGCAGTGGGTACCATTTGGTGTCCACGCCGCTCAAAAAGGGGATCGTCAAGCATGGTACGCAGACGTGCCAAACTATGGCTCATGGCTGACTGACCCAGAGATAGGCGCTGTGCAGCCCCAGTCACGCTGCGTGTTTCCATTAAAGTGACAAAGGTCACCAACAAGTTGAGATCGTATTTCCGCCAGTGTTTTTGTGCCATCCGTTGGGTCATTCCTTCATTTGATTTGCCCGATTACGACATATCTCGGCACGCAGCGGCTGGCAAAGCGCGAGAAGATCCTTCACGCTCACCCATAATCCGGCATGGGGGTCACCGCTGCTAATAGTGACAGTTTCATAGTCCCAGATCTGCTCATCAAAGACCAAGGCCAGATCTGGTGAGAGCCCTAGTGGCGCGACAGTACCGCGTGCGTAGCCGGTAGTGCTTTGCACTTGTTGGGCACTGGCAAGTGTCATCCGTCGCCAGCCGAGTCGTTGGCGCACTTTGGGTGGGCTGACTTGCTGATCGCCTGGGACACAAGCCACTGCATAGCGCCCTCCCATATCACGCAACACCATGGTTTTGAGCATTTGAGAAGGATCAATACCACGTTGTTTCGCGGTTTCCTCAATCGATTGTGTCGCGCGTGACTGCCACAGTATTTGGTAGCGAATATGGGCGCTATCGAGCGCGGCAGTCACCGGGGTTTGCCAATTAGGATCCGCGTACACGGCTTAATCATCGTCCTCAAGTGAATAAGGAAGTGGCTCACGCTGCCATGCGTACGAAGGAGACTCAGCAAGGCGGAAAGCGGTGTCGTCGTCCAAGTTGTTTGGCAGCACGGCTAACACGCTCGCATTGCCGTTAGCATCGCGATAACCAGCGATCACTGTCCCGCCTGCGCGCCAATTATCACCCACCGCACGTTCGATTTTGTCGCCTGCAACAGGTGTGTGCTCGGCGTGGCCGCTGAGCGTGTACATGGCGCGCTTATTCATGCCTCGATACTTGGCGCGTGCCACGGTTTCTTGTCCGGTATAACAGCCTTTGGTAAAACTGATCGCGTCCAGCGCCTGAAGATTTAGCGATTGCGGGATAAATTCACCGCTGGTCGTTTGCTCGATGCGGGGTAATGCCGCGTCAATATCCCACTTATCCCAATACTCATGGGTGAGCAATGTGGCTGAGTATTGATGGGTAAGCTCTGTGGCTTTGGTCGCGTCAACCACCAGTAACCAGCGATGTGGTTCAATGTATACAGCGGTGCCTTGTTGCCCTTGGCGAACGTCACCGTGCGGGCCGAAGTGATCAGCCACTACCTTGTCTGCCTGTGTACCAATGACACCGAGCAACACGGCATCGACCTTTTCAAACGCAATCTTGGAAAAAATGGCGTACTTTTTTACTTCTTGAAGCTGGGTGGCTTCAATCGACGCCGGTTGCACCATGGCGAGCCCGTCTTGGTAATGGAAAAAACGCAGTACTGACCAAACTTTACCTTTTGGATCGCAATGGGCGGCGAGGGTCGATTTATCTTCTGCGAGGTTCGCAATATCGCAAGTGAGCTGGCCTTGTAAGTAGCTTTTCGTATCATTGCCGCTCACTTTAGTGATTGCCCAGTTATCAAGGGCAACCATCGCCAGTTCAGGTTGTGGATCACTGGGGTGTGTATCCGCAGGCTCAAAGGCTACGGTTTGATACCATTCACTCATAACATTCACGCTCTCTGTTGAGAAAACATAGACTCTGCCCCGTATACTAATAGGGAGCATAAAGCTTGTCAGCCTTTGTCTTGTCGGGCGATTGCTGTATAAACCGAATTAACGCTAGAGAGCTCTCAGATTCGTGGTTTGTTGCTCAGCAAAAGTAGTCGCCCGATAACGGCATTGATAGTATGCGAGTACTGACATCATCGATAGAGGTAAACAATGGTTAATACCGAGGATAAAGCGCGGGTTCGTTGGGCATGTCGTCGCGGCATGTTGGAACTGGATGTGTTGGTTATGCCGTATTTTGAAGCCTGCTACGACACGCTTAATGAAAAAGAAAAACAGGATTTTGTCGCATTTTTGGAAAGCGCGGATCCTGACTTGTTTGCCTGGCTGATGGGGCATGGTAAACCTGACGACCCGAAGATGAAATCTGTTGTCGATAAGGTCGTCGCTTATAACCGCAGTAAGTTACGTACATAGTCACCTACATTGCCCGCGTTATGTCACTGTCTGTCTGCTTTTGCTAGGAACGATGGTGGCTTGGCTGGCCGTGTCGCATGTTTCCCTTCCTTTGAGTGCTCGTGCTGTGCTAACCGTTTGGGCGGTACGAGACTTGCTCCGTTTCCATGCTCACCTCATCGCTAACGAAGGCCCCTTTCGCTTTTCATCTGACGCTTGGGCGGTCATGCCTAATGGGCAGTATCGAAAACTGACCTGTGTTTATGCGACCCCATGGCTGCTGGTGCTCGCCGCGCGTGCGGATGCCCAATACCTTTATATTTGGCGTTATGGCCTTCCAGACTATCATTTTCGTCTGATTTATCGGCATTGCTGTCAGCAAGGCTGGGATAGCATGTGACATATTTGTGACAAACCGATTGCGTGGCTTTACTTTTTCACGTTATCTCCGATATTCAAGGAACACGGGTTCAATCCATTCTGCTCAGATAACGCTGTAGGGTCGCTATGAATATTAAACAAAAACTCTTGTCACTCACCTTGATGTCGGTGTTGGCGCTACTTGCGGTTGCCGCCGTTGCATGGAAAGCGGAAACGCGGCTACAAAAAATGCACAGTCAGCTAACCACGGTCTCTGATCTTGAGGTGATCTTGCTCAATCTACGCCGCAATGAGAAAGACTTTCTCGCGCGCATGGACCCCAAATATCTCTCCCGTTTTGATAACAATGTCGACGCGTTCAATCAGCTGCTGAGTGATTTTCGCGCCCGCAGCGCTTCGTTGGGGCTAGAGACTGCGACCATTGATAAAGTGCAGCGAGCAATGACAGCGTATGCCAACGGCTTTCGCGATCTGGGTAAGGGTTACCAAACATTGGGGTTAACCCCTGAGCAGGGGATCCGAGGACAGATGCAAAACGCGAGCAAGAAAATGGTGGCAGCGACCAAAAATGACATTGTGCTTGAGAGTAGCGCCCGCTTATTAGCCGCAGATGCCAAACTGTTTGTGCAAAGCAGTAACCTTGACTACATCGACGAATATCAAAGCCAAATGCAAGAGCTTGAAGATTACCTTCGCGGTGACCTGCTCGCTTTATTTCAAGCGCATCAGGCGCAAGTGGACAAGATTGTCGCGCAGAAAAAGACATTAGGGCTAGCGGCAGACAAAGGCCTACTGGGGCAAATTCGTGGTAAAACCCACCAAGTTGAGGAAATGTTCGATGTGCTCAGTAAAGAGTATGAGCAGGCCATTTCGCAAGCCTTAAGACAGACCGTGATGATGACCGGATCGGTGGTGGTGATACTGGCACTGGTGATGACAGCGATTTCGTTGTGGATGAACCGTGGCATTCAACAGCGTATTTACCGATTTAGTGAGCAAATGGCCGCCATCACGCAGCAGCGGGATCTGACCTTGAGAGCTGACGAAAACGGTCGTGATGAGATTGCCTTCATGGCGAAAGACGTTAACCAGATGCTCGGCAGTATCCAAACCATGGTTTTGGATGTGAGTCGCGCCATACAAGCGCTTAATCAAAGTGCAGAGCAAGTTGAATCCCGTACTGAAGCCACTGGGGCCGCCATGGCTACCCAGTTAGATGAAACCACTCATGCCGCGACTGCGATGAATGAGATGGAAAGCACCATTCGCGATATTGCGGGTAATACCGATCAGGCCGCGGAGAATGCGCGCACCAGCTTAAGCCGTGCGGAGAACGGGCAAAAAGTGGTGGATGACACTAAAGCGATGATCATGACACTGGCAGAAACCCTCAGTAATACCAGCAACGAGGTGCTTGAACTGAGTAAGCTGTCTGAAACCATCGGCTCAGTATTAGATGTGATTAAAGATATTTCCGAGCAAACCAACTTATTGGCACTGAACGCGGCGATTGAAGCGGCGCGCGCTGGTGAGCAAGGACGTGGCTTTGCGGTCGTGGCTGATGAGGTGCGCCAGTTGGCGACCCGTACGCGTGAATCAACCGATGAAATTTCTGGCATTATTACGTCGTTGCAAGCGCAAACCCAGTCGGTTTCTGAGCGTATGGAGCAAAGCCGAGAAGACGGGGAAACATCCGTGGGTAAGGTGGAAGCGGCTTCGCAAGAGCTCTCGCAGATCATGGAAGATATGCAAAACATCATGGATATGAGCACCCACATTGCCACGGCGATCGAGCAGCAAAGCTCGGTGGCAAAAGAAGTCAATCAAAACGTGCACAATATTCAAGATATTGCGCAAAACAGTACTGAACGCGCCAACCAGAACCGCGAAGCGGCACACAAGGTGGCCGAAGAAGCCGCACACCTTGAGCGTGCGGTGAGCGAGTTTAAAAGCGAATAACCGCGATGATATCCAGTAAAAAGGCCAGCCTCTTGAGGCTGGCCTTTATCATTAGCAGTCGGCGAGCGACACGTACTAGCAGGGCTGATCTGGCGTTAATACGGTGGGACCGGATTGCTCGTTAGGCTCAGGGTAATCAATGGTGTAGTGAAGGCCTCGGCTTTCTTTACGTTGCATGGCACAACGAACCATGAGCTCTGCCACCTGTAAAAGGTTACGCAACTCCAGCAGATTGTTTGAGACCCGGAAATTAGCATAATACTCATGTGTTTCTTGCTTGAGCAGTTCGATACGGCGTAGCGCACGCTCCAACCGTTTGGTTGAGCGGACAATGCCCATGTAATCCCACATAAACAGGCGTAACTCATGCCAGTTATGCTGGATCACCACTTCTTCGTCGGAACAAATTACTTGGCTCTCATCCCAAGGGGGTAGCGCAGTATGCGGCTCGATATGGTCTGAGTGCGCTTTTATATGTTCAGCGGCTGACCATGCATAAACCACACATTCGAGTAGCGAGTTAGATGCCATACGGTTCGCGCCATGCAAGCCGGTGTAGCTCACTTCCCCAATGGCGTATAAGCCGGGTAAATCTGTGGTGCCGTTTTTATCCACCATCACGCCACCGCACGTATAATGGGCGGCTGGGACAATAGGGATCGCCTCTTTAGTCAGATCGATGCCGTATTGCTTGAGCTTTTCGTAGATGGTGGGAAAGTGTTTGATCACAAATTCAGGGTCTTTGTGGCTGATGTCGAGATACATACAGTCGGCGCCAAGGCGCTTCATTTCGTAGTCAATCGCACGGGCAACCACATCACGCGGGGCAAGCTCGCCGCGTGAATCGAATTCCGCCATAAAGCGCGAGCCATCTGGGCGTTTAAGGTGAGCGCCTTCACCGCGCAGTGCTTCAGTGAGCAAAAAGTTGCGCGCGTCTGGATGGTACAGACACGTTGGATGAAACTGATTAAATTCTAGGTTGGCGACACGACAACCTGCGCGCCATGCCATGGCGATGCCATCACCGGATGACACATCGGGATTGGAGGTGTATTGATAAACTTTCGAGGCCCCTCCGGTGGCGAGTACCACATAGTTGGTGCGCACGGTCTCAACCACTTCTTGGTTTCGGTTCCAGATGTAGGCGCCGAGGACGTGGTTTGGACCACCTAATCCGACTTTTTTACGGGTGATAATATCCAGCGCATTGTGTCGTTCAAGCAGGGTGATATTAGGGTGTTGGCGCACATTATCTTGAAGCGAGTTTTGCACGGCCATTCCGGTCGCATCGGCGGTATGCAAGATACGGCGGTGGCTATGGCCGCCTTCACGGGTTAAATGATACCGAGGGGTGTCGTCGTCGCTATCTTCTTGATCGAACGGGACACCGCCATCAATTAACCACTGCACACAATCTTTAGCATTGCGGGCAATAAAGTCCACGACCTGGGTATCGCAGATACCTGCGCCTGCGATTTGGGTATCCTCGACATGAGATTCTACCGAATCTTGTTCGTCAAACACCGCGGCAATACCGCCCTGTGCGTAAAGCGTTGCCCCTTCGCTGAGCGGGCCTTTACTTAATACAATCACCTTGTGGGTCGGCGCTAAGCGGAGCGCCAGTGACAAGCCTGCGGCACCACTGCCGATGACTAGCACGTCACATTGATGTTCCTGAGTTGTGGTCGTCATGATCCCTAATCCTCTTTCTGCGCCCCCAATGTTACACCAATTTGACGTGGCTGCGCGCGGTAAGATCAAATCCCGTCTCGCTTGGGTGAAAGTTTGCAACCATGGTATGGTTCGGGCGACAATGCCCTCAGTCAAAGAGACATTCTTTGACCATTCCGTCACAGTAATGTGATTCAACGCATAATAAAACCAACATGGTGAGGAACTTTTCGCCGGCTGGGTTATCGAATCGTGTGCGAAAGCTCGCAAGCGGGTTTAACCGCGCTCTGACAACGTCGGGCCTAGAATTTCGATAATCGGGCGGAAAGATCAACCAAGGAGTAAACGCTCGAATGGGCGAGCAGCTAACCGACCAGGTTCTAATAGAACGTGTACAGAATGGTGACAAGCAAGCTTTCAATCTGTTAGTCGTCAAATATCAGAATAAGGTATGTAACCTTATCGCCCGCTATGTCGGTACACACAGTGGTGATATTCCAGATATTGCGCAAGAGGCGTTTATCAAAGCGTATCGCGCATTGCCGGGATTTCGTGGCGAGAGTGCGTTTTATACTTGGCTGTATCGCATTGCTGTGAACACCGCGAAAAACCATTTGGTGGCACAAGGACGACGTCCGCCAGGCAGTGATATTGATGCCGACGAAGCAGAAAATTACGAAAGTGGGGGTTCTTTAAAAGAAATATCGAACCCTGAAAACTTGATGTTGTCAGATGAATTGAGACAGGTGGTATTTTCGACCATAGAAACACTGCCTGACGACTTAAGAACCGCAATTACCTTACGGGAGCTCGATGGGCTTAGCTATGAGGAAATTGCACAGGTAATGGATTGTCCAGTCGGTACGGTGCGGTCGCGTATTTTCCGAGCGCGTGAAGCGGTTGAAAAACGCATCCGGCCACTGATGAAACGGTAACGAGTTTTACTGGCTGCATGACGGTGACTTGAATGACGGATAGAGAAAAAATTTCAGCGTTGTTAGATGGCGAACTGGTGGATACGGCAGTCATCCACGAGATTGAGCGAGATGATAACGCGCAACAGGCTTGGGGGAGTTTTAGCACCATTCGCGATGTGATGCGTGGTGAGGCACCCAGCTCGTTGCAATGGAACATTGCCGATTCTGTAGCGTCCGCGCTGGAAGCAGAACCTGCTTATCAAGGCGATCACCTTGATAATAATGTGCTCCCCATGCACGAAGCACAGCCGCGTCCTGAAAAGGCGCGTCGTCACTTACCAGGGTGGCTGCAGCAGCTGACACAGGTAAGCGTTGCCGCGTGTGTCTCGTTGGCCGTGATCGTGGGTGTGCAGCAATATAATCAGTCTGATGCGAGTTCGCCGGTGGCCAGCACGCAAACCCAGCCGCCAGTACTAGAAACGATTCCTTTTGCAGGGGCTGCGGAGCCGGTCAGCTTAAGCCGTGACGATCTACGTGCCACACCTTCTGAGGCCGAGTTGATGGAGCAGCGTCGCCGCGTCAATGCCATGCTCAAAGACTATGAATTGCAGCTGCGCTTGAATAAGGATAGGCTGTCTAACCATCAGACAATGGCACCGTCGACAAGCAGTAATAATCAATGAAAAAAATTCTGATCGGTGCGCTTGCGCTGGTCAGTTTGATGTCTGCGCAAGCCTCGGCCGAACCTTCTGCCGAGGCTTTGTTACATCAAATGGATACCGCAAGTGACACCCTAGATTATGAAGTGTCCTACATCTTGGTAGGTAAAAATAGTCTCGAACCCCTTCGCTTTCGTCATGCCCAAGTTGGGGATGATGCCTACGGCCACCTCATGTATTTAAGTGGCCCGCCGCGAGAAGTCATCCGTCGAGGCGGTGAAATCAGCTATTTTGAACCAGGCTACGACCCTTTCACCATTGCCAGTGATCATATGGTTGCGCCTTTGCCAACGCTTATCCAAGCCGATATCGATGTGCTGGCTAACCATTATGATTTTGTCTCTATGGGGCACGCGCGTGAAGCGGGGATGGATTGCCAAGTGGTTCGGATTACCCCGAAAGACGGAGAGCGTTATTCGTACGTATTATGGTTAGATGAGAACAGCAAACTGCCTGTCAGGGCGGATTTGCTCGACCGTGATGGCGATCCGCTTGAGCAATATCGTGCGTTGTCGTTGGTCGTCTCTTCACAAATCAGTACCTCAATGCAAAAGCTGGCTGAGCTGGCATTGCCACCGGTACTGACCTTGCCACAAACCACGCAGCGCTCCGACTTAGATTGGCAGGTCACCGCGTTACCTGAGGGGTTTGAACCTGTATACAGCAATCGCCACCGTTTGATGATGACTAAACGTGCGGTCGAGAGTCAGATGTTCAGTGATGGCCTGTTCAGCTTTTCTGTGTATCTTGCCAAAGCCGATGATGTCTCGGTGCGTAAGCAAATTGTTCGCCAAGGTCGGCGCACACTGCATAGCGTGACCAGTGGCAATGCAGAAATCACGGTGGTCGGCGATATTCCTCCTGAGACAGCTAAACGGGTGGCGGAGTCTGTCCGTATTACTGATATGCCTGCGAGCAAGTCAGAACAGAAGGTTGAACCATGATCAAAGCATTGGCAGAAGTTACCGGTTACCAAGATGGTTGGTTGTCATTGGCCTGCCAGCAGCAAACCAGTTGCGGTAGCTGCCAGTCACAAAGTCAATGTGGTACCGGTATTGTGTCCAAAGCCCTTCCTGGTAAGGTGAAACACCTTAAAGTACGTGCCCCAAAACCCCTGCCGGCCGGCACCTTAGTTGAAATCGGCTTAGGTGAGGCGACCTTATTACGCTCCGCGTTATTGGTCTACATGGTGCCTTTAGTCATGATGCTAACGGGGGCACTGCTCGGGCAATTTTTGTTCGCCACGCTCGCCGGCAGCGGGGAGGGTGGCGTTATCGCGCTAAGCCTAGGGCTGGGAGCGGTTGGCGTGGGCCTTGCGCGTCATCTTGCACCGCGTATCGGTACCCAAGAGCAGCAACAGCCTCAACTGTTACGCGTGATGGGGGAACCCGTCTCTGACTTGGCGGTAATAAATACCACACAGCAGGATAGCGACTAGCCACTATTTTCGGTAGAATCCCGCTCACTTGATCTTAGGATCCCATTCTTATTGATAACGAGTAAGTCACACCAACACATGAAGCATATTCGTAACTTTTCGATCATCGCCCATATTGACCACGGTAAGTCGACACTTTCTGACCGACTGATTCAAGTATGTGGCGGCCTAACTGACCGGGAAATGGCAGATCAAGTTCTTGATTCAATGGATCTGGAACGTGAACGCGGTATCACCATCAAAGCACAAAGTGTGACACTGAACTACAAAGCCAAAGACGGCGAAGTGTATCAGCTCAACTTCATCGATACGCCAGGACACGTTGACTTCTCTTATGAGGTGTCACGCTCGCTCAAGGCGTGTGAAGGTGCTTTGCTGGTGGTCGATGCAGGACAAGGGGTTGAGGCACAGACGCTCGCCAACTGCTACACCGCCATTGATATGGACCTGGAAGTGGTTCCTGTTCTGAATAAGATTGACTTGCCGGCCGCTGATCCAGATCGCGTCGCGCAAGAAATTGAGGACATCGTCGGTATTGAGGCCATTGACGCCACTCGCTGTTCAGCGAAAACCGGCATGGGTGTTGATGATGTCCTTGAAGACATTGTACGCCAGATCCCGCCACCTGAAGGCGATCCTGACGCGCCAACGCAAGCGCTGATTATTGACTCCTGGTTTGATAAATACCTCGGCGTGGTCTCTTTGGTGCGCATCCGTGAAGGGTCGCTGAAAAAAGGCGACAAAGTGAAAATCATGAGCACGGGCCAAGAATGGAACGTGGACAGCATTGGTATTTTCACGCCTAAGCGTAAAGAGCTCAATGGTCTGCAAACCGGTGAGGTTGGCTGGGTGATCTGTGGGATCAAAGATATCCTCGGTGCGCCAGTGGGCGATACCATCACTCATGCTAAAAACGGCTGTGAAAAGCGCATTGAAGGTTTCCAACAAGTGAAGCCGCAGGTTTATGCGGGTCTGTTCCCCATCTCATCGGATGATTACGAAAGTTTTCGTGATGCCTTGGATAAGCTGAGCCTTAACGATGCTTCCTTGTTCTTTGAGCCGGAAAGCTCTGCGGCACTGGGCTTTGGTTTCCGTTGTGGTTTCCTTGGCATGCTGCACATGGAAATCATCCAAGAGCGGTTGGAGCGCGAGTATAACCTCGATCTTATCACCACTGCACCGACCGTGGTGTACGAGGTGACCCAAAATGATGGCGAGGTCATTTACGTCGACAGCCCATCCAAACTGCCACCTATCAATGACATAGAAACCATTGGTGAACCGATCTCGCGGTGTAATATTTTGGTGCCGAGTGAGTTTGTCGGTAACGTCATTTCACTGTGTGTGGAAAAGCGTGGTGTGCAGGTCGATATGGTTTATCACGGCAACCAAGTGGCACTGACCTATGACATTCCGATGGCCGAAGTGGTTCTCGATTTCTTTGACCGGATTAAATCGACCTCACGTGGTTACGCGTCGTTAGATTATAACTTCGAGCGCTATGAAGTATCTGACATGGTGCGGGTGGATATCCTCCTAAACGGTGAACGCGTCGATGCGCTGGCGATTATCACTCACCGTGCGCACGCACAGCCGCGCGGTCGCGAGCTGGTGGAAAAAATGAAAGAGTTTATTCCTCGTCAGCAGTTTGATATTGCCATCCAAGCTTCGATTGGTAATCACATTATTGCGCGCTCGACGGTGAAACAGCTACGTAAAAACGTGACCGCGAAATGTTACGGCGGTGACGTGAGCCGTAAGAAAAAGCTTCTGCAAAAGCAAAAAGAAGGTAAAAAGCGAATGAAGCAGGTCGGTAATGTCGAGCTGCCGCAAGAAGCCTTTTTGGCCATTTTGCACGTGGGCAAAGATAAATAACGACGGATTCCATTATGGCCAATACGTTTTCTTTGATTTTAGTGCTGGTGACCTTGGTCACCGGCATTGTTTGGGCGTTAGATAAATACCGTTGGGCACCGCGCCGCCGCCAAGCGGCAGGGGAAACCCTCAAGGTGTCAGCGCGTGAACTGGATGCCGAACAAGTTGCTAAAGTGGCGCCTCAACCGAGTTGGGTTGAAAATATGGCGTCTATTTTTCCAGTGATCGCGGTGGTACTGGTGCTGCGATCATTTATTTATGAGCCGTTTCAAATTCCATCCGGATCGATGATGCCTACCTTATTGGTCGGGGATTTTATCTTGGTGGAAAAGTTTGCCTATGGCTTACGTGATCCTGCCTTCCACACTGAAATTGTCGAGACAGGTAAACCAGAGCGCGGTGATATCGTGGTATTTAAATACCCGCCTCAACCCAATATCGATTACATTAAGCGCACGGTCGGGCTGCCGGGCGATACGGTTGTGTATGAAGATAAGCGCCTATGTATTCAGCCCAAGGGCGAATCTCAGTGTCAGCCGGTGCCGATTGACGATATTCAGCCGAGCCAGTTTATTCAAGCGGGCATCAACCTTGTGCAAGCGCAGGAGCAGTTAGGGGAGCAGTCGCATCAGATTTTGGTGCACCCTAAAAAGCAAGATCGGGTGAGCGCGTATCAGCCACGTCCGGGCGTCAACCGCTGGGTCGTGCCAGACGGGCACTATTTTATGATGGGTGACAACCGTGATAACAGCGCGGATAGCCGCTTCTGGGGCTTCGTCCCTGAACGCAATCTCGTGGGCAAAGCGGTTGCTATTTGGGTTAGCTTTGAATTTGAGCGCCCCAATGATAGCTGGCTACCATCGTGGGTACCGACAGGCATTCGCTTTAACCGTATTGGTGGAATTGATTAATTCTGGACTATGATGACAAAACTAACAGATAAGTTGCAGCGTGATATCGGCTACCAATTTAGCAACGCTGCATTACTCGAATTGGCGTTAACGCACCGCAGTGCCAATGGCACCCATAACGAGCGTCTCGAATTTTTAGGCGACTCGATTTTGAGCTTTGTGATTGCCGAGGATCTTTACCACCGTTTTCCGAAAGTGGACGAAGGCGACATGAGCCGAATGCGTGCTACCTTGGTGCGTGGTAACACCTTGGCGGAGATCGGACGTGAGTTTTCTCTGGGCGAAGTGATGCGCCTTGGCCCAGGAGAACTTAAAAGTGGCGGGTTTCGTCGTGACTCGATTCTCGCTGACGCCGTCGAAGCCTTGATTGGCGCGATTTTTTTGGACAGTGATATCAACCGAGTGCAGGAGATTATCCTGCAGTGGTATCAACACCGCCTCGAGACCATTGAGCCTGGCGCGAGTCAAAAAGATCCGAAAACCCGACTGCAAGAACACCTACAGGGTAAACGCAAACCCTTGCCGTCTTACACGGTGATGAAAGTGCGTGGTGAGGCACACAACCAAGAATTTACGGTAGAGTGCCAAGTATCAGGACTGGAGAGTTCTGTGATTGGAAAAGGCAGCAGCCGTCGCAAGGCAGAGCAAGCGGCTGCAGAACTCGCATTACAGAAGTTAACATAATGACTGATACACAGCGCTGTGGCTTTATTGCCATTGTAGGCCGTCCGAACGTCGGCAAATCAACATTACTGAACCGCTTAGTGGGGCAAAAGCTGTCGATCACTTCGCGGAAACCGCAGACCACACGTCACCGCATCATGGGGGTGGATACCCGTGATAACTATCAAGCGGTATACGTGGACACCCCAGGGCTGCACATCGAAGAAAAGCGCGCGATCAACCGCTTGATGAACCGTGCGGCGAACAGCTCATTAACCGATGTCGAACTGGTGTTATTTTTGGTCGATGGCACCCATTGGACCAAAGACGACGAGATGGTGCTCAACAAGTTAGCGCGCTCTGGTCTGCCAACGGTCTTGTTGGTCAATAAAGTCGATAATGTGAAAGAGAAAACCGAGCTCTTTCCACACCTTCAAACCTTGTCGGAAAAGATGGAGTTTGTTGACGTGATCCCGGTGTCCGCGAAACACGGCACCAATATCGATGTGGTTGAACAGAAGGTACGCGACGCGTTACCGGAAAGTGAGTTTTACTTCCCTGAAGAATACGTCACAGACCGCTCTCAGCGCTTTATGGCCTCTGAAATTATCCGCGAAAAACTGATGCGCTTTACCGGTGAGGAGCTGCCTTACTCGGTCACCGTCGAAATCGAGCGCTTTGACTACAACCCAGAAACGGACGGGTTTCATATCAATGGTTTGATCTTGGTTGAGCGCAATGGCCAAAAGAAAATGGTCATTGGTAAAGGCGGCGAAAAGATCAAGCGCATTGGCCGTGAAGCGCGTCTAGACATGGAAGAGCTGTATGAGCGCAAGGTTTACCTTGAGCTTTGGGTAAAAGTGAAGTCAGGTTGGGCCGACGATGAGCGCGCGCTACGCAGCCTCGGTTATATCGACGATCTCTAAGTGACCCACTGATTCAGGTACCCATGCCAGGAGGAGAGAGTGAGTGGACGGGTTTCAACGCGGCTTTGTATTGCATACGCGCCCTTACAGTGAATCCAGTCTGCTTTTGGATATCTTTTCTGAGCACGAGGGGCGCGTGACTCTGCTTGCCAAAGGGGCGCGTCGGCCACGCTCGGCGATAAGAGGTGCCTTGCAGCCTTTTACCCCTTTGCTGCTCAAATGGGGGGGACGTGGTGAACTGCGCACTTTACGCAGTGCCGAAGCCACAGGCCTCGCCCTACCGCTATCAGGCAATGCCCTGTATTCTGGCTTTTACCTCAATGAGCTGGTGATGCGTGTGCTGGAGCCTCACACGCCTTACCCGGCATTATTTCATGACTATGTGACCGCATTGACCCAGCTGGCTCGCTACAATAATCCTGAGCCAGCCCTGCGTTGTTTTGAACTCGCGTTATTAGAAGCCTTGGGCTATGGGGTTGATTTTCTTCATTGTGCTGGCAGCGGTGACCCTATTAACGATAACATGACGTACTTGTATCGCGAGCAGCAAGGCTTTGTGGCATCGATCATGAAAAGCCAACACCGACAATTTACGGGGGCCGATCTGCGTGCGCTGGCGACGCGTCACTTTGAGACGGTCGCTCAGTTACGTGCCGCAAAGCGTTTTACGCGTATGGCGCTCAAGCCATATCTTGGCCCCAAGCCGCTCAAAAGCAGAGAATTGTTTAGAAGGAAATAATCATGGATAAAATCTACTTAGGTGTGAACATCGATCACATCGCGACAGTGCGCAATGCGCGTGGCACCGCGTATCCGGATCCTGTTCATGCCGCTGAGTTGGCAGAGCGTGCAGGCGCGGCTGGGATCACGGTTCATTTGCGTGAAGATCGCCGCCACATTACTGATCGTGATGTTCGCTTGCTTAAAGAAACCTTGCAAACCCGGATGAATTTGGAAATGGCGGTCACCGATGAAATGGTCGAGATAGCCTTGGAGACGCAGCCTGAGTTTGTATGTTTGGTGCCAGAAAAGCGTGAAGAGCTGACGACCGAAGGGGGCCTCGATGTCGCGGGCCAGCTGGATAAAGTCAAAGCCGCCACGCAAACGTTGAGCGAAGCGGGGATTAAGGTTTCCTTATTTATCGATGCCGACCGCACCCAGATAGAAGCCGCTCACCAATGTGGCGCGCCGTTTATTGAACTGCACACCGGGCATTACGCCGATGCCGCCAATGACAATGATCGCCAAGCCGAGTTGAAGAAAATCTCAGCGGCGGCCAGTTATGCGGTCGATTTGGGGATCAAAGTGAATGCGGGCCACGGCTTAACCTATCATAACGTCACGCCGATAGCGGCGATGCCAGAAATGCATGAGCTGAATATTGGTCACGCGATCATTGGCCGTGCCATGTTTGATGGTTTGCAAAAAGCCGTCGCGGATATGAAAGCGATCATGGAAGCGGCGCGTCGCTAAATGGCCATTGCTGGAATTGGTACTGACATTGTTGAGATTGCGCGTGTTGAAAAAGCCCTCGCGCGCCAACCACGCTTTGCTGCCAGGATCTTAACCGAGCCTGAGCAAGCCAATCTGGCGCGCCATCACGCGCCTGGACGTTTCCTCGCCAAGCGCTTTGCCGCCAAAGAAGCCGCCGCCAAGGCGCTTGGAACCGGCATTGCCAACGGGGTAACGTTCCACGACTTTATTATCACCAACCAGGCCTCGGGCCAACCAACCTTGCGCTTGTCGGGCCGAGCCGCGGAACTGGCGCAGGTGCGTGGCATTACACAGTGTTGGCTCACCCTCTCTGATGAAAAAGCGTATGCCATCGCGTATGTGGTGCTAGAAACCGCATAAGCTTACTGCTGTATGGCTGCAACTCACGCGGTGTGGCGTTCGATGTTTTATGAGGTACCCAAGTAT
Source organism: Salinivibrio siamensis (assembly GCF_001996005.1). Lineage (GTDB taxonomy): Bacteria > Pseudomonadota > Gammaproteobacteria > Enterobacterales > Vibrionaceae > Salinivibrio > Salinivibrio siamensis. The sequence continues at coordinate 129,193 of NZ_MUFB01000001.1, read as the reverse complement.
TGTGGTGCCAATTGCTCAATGTGCGCAATTTCATCTTGCAGCTCTAACAGCTCTGGCTCGATAGCAGCCATATCCGCGCCTGCTTTTAGTTGGGTTTCGAGCTCATGACACAAGCTTTTTAGCTGCGGGACACCGCTATACGCGCAACTCCCATGGAGCTTGTGAATAGCGTGCCATAACTGATCAGTCTCTAACTCTCCCGCCAATGCTTGCTCAACGGCCTCTTTCACCGAGTCAAACGAGGCCAATAACATGGTTAGCRTCTCTTTCGCCAGATCCGTTTTGCCTGCCGCTTGATTGAGCGCGCGCTGCCAATCTAGGTGTCGCACACTTTGATCTTGGTTGGCTGACGGGCTTGGCGGTGGGACGCTTTGCGCTTGAGAGGCCGCCTCATCAAGATGCAGCCAGCGTGCGAGGGTACTCTCTAACATGGCTTCTTCAATTGGCTTGGTCAGGTAATCGTCCATCCCCGCTTCAAGGAGACGCTCACGTTCACCGGGCATCGCGTGAGCGGTCACCGCAATAATCGGTGTTTGCTGATTGAATCCCGCTTTGCGAATTTCTTGGCTAGCGGTGACACCGTCCATCTCTGGCATTTGGATGTCCATCAAAATAATATCAAACGCTTGTTGGTGGGCAAGCGCGACCGCTTTCACCCCATCTTCTGCGGTGATCACCTTCTCGACCCGTTCGGCCAGCAAGGCAGTGATCAGCTTTAAGTTGGCTGGATTATCATCGACGGTCATTACCGTATAAGGCGCTTTTTGTGATGCACTTGGCTTAGGCAAGGGTAAAGGCGTCGCCTCAGGGGACCCGATTAATGCCTCCAGCAGTTTACGTTGAGGGATAGGCTTGGCAATACAGGCGCTGACCCCGGCTTTTAATAGATGCTCAGACGCTTCTAGCTCAGTGGTTGGCAAACACACTACCACTGATTGCGCTTGCTGCTCGCAGACCTGCACCGCTTGTTGCATGGCATCAAGACTCGGCATGCTTCCCGCGTCGAAACAGAGCAAGGCAAAGTGATAGTGACGGTCCGTCAGCACATTGGTGCCAGATGCAGTGTCGACATTCAGCCCCACTTGCGTCAGCCGCTTACGCAAAATCTCGCGAGTGCGCGCATTCGGCTCAACGATCACGATGTCGCGACCCACCAAAGGTTCAATGTCGAGCGGTTGTGAAACTGGCAAATCGGTCTGCGTGAGCTGCAGGGTAAACCAGAAACTTGAGCCTTGGTGAAGGCGACTGGTAAAACCAATGTCACCGCCCATTTGTTGGACCAGTTTCTGTGTGATCACTAGGCCAAGGCCAGTACCACCATAGCGACGCGAAATGCTGGCGTCCGCCTGCCTAAAGGCTTGGAAAAGCTGTGCTTGCTGGCGTTCGGAAATGCCAATGCCAGTATCTTTAACCATTAACTGTAGCTCAACGGTTTCATCGTGAAGCTGCTTGAGATCGACACTGACATCAATATTCCCGCGCTCAGTAAACTTGGCGGCATTCCCAATCAGGTTTATCAGCACTTGTTGGATACGGAGTGGATCGCCCACGGCCCCTGCAGGAATACGCGCATCGGTCCGCAAGGTGAGCTCTAGTCCTTTCTCGTGCGCCATCGGCGCAAGCAGTCGCATCACTTCATCGAGCATGTCTTGAACATCAAACGGGATGTTTTCCAACAGCAGTTTGCCTGCTTCTAACTTAGAGAAGTCGAGGATGTCATTAATGATGGTGAGCAGGTTATTAGCCGACTTTTCAATGGTGAGCAAATAGTCACGCTGGCTGCTGCTGAGCTCGGTTTTGAGCATTTGACGCGTAAAGCCAATCACCCCGTTAAGTGGGGTACGTAGCTCGTGCGACATGTTGGCCAAGAACTCAGATTTGACCCGCGCCGCTTCTTGCGCATTTTTCTTGGCGATATCGAGTTCAACATTCTGAATTTCCAATTGCTCGAGGGTTTCGCGCAGATCACAGGTCGCCTGATCAATACTTTGCTGCATTTCTAAATGGTATTCCGACAACGAAATAGCCATCGCATTGATACCGTTTTTCAAGGTGTCGAGCTCACCGAGTAACTCACCCTCAATCCTGACATCAAGATGGCCGCGCCGAATTCTATCGACTAAGGTCACCATGTTACCAATCGGATGGGTGACATCCGCAATTAAGCGATAGGCAAAGAAGCATGACAATATTCCGCCCAAAGCAACCATCACCAGTGCGGTGATCATCTCCTGGTATTGCTTTAACCGCACCGAGCTCAAATCTAGCTCCATGGCAATATAGCCCAGCGGTCGCTCAACATTGAGGCCAGGGGTAAACCGACCAATCTCCAAAATAGGGGCGCGCAGAATCAAGGTATCCTGCTGTTGGCTTATCTGCAGTTGTGTGGGGATAGGTTGGCCACTGTTAACCGAGAGCATGGCAAGATCGCGGTGATAGTTCGAGGTGACAAATAGCTCGTTACGTCGGTCGAACACGGCAATACTGCGCACAAACTGTGAGTGCTGGCGGTGCGCAAAGCCAATTAGCCGGCGTACGTTTTCACGGCTATCATTTTTCAATCCGACTTCGCTGGCAATCGCCAGTGGCTCGATGATCGCAGAGCCGGTGACCGTCAGTTGCTGTTCAAGATCTTGGTAGCGGGTGCTGGTAAAAAAYGCGCTCAGTAATAGGCCGACAATCAACGTTGGGGCAATGGTCAGAACAGAGACACGGGTGCGGAGGCCATATTTGGTCATGCTAGATAAACTATGGGAAAATAATCACGACATTTAGCCGTCAGTGTACATGATTCAATCACAAAATAGTCAGCGAACTATCACAACTCCCACTGGCAGGATCTCTTGACTGGCTTGGCGACAAGCTTTTAACACTGGAATCGATAATGGCGCGCTTTTTTAAGCCTGAGAAAAAGAAAAAGGTTGAGCAAAAGCATCAACTGCTGACCATAGAACGCTTGGACCATCATGGTGACGGAGTGGGTTTTTTGCAGAAAAAACCTGTTTTTGTCCCGGGAACCTTGCCCGGCGAACAAGCCTTGGTGCAATTGACCGAACAAAAGCGTCAATATGCGCGCGGTCAATTAATTAAGTTGGATAACCAGGCCGCGCAGCGTATTGAGCCTGGTTGTCCTCTTTACCAGCAGTGTGGGGGCTGTAGTCTTCAACACTTGGATCACCAAGCACAGGTCGCACACAAGCAGCAAACGCTCAATGAGTTGATGCAAAAATTTGCAGGTGATGAGATAACGCTGTCAACGCCGATAGAAGATGCGGCTTGGCATTATCGTCGTCGTGCGCGGATCAGCTTGCAGGTGGATAAAAAAGGGGCATTGGCGATGGGATTTCGCGCCCGTCAACGAAGCGCGATCATCACAGTGAATCAGTGCCCGGTGTTAAGCGCACCACTCAACCGCCTCCTGTCAAGCTTACGTCCTTGTTTAGAAAGCCTGCGTGGCCGTCGTGTATTGGGACACTTAGACGTCATTGACGCTGACAACACATCAGTGGTCTCACTGCGTACCACTAAGGGCTTGCACAACGACGATCGCCACGCGTTAATGGCGTGGGCACAGACGCAAGACTGCACACTGTATTTGTACCAAGGCGACATGGCACCGGAGCGCCTTGTCGGCCCCGCGCCCTATTATAATATGGCAGGTTGCCAACTGGCGTTTGCGCCCAGTGACTTTATTCAAGTCAATGCGAAGGTCAACCAAGAAATGGTAGGGCAAGCACTTGACTGGCTCGCCCTTGAGCAAGACGATCGCGTGTTGGATCTTTTCTGTGGCTTGGGTAACTTTAGCGTGCCAATGGCTAAGCGTGTGAAACATGTGGTAGGCATTGAAGGTGTGCAAGCTATGGTGGACCAAGCAGCGGATAATGCGGCAAAAAACGGCTGTGAGAACGCCGAGTTTTACCAAGCTGACTTGAACAGTGACGCGCTGATGGGTGAATGGGCGCAACAGGATTTTACCAAAATCTTACTCGATCCGGCACGTGCGGGGGCTGCTGGTGTCATAGACTTTGTGGCACAATCTAAGGCTTCACATATTGTGTATGTGTCTTGTAACCCTGCCACGCTAGCACGTGATGCGCGCGTATTGCTCGATAATGGCTATCAGCTGGTCACGCTTGGTATGTTGGATATGTTTCCACAAACAGGACACATGGAGTCGATGGCTTTGTTCATGCCTGTCACCAAACGGTTGGCATAATACAAGTTTGGCCCTCGTGGCCTGTCGATACGGATACGCCTCTCTTGTCACTCGAGAGATAAGGATAGGAACGGTTATGGTTGCGGTACGAGAAGCCCACCTACACGAAGACGAAGCGTTTGATCTCAATACCTGGGTTCAACGGTTAGGGCAAGATCCCTCAACCACTCAGGCGTTGGTAGATGGTTATCAATACTGCCGAACATTGAGCGACGATGAAGCCGTGCTCAGCCAGCCACTATGGCGTGGCCGGGAGATGATTGAAATCCTCGTCACCTTGAGCATGGATGCTGATACCTTATTGGCAGCCCTGTTTTTCCCCGTGGTTGAGGCGGAGCTTATCAGCCTAGATACCCTTGCGGACGCTTACTCAACCTCTATCGTCAAACTGATAGAAGGGGTACAACAGACGGCGGCTATTCGCCACTTAAATACCCAAACAGAGACAGAAGCGACCTCGTCTCAGGTTGATAACGTACGTCGTATGCTGTTATCGATGGTGGAAGACTTTCGCTGCGTGGTGATCAAGCTGGCGGAGCGCATCTGTCATTTACGCGAAGTGAAAGAGGCGGAGGAATCTGTCCGCCAACAAGCGGCAAAAGAGAGCGCCAACATTTATGCCCCCTTGGCTAACCGGTTAGGTATTGGTCAGTTAAAGTGGGAGTTGGAAGACTACGCGTTCCGTTACCAGCATGCGCAAACCTACAAACAAATCGCCAAGCAACTCGCGGAAAGACGGATTGATCGCGAAAACTACATCACTGATTTTGTCGACGATCTGCAGCAGGCGATGGAAGCGTCCAACATCAATGCGCAAGTCTATGGTCGCCCCAAACACATTTACAGCATCTGGCGTAAAATGCAGAAAAAGAACCTGCAGTTTGACGAGTTGTTTGACGTGCGTGCGGTACGCATCATCGCAGAAGAGCTACAAGATTGTTACGCCGCGTTAGGGGCCGTGCACACCAAATTCCGCCATCTACCCAAAGAGTTTGATGATTACGTCGCCAACCCGAAACCCAATGGTTATCAATCCATTCATACTGTGGTGCTGGGGCCGGAAGGTAAACCGGTAGAAATTCAAATCCGCACCAAACAAATGCACGATGATGCAGAGCTTGGGGTCGCTGCACACTGGAAGTATAAAGAAGGGGCGGCCAGTGGGCGCAGTGGGTACGACGAGAAAATTACCTGGCTGCGTAAACTGTTGGCATGGCAAGAAGAAATGTCAGACTCGGGTGAAATGCTCGATGAGCTGCGCAGCCAAGTGTTTGACGACCGGGTTTATGCCTTTACCCCGCGCGGCGATGTCGTGGACTTACCCAGCGGCGCCACGCCGTTGGATTTTGCTTACCATATTCACTCCGAGGTAGGGCATCGGTGTATCGGAGCGAAAGTGGAAGGGCGTATTGTCCCGTTCACTTATCACCTTCAAATGGGCGACCAGGTAGAAATCATTACCCAAAAAGAGCCCAACCCCTCGCGAGATTGGCTAAATCCCAGCCATGGCTTTGTGAATTCGAGCCGGGCACGCGCCAAAATCAATGCTTGGTTCCGCAAACAGGATAAAGATAAGAACATTGCCGCGGGTAAAGAGATTTTGGATACTGAGCTGCAAAAAATCGGTGGTACCAGCAAAGACGCTCAACTCGCGCTCAAACGCTTTAATGTGAATACACTGGATGAGCTCTACGCGGGAGTTGGTAGCGGTGATTTGCGTATTAATCAGGTGGTTAACCATATCAATGGCCTGATTAACAAGCCAAGTCTTGAAGAAGAAGAGCAACAGCTTTTAGAGAAGCTGCAACAAAGTGAGCAAAAGCCGAATACGGGCAAGGCGCACCGTGATGCAGTGGTTGTGGAGGGGGTTGATAACTTAATGACTCACCTTGCGCGTTGTTGTCAGCCATTACCCGGTGATGAGATCAAAGGTTTTGTCACCCAAGGGCGGGGTATCTCTGTGCACCGCGCTGATTGTGAGCAACTCAACGAACTGAGTCATCACGCGCCCGAGCGCATTATTGCCACGGTTTGGGGTAAAGGGCACATTGGTCAGTACCATGTGCGGATCCGCTTATCTGCCAATGAGCGTACCGGGTTGGTCAAAGACATCAATACCGTGCTCAGCAATGAAAAAGCACGCGTAGCGGGCATGCAAAGTCGCGTGGATTACAAAAAACAAATGTCTATTATGGATTTTGATTTAGAAATCTCCGATCTCGACACCCTGAGCCGCGTGGTTAACCGGCTTGAACAAGTAAAAGATGTGGTCGAGGCCAAACGTCTTCGCTAATCATCCTTCGCCCTGTCTCGACAGGGCGTTTTTTTAGAAGGAATGCTTTTATGGCTCCTATCGAGCAATTACTGACCATTATGGCGACCTTACGTGATCCCGACAAAGGTTGTGATTGGGACAACGCGCAACACTTCGCCTCCATCGTGCCTCATACGCTAGAAGAAGCCTATGAAGTGGCGGATGCCATTGAACGTGAAAACTGGTCAGACCTAAAAGATGAGCTCGGTGACCTACTTTTTCAAATTGTGTTCTACAGTCAATTGGGGCGGGAAGAAAACCATTTTGATTTTGAGGATGTGGTGCGCGGCATTTGCGACAAACTCATCCGTCGTCATCCTCATGTTTTTGGTCCCAAAGATGCGCAGGGAAAGCCTTTAATGGCACCAGATTGGGAAGGTATCAAAGCGAAAGAGCGCGCCGAGAAATCGTCCTCTGTGCAACCGGAAAGTGTGCTCGATGGGGTGACACAAGGCTTACCCGCCTTAATACGAGCGTATAAATTGCAAAAGCGTTGTGCGCGTGTGGGCTTTGATTGGCCGACTGTCGCCCCTGTGATAGATAAAGTGCGGGAAGAGATTGAAGAAGTCGAGCAAGAGCTGGCGCAAACTTCTGTCAATCAGGCACGTGTGGAGGAAGAAGTCGGGGACTTGTTATTCGCGGTGGTAAATTTGGCTCGCCACCTAGGGACAGATGCCGAGCAAGCCCTACGCCGTGCCAACCAAAAATTTGAATCTCGCTTTCGTAAGGTTGAAAACCACTTACGTGATAATGAAAAAAACATTCAACAATGTCAGCTAGATGAACTAGAATCGGCATGGCAGGCCGTCAAAAAGGCGAATAAGTAAATATCCTGTAATTGGCATAATTGATTTGTGACAATTAAAAACACCAGGGTGTGTGGTAGCTTTCACATTGTGGGAGTCAATGGGGTCTGGTATCATAATGTCCCGTCCAGAACTTCATTAATTTCCTCTAAATCCAACTCTCAGGTTTAGCATGACGACGAACTACATTTTTGTTACGGGCGGTGTTGTATCCTCCCTCGGTAAGGGTATTGCTGCAGCCTCATTGGCAGCCATTCTTGAAGCGCGTGGCCTTAACGTCACCATCATGAAACTCGACCCTTATATCAACGTGGATCCAGGGACAATGAGCCCTACCCAGCACGGGGAAGTATTCGTCACGGAAGACGGCGCAGAGACCGACCTTGATCTCGGCCACTACGAGCGCTTTATCCGCACCAAAATGACCAAGCGTAATAACTTTACCTCTGGTCGTGTGTATGCGGATGTACTGCGCAAAGAGCGCCGTGGAGATTACCTGGGAGCCACCATTCAGGTGATTCCACACATCACCAATTCGATCAAAGACCGCATCATCGCCGGTGGTGAAGGTCACGATATTGCCATTGTCGAAATCGGCGGGACAGTGGGCGACATTGAGTCGCTGCCGTTTTTAGAAGCGATTCGCCAGCTGACCGTTGAAGTCGGCCGCGAACATGCCATGTTTATGCACTTGACTCTGGTCCCTTATTTGGCGGCCGCGGGTGAAGTGAAAACCAAGCCAACGCAACATTCGGTGAAAGAGCTGCTATCGATTGGTATCCAGCCTGATGTACTGGTGTGTCGTAGTGAGCGCCCGATCCCGGCCAATGAGCGCGCGAAAATTGCGCTGTTCTGTAATGTGGCAGAAAAAGCCGTGATCACCATGAAAGACGTAGACTCTATCTACAAAATCCCATCACTCATCCGCTCTCAAGGCTTGGATGATCTGGTTTGCAGCCGCTTTGGCATTGAAGCGGCGGAAGCTGACCTGTCAGAGTGGGAACAGGTCAGCTACGAAGAAGCCAACCCAATGGGCGAAGTGACCATTGGTATGGTGGGTAAATATATCGAGTTGCCGGATGCGTATAAATCTGTCAACGAAGCGTTGAAGCACGGTGGGTTGAAAAACCGTCTCACCGTCAACATCAAGTATGTAGACTCGCAAGATCTTGAAACACGTGGCACGGAAATGCTGCAAGACTTGGATGCTATCTTGGTACCAGGTGGATTTGGTGACCGAGGTGTAGAGGGCAAGATCCTGGCGGCACAATATGCGCGTGAAAACAAACTGCCCTACCTCGGCATTTGCCTAGGAATGCAGGTTGCCCTGATTGAATACGCGCGTAATGTCGCGGGTATGGAAGGCGCAAACTCGACCGAGTTTAACAAAGAGAGTAAATACCCAGTGGTGGGTCTGATCACCGAGTGGGTGGATGAAGAAGGCAAAGTGGAAGAGCGCAGTGAAACCTCTGATCTGGGCGGTACCATGCGTCTTGGCGCACAGCTTTGTCATCTTGCCGAAGGCTCTAAAGCACACCAGCTTTATGGCAACACGCAGATCCACGAGCGTCATCGCCACCGTTATGAAGTGAACAACTTATTGCGTCCGCAGCTAGAAAAAGCGGGGCTTTCAATCTCAGGCCTGTCTGCAGATAAAAAGCTGGTGGAGATCATCGAGAACCCTGAGCACCCATGGTTTGTTGCGTGCCAGTTCCACCCAGAATTCACGTCGACACCACGTGATGGCCACCCACTGTTTGCCGGGTTTGTTGCGGCGGCAGGCAAAAAACAGCGCGGTGAGCTATAAACGAGATTCGAGCGGTCGCCTGAACGTAGGCAGCCGCTTTTATTTTTAAAAACAATGACAGACGAGAGGAATCACAATGTCTAAGATCGTTAAAGTTCTAGGCCGTGAAATCATCGATTCACGCGGTAACCCAACCGTTGAAGCTGAAGTACACCTAGAAGGTGGCTTCGTTGGTATGGCGGCAGCACCTTCAGGTGCATCAACGGGGTCTCGCGAAGCGCTAGAACTGCGTGATGGTGACAAGTCACGTTTCATGGGTAAAGGCGTTCTAAAAGCGATTGAAGCGGTTAACGGCCCAATCGCCGAAGCCCTACAAGGTAAAGACGCGAAAGCCCAAGCCGATATCGACCAAGTGATGATCGATCTCGACGGCACTGACAACAAATCTAAATTTGGTGCGAATGCTATCCTGGCGGTGTCTCTTGCTAACGCAAAAGCAGCCGCGGCTGCGAAAGGCATGCCTTTGTTTGAGCACATTGCTGAACTAAACGGCACTGCTGGTCAGTTCTCAATGCCTCTGCCAATGATGAACATCCTTAACGGTGGTGAGCACGCGGATAACAACGTTGATATCCAAGAGTTCATGATCCAGCCTGTTGGCGCGAAAACCCTGAAAGAAGCACTGCGCATCGGTGCGGAAGTATTCCACAACCTCGCAAAAGTACTGAAAGCCAAAGGCCTAAGCACTGCCGTGGGTGACGAAGGTGGTTTTGCACCGAACCTAGAATCAAACGCTGCTGCACTGGCTGCGATTAAAGAAGCGGTTGAGCAAGCGGGCTACGAGCTGGGTAAAGACATCACTCTTGCGATGGACTGTGCGGCGTCTGAGTTCTATGACAAAGAGCAAGGCATCTACAACATGAAAGGTGAAGGTAAAACCTTCTCTTCAGAAGAGTTTAACCACTACTTGGCAAAACTGGCTGAAGAATACCCAATCGTGTCTATCGAAGATGGCCTAGACGAGTCAGATTGGGATGGCTTTAAGCACCAAACTGAACTGCTGGGTGACAAGCTTCAGCTAGTGGGTGATGACCTGTTCGTAACCAACACCAAGATCCTAAAAGAAGGCATCGACAAAGGTGTGGCGAACTCTATCCTGATCAAATTCAACCAGATCGGTTCTCTGACCGAAACGCTGGCAGCGATCAAGATGGCGAAAGACGCAGGCTACACAGCCGTGATCTCTCACCGTTCAGGTGAAACAGAAGACGCCACCATCGCTGACTTGGCGGTTGGTACGGCTGCAGGCCAAATCAAAACCGGTTCGATGAGCCGTTCTGATCGTGTGGCTAAGTACAACCAGCTAATCCGTATTGAAGACGCGCTGGGTGAAAAAGCACCATTTAATGGTCTAAAAGAAGTGAAAGGCCAATAACCGGCACTTAAGCACTTTTTGCCAAAAAGCCGTCCCGTTTAACGGGGCGGCTTTTTTCATTTAGGAAAACCATGACACCAGCCAGCGGATCCGCTAGCCTATGCGGTTAGTCAATCAGGGTGTGAATACCCTGAGCCGATATTGGAAGGAGTACAGGTATGAGGCTGCTATCGGTTGCACTATTTCTCACGCTCGTGTGGCTGCAGTACGAACTGTGGCTGGGTAAAAATGGCGTGACAGACTATTGGCAAATTGAAGCCAATGTCGCCGTACAGCAACAAGCCAACCAAARACTCGTTAAGCGTAACCAGCAAATGTACGCAGAAATTGCGGATTTGAAGCGTGGGCAAGAAGCGATTGAAGAGCGCGCACGCAATGAGCTGGGCATGATAAAGCCGGACGAGACATTTTTCCGATTAGTCGATAAATCCCAGTAACTGACAGCCGTTGACTGGCGGTACAACCAAAGAAGATAACTTGTGGTCGAACAACCCCCTTTGCAGCACAACACCGCTTTACAGCCCGGAATAAGCGCCGTGGTACCTGCCGCAGGTGTCGGCAGCAGGATGCAAGCTAGCTGCCCGAAACAATACCTCCCTCTAGCCGGCAAAATGTTGATTGAGCATACCGTTGAGCGTTTACTCTCTCACCCTGCCGTGGCTGACGTGATCATCGCCATTGGTGCTGACGATAGCTACTTTGCGCACACTCGCTTGAGTGAGCGTCCGAATGTGCGTGTGGTCTTGGGTGGAGCGACGCGTGCCGCGTCGGTGCAAGCTGGACTCGATGTGGTCAATACGCAATGGGTGATGGTGCATGATGCCGCACGCCCTTGTGTGTCGCATGCCGATATCGACGCCTTGATTAGACAGGCGCAATCTCACCCGGATGGCGCCTTACTCGCGGCGCCGGTTAGAGACACCATGAAGCGTGCGGACGCGCAAGGGCAGGTGGCTCACACTGTCGAGCGTGAGGCGCTTTGGCATGCATTGACCCCACAAATGTTTTTAACCCAAACGCTAATCCAGGCACTTAATGTGGCAGGCGATCAGGTGACTGACGAAGCGTCTGCCGTTGAAGCGCTTGGGGGGAAGCCTGTGCTGGTCCCTGCCAGTGCCAGCAACATAAAAGTCACTCACCCTGAGGATAAGTGGCTGGCCGAGTTTTACCTTTCACAACAAGAAGGCAAATCATGATTCGAATTGGACATGGGTTTGATGTACACAAATTTGGTGGTGATGGCCCGGTGATCATTGGTGGTGTGGCTGTGCCTTATGAACAAGGGTTGCTTGCGCACTCGGACGGTGATGTGGCACTCCATGCACTGTGTGATGCCCTGTTGGGCGCGATTGCTGCCGGTGACATTGGCCAGCATTTCCCAGACACCAGTGATGAGTGGAAAGGCGCCGACAGCCGTATGCTGCTGCGCGACGTTTACCGCAAAGTACAAGACAAAGGCTATTGCTTGGGCAATGCAGATATCACTATCATCGCGCAAGCGCCTAAAATGGGCCCACATATCGACGCAATGCGTGAAACCATCGCCAGTGATTTGTGTGTGACGGTGGATGCGGTTAACGTCAAAGCCACCACCTCAGAGCGTTTGGGGTTTACCGGACGCAAAGAAGGCATTGCCTGTGAGGCGGTGGTGCTATTAAACAAAGAGGCCGTATGACAGACTTACTCGCGCCCTTGGCTTACTTACATGGCCAACCGACACAGTCAGGAACGTTAAAAGCGTCACCGGACGATTTTATTGTCTCAGAATCCCTGGGTTTCACCCCATCAGGTCAAGGTGAACACTTTTTAGTGCGAATTAAAAAGCGTGGTGAAAATACCAAATACGTCGCCAATGAGCTGGCAAAAGCCTGTGGGGTTAGCTCGCGGCAAGTGAGCTGGGCGGGCCTTAAAGATCGTCACGCCGTGACAGAGCAATGGTTCAGTGTTCATCTGCCAGGCAAAGCGGATCCGGATTTAGCGGCGTTTGTCCAAAATCATCCAGGCGTTGTGAGCATTGAAGGGACAGCCCGGCATCAGCATAAATTGCGCCCTGGCGATCTGACCGGCAATCAGTTCACGCTCTGCATTCGTGACCTGGCGTCGCCACAGGCTTTAGTGCCGCGCTTAGCCGCGATAGCCGAGCAGGGCGTGCCCAATTACTTTGGTACACAGCGCTTTGGCCGTGATGGCAATAATGTTGAGATGGCGCGCGCCTGGGGACGTGGAGAGAAAAAAGTCCGTGACAAAAGCAAACGCAGTTTTTATCTCTCAGCAGCCCGGTCGCTGCTGTTTAATCAAGTCGTCTCTGCACGAATAGAGGCGGATGCCTTTACCTCTACCTTGGCGGGTGACCTGTGTCTCGACGCGCAGCAGCAAACGTACTTGGTTGAGCAGGCAGGGCAGTGTCATTCTGCGATCACCGGCCCTCTGACCGGCGATAATGCGTTGCCCACTGAGGGGCAAGCACAGCACTTTGAGCAAGCGGTGGTCGACAAAGAGCCTGAGCTATTAGCCGTGATCCGTGATAATCGCATGCGTCATGACCGTCGTGTGTTGTGTTTACTGCCGCAAGCGATGACTTGGACACACGATGCTGACACCTTAACCGTGAGTTTCTTTTTACCCGCGGGCGCATTTGCCACCGCGGTGATGCGAGAGTTAGTCGTCGCGAGCCCACAAGGAGAGCACAATGCGAATATTGATTAGTAACGACGACGGTTACCATGCTCAAGGGATCCAAACCTTGACCGAAGCGTTATCGACCATCGCAGATGTGGTGGTGGCCGCGCCGGATCGTAATTGTTCAGGCGCGTCAAATTCACTCACATTGGAAAACCCCTTACGCGTGCGCGAACTTGGACCTCAGCGTTATGCGGTTCAGGGGACCCCCACAGACTCGGTGCATTTGGCGCTACGGCAATTGGTACCCTGGGAGCCTGATTTTGTGATCACTGGGATTAACCATGGTGCTAACCTCGGTGATGATGTGCTTTACTCGGGGACAGTGGCCGCGGCGACAGAGGGCTTTTTCCTGGGCGCGCCAGCTATTGCCGTCTCACTATGTGGTCACCAACACTTTGAGACAGCTGCGCATGTAGTGAAACAATTCTTAGCCAAGAACCAGCGCCATGCCGCGCCCAGCCACCGCCTCATTAATATTAATGTGCCCGATGTGCCAATCGATAGCCTAGAGGGGTGGAAAGTGACACGTCTTGGCGCCCGTCATCATGCCGAAGACGTGATAAAACAAAGCGATCCGCGGGGCAAACCGATATACTGGGTCGGTGCGCCAGGTCAAACCCAAGATGCAGGGCCGGGAACCGATTTTCACGCCATTGCGGGGCAGTACGTTTCTATTACGCCACTGCAGGTAGACTTAACCGCCCATGATACCCTAGGCGTGTTTTCACAATGGTTAAGTGAGTAGACGGCAAGTACGTCATCGTTGGTGAGCCGCATTGAGGCGGCAACCGTTTCAATAGACTTATACTCAGTGATAAAGGAAGCAGACGTTGAGTCAAGCGCAATCACTTATTCAATTTTTGCAGCAACAAGGTGTGACTGACACCGATGTGCTAAACGCCATGCAGGCGGTGCCTCGGCATTTATTTGTCTCTGAAGCCATGACCCACCAAGCTTATGGTAACAATGCGTTACCTATTGGATGGGGACAAACTATTTCACAACCTTATATTGTGGCTAAGATGACATCATTGCTCAATTTGCGACGCGATAGTCGCATTTTGGAAATTGGCACCGGATCGGGTTATCAAACAGCGGTCCTCGCTAACTTGGTTGATCATGTTTATTCTGTCGAGCGGATCAAACCATTACAAATGCTGGCCAAACGGCGCTTAAAGCAGCTAGATATTTATAATGTGTCGACAAAACATGGAGATGGTTGGCAAGGGTGGCCGTCGAAGGGCCCTTATGATGCGATCATGGTAACAGCGGCCGCGGCCCACGTGCCCGACGCGCTGTGCGATCAGCTCAATGATGGCGGCGTGATGCTTATTCCGATTGGTGATGATGAGCAAATATTGATGCGCGTCACTCGCCAAGGCACCACTTTTCACACCGAGACGGTTGAATCGGTTAAATTTGTTCCCCTGGTGGCAGGTGAGCTGGCATAAACTGTCTCAGAGATGGAGCTGTGTTTAAAAACAGATGAAAATCGCGCTTTTTCTGTCACTGTTAGTGGTTATATCTGGTTGTTCCTGGCGAGGGCCGGCACCGGTATCCAGCGTGACACCAGACTATACCAGCGTTGATAGAGGCAGCTATCGCGGCAGTTATTACGAAGTGAAGAAAGGCGATACCCTCTACTATATCGCTTATATCACGGATCGTGATATCGACGACATCATCGAACACAACAATCTACAGCCTCCCTATACCATTTATCCCGGGCAGACACTGGCTTTGTGGAAGCCCGCCTACCAACGCCCTGACGTGGCCCAATCCACATCAGGCGCGACAAATGTGGCCTCTGCCACAACGTCAGCTGCAAGCGCGAGCGTGGCAGCAGCATCTTCTAGAAAAAGCGCCAACCCTAGCAAATTCGAGGAAAAAAAGAAGTCTAAAACCGCGACTGAACGCACAAAAGGCGTTGAATCGGGGTCATCGTCGAGGTACAGTCAAACGAAAGAAAAAAGTAAACAAGCTGTTAACAAGCGGACCGCCAGCCCATCTAACCAACAGATAAGCTGGCAATGGCCAACCAGAGGCCGGATGGTGTCCCGATTTTCTAGCACAGAGCGAGGCAATAAGGGCATAGATATTGCTGGACAACGAGGACAGGGCATTCAGGCAGCGGCAGATGGAAAAGTCGTGTACGCCGGCAGTGCGCTTCGGGGTTACGGTAAATTAATAATAGTGAAACACAATGATGATTATCTAAGCGCCTATGCGCATAACGATAGTTTTTACGTTTCAGAAGGCCAAGCTGTCAAAAAGGGGCAGAAAATAGCTTCCATGGGCAGTTCTGGTGCAAACAGTGTTCGGTTGCATTTTGAAATTCGCTACAAAGGAAAATCGGTCAATCCGTTACATTATCTGCCAAAGCGGTAGCACAGGGTAACCAAGGTGATATCGCCGCAGCCACCAATGTGACGGGGCCGGTATAAGCAGAAATGCGTTCTGCTTAGCTGCTACGTCATAAGGGAGGCGCTATGAGCCAAACAAATACCGCAAAGAAACTGGACGGCTTGAACCAAGACGTTGAATTCGACACTGTGGAAGCACAAGCTGACGAGGTGCTCGAAGAAGTCGAAGAGGCAGTACAGCAACAAGCGGCCACTTCAAAGGCCTCTGATGCCACCCAACTCTACCTCAGCGAAATTGGCTTCTCACCGCTGCTTACCGCTGAAGAAGAGGTGCTCTACGCACGTCGAGCGCTGCGCGGTGACGAGGTTGCTCGCAAGCGTATGATTGAGAGTAATCTTCGCTTGGTGGTGAAAATCTCACGTCGCTATTCTAACCGTGGTTTAGCGCTGCTCGATTTGGTCGAAGAAGGAAACCTCGGCTTGATCCGTGCGGTGGAGAAGTTTGACCCTGAACGCGGCTTCCGCTTTTCAACCTATGCAACTTGGTGGATTCGTCAAACCATTGAACGTGCCATCATGAACCAAACGCGTACCATTCGCCTGCCTATTCACGTGGTGAAAGAGCTGAATGTGTATCTGCGCACGGCGCGCGAGCTGGCGCAAAAGCTTGACCATGAACCGACCGCTGACCGCTGAAGACATCGCGGCGCAGCTTGATAAGCCTGTGGAAGACGTGAACCGAATGCTTCGTCTTAACGAGCGTATTGGCTCTGTGGATAACCCAATTGGCGGCGATTCAGAAAAAGCCTTGCTAGACATCATTCCAGATGAGAAGCAAGACGGCCCAGAGTACACCACACAAGACGATGACATGAAAAAGTCGATTGTGCAGTGGCTACAAGAGCTTAACCCTAAGCAGCGAGAAGTGTTATCACGTCGTTTCGGACTTTTGGGTCACGAAGCGTCAACGCTGGAAGATGTGGGGCGTGAGATTGGTTTGACTCGCGAGCGAGTACGGCAAATCCAGGTGGAAGGGCTACGCCGCTTGCGCGACATGCTGACGCATCAAGGACTGAGCATTGAATCGCTCTTTAACGTTGAGCAATAAATGCGCTGTCAATCTCGCATCAGTCATAGCGCGAGACTGACAATCATAGACGCAAATGAAGGGACAGCCATGGCTGTCCCTTTTTATTGGCGGTCATGATGGTTCGCAAGATGACGGCGCGGCTGATTAGCGAGATTGCTGTAACGCCTTGAGGGCATAGAGGGCGTCTAAGGCTTGCCGCGGGGTCATCTCATCAGGGTTTAACGCATCGACTGCGTTATCCAGCTCGCTGGGTTCAGGCAGTAAGGCGAGCTGAGCGGGGGCTGGATCACCGACCGTTTGTTCAGCATGAATGGTATGTTGGCCGCTTTGCTCTAGTTGTGCCAGTTTATGCTTGGCGCGCCGAATCACCGGCTTGGGAACGCCAGCGAGGCTCGCCACGGCCAGACCATAAGACTTACTGGCTGCCCCTTCCTGAACCGCGTGCATAAACGCAATGTCATCGCCATGCTCCATGGCATCAAGATGCACATTCACCAAGCCTTCCATTTGCCCTGGCAGTTCAGTGAGTTCGAAATAATGGGTGGCAAACAAGGTCATTGCTTGGATTTTCTCTGCCAACCATTCCGCGCTGGCCCACGCCAAAGATAAGCCATCGTAGGTGCTGGTACCGCGGCCAATCTCGTCCATCAACACCAAGCTGTTAGCAGTTGCATTGTGGAGAATATTGGCGGTTTCTGTCATTTCCACCATAAATGTGGAGCGGCCGGAAGCGAGATCATCAGAGGCACCAATACGAGTGAAAATGCGATCGACGGGCCCAATGGTTGCACGATCGGCGGGCACATAAGCACCAATATGACTCAGCAAGGTGATCAACGCGGTTTGGCGCATATAAGTGGATTTACCTCCCATATTAGGACCGGTAATGATCAACATTCGGCGCTCAGGACTTAAGGCGATGGGGTTGGGAATAAAAGGGTCAGTCATCACTTGTTCAACCACAGGATGGCGACCGGCCTCAATATTGATCCCCGGTTTGTCGCCAAGGGTGGGGCGATGATAATTGAGTGTATCTGCTCGCTCGGCGAGGTTACATAGTACATCGAGCCCAGAGAGCGCTTCAGAGGCATGTTGCAGCTGGGCCAAGTGTGGCAGTAACAAATCAAACAACTCTTCCCACAAACGCTTCTCTAACGCTAACGCATTAGAGCGAGAGCTTAAGACTTTATCTTCGTGCTCTTTTAATTCGGGGATAATGTAACGCTCTGCATTTTTAAGCGTTTGCCGGCGGACATAGTGTGTCGGCACCCGATCGCTTTGCGCGCGGCTGATTTGGATGTAAAAGCCATGGACTTGGTTATAACCCACTTTCAGGGTATCGATGCCATATTGCTCGCGCTCGCGGGTTTCTAGTTCTTCTAAGTAGCGTGATGCGCCTTCCGATAAGTCGCGCCATTCATCCAGTTCTGCGTGGTAACCTGGCGCAATCACACCGCCATCACGGATCACCACCGGCGGGTTCTCGACCACTGCACGGGTGAGCAAATCTTGCAGCTCTGGCATCGGTGTGGTGGCAGTGAGGTAATCGGAAAACGCACCGTGATCCAGCTCGGTGAGCAGTGTCTGTACCTCGGGCAGCTGTGCTAATGCGGTGCGCAGCCTTGCCATATCACGCGGACGGGCGGATCGCATTGCCAAGCGAGCCAGTACACGTTCAATGTCGCCGACAGGTTTGAGTGCTGCACTTAATTCCGAGTGTAGGCCACTATCAAGCAATGTCCCGATTGCATCCAAACGTTGGTTGAGTACATGGCTATCGCGTAGAGGTTGATGGAGCCAGCGCTTCAGTAAGCGACTGCCCATCGGCGTCGTCGTCCGATCCAAAACGTCAGCCAGCGTATTGTCGGTGCCGCCAGCGAGGTTTTGGGTGATCTCTAAATTGCGCCGTGTGGCAGCGTCTAACACCACAGCGGTGTCTTGCTGATCTTTGATGATGGCACGAATATGGGGGAGCGCGGTGCGTTGGGTTTCTTTGGCGTACTGCAACACACAGCCAGCGGCACAGAGCCCCAGCGTACAGTCTTCCACGCCAAAACCGACTAAATCGCGCGTGCCAAATTGACCGGTCAGTTGACTGCGAGCAGTGTCGAGATCGAACTCCCAAATGGGGCGACGCCTTGCGCCGCGGCTCACCGCAAGTAAATCAGGGTAGGGAAAGTCTTCGGGGTAAAGCAGCTCTGCCGGTTGCGTGCGTTGCAGCTCCGCTTGCATTTGCTCGTAGGTGGCAGGTTCAGTCAGCACGAAGCGCCCTGATGTGATATCTAGGGTGGCAAAACCAAATTGGTCGTTATGACAGGTCAGTGCGGCGACCAAGTTATCAACCCGYTCGCTAAGCAGCGCTTCATCCGATACCGTACCGGGGGTGACGATTCGCACCACCTGGCGCTCAACCGGGCCTTTACTCGTGGCGGGATCGCCGATCTGTTCACAAATCGCCACCGGCTCTCCTAGCTGCACCAGCTTGGCTAAATATCCCTCTACGGCATGAAAGGGCACACCCGCCATGGGGATCGGTTCACCGCCTGAGCTGCCGCGCTTAGTCAGCGAGATATCCAAAAGCTGAGAGGCACGTTTGGCATCGTCGTAAAAGAGTTCGTAAAAATCCCCCATGCGATAGAACAGCAGTTCTTCAGGGTGCTGCGCCTTGAGTTTGAGGTACTGTTGCATCATAGGGGTGTGCTTTTCGAGCGCTTGTACTGTCACGACTAGACCTGCAAAATGGAACATTGAAAAGGGTAGGTAGAATACGTGATCGTACGGCAAAGGGTAAAGTTGCGGTACCGGTTTCTTCACCCTAAACAAAAGGAGTGAATGGTGGAACAGTTATTCTCGCTAGCAAAGCAACTCGGTGACGCCTTATTGGATGCGGGCTTAACGGTGACCACCGCAGAGTCTTGCACCGGTGGCGGTATTGCTTACTGCTTGACGGACGTGCCGGGTAGCTCGCAGTGGTTTCAGCAAGCTTGGGTCACCTATAGCAACCAGGCTAAGCATCAACAGGTGCATGTGCCAGACGATTTATTGACCCAATACGGCGCGGTCAGTGAGCCTGTGGTAACGGCCATGGCAGAGGGCGCACTTAATGAGGCTGCCGCTGACTTGGCGATTGCCGTTAGCGGTGTCGCCGGCCCGAGTGGTGGCAGTGCGGATAAACCTGTTGGCACCGTGTGGTTCGCATGGGCTTGGCATGGCGGCGAAACCGACACTGAAGTGTGTCATTTTGAGGGTGATAGGCGCGCGGTCCGTGAACAAACGGTCGTGCACGCGTTGTCACATGCTCTCATGCGCTTGTCTCCGTAACTGGAGGCGTGTCGCATCACAAAGATTTTTTCTATACAGGGCTAGACACTGTATAAATGGACAGTATACTTAGCCCCAATTACTGATAGCTTTCATCGCATAGCGATAGCGTTTTATTTCCTGGAGACTGAAATGGACGATAACAAAGAAAAGGCGCTCGCAGCCGCACTCGGACAAATCGAAAAGCAATTTGGCAAAGGCTCAATCATGCGTCTGGGTGATGACCGCACTATGGACATCGAAACCGTATCGACCGGCTCTTTGTCTCTCGATATCGCCCTAGGTGCAGGTGGCCTGCCTTTTGGTCGTATTATCGAAATCTATGGCCCAGAGTCATCAGGTAAAACGACGCTGACGCTAGAAGCGATTGCCGAAGCACAAAAAATGGGTAAGACCTGTGCCTTTATCGACGCTGAGCATGCCCTTGACCCTATTTATGCGCGCAAGCTGGGTGTGGATATCGATAACCTTTTGGTCTCTCAGCCAGATACCGGTGAGCAAGCGTTGGAAATCGCTGATGCACTGACACGCTCGGGCGCTGTCGATATGATCGTCATTGACTCGGTAGCGGCATTGACACCTAAAGCTGAGATTGAAGGCGAGATGGGCGACTCACACATGGGTCTGCAAGCGCGTATGTTGTCACAAGCGATGCGTAAGCTCACAGCCAACATCAAAAACAGCAATACCATGATGGTATTCATCAACCAAATTCGCATGAAAATTGGTGTGATGTTTGGTAACCCAGAAACCACGACTGGGGGTAACGCGTTAAAATTCTACGCCTCGGTTCGCTTGGATATTCGCCGCATTGGTGCGATTAAAGAAGGTGACGAAGTGGTGGGGAACGAAACCCGCGTCAAAGTAGTAAAAAACAAAGTCGCTGCACCCTTCAAACAAGCCGAGTTCCAAATCCTTTACGGCCAAGGCATTAACTTGCAAGGTGAATTAGTGGACTTGGGCGTAAAACACAAGCTGGTAGAAAAAGCTGGTGCTTGGTATAGCTACAAAGGCGATAAAATTGGCCAGGGCAAAGCAAACGCATGCAAATACCTAAAAGAAAACCCGCACGTCGCTGAAGAAATCGATACCACCTTGCGTGAGATGCTATTGCAAACCGCGCTAAATAACGAAGCGGTCGACGCGAACGCGGAAGCAGAAACCGAGGACGACCAACTGTAATGGCCGCGTCGTGCCAAGAGGTTGCGGTGGGTTTATTGGCCCGCCGTGACCACTCTGTTCACGAACTGCAGCAAAAACTGTCGCAACGCGGCTTTGACCAAGACACCATCGACATCACACTGGAGCAGTGTCTGGCGCGTGGGTGGTTGGATGATGCCCGCTTTGCGGCCAGCTTGTTGCGCCAAGGTGTAAGTAAACACCATGGCTGGTTACGTATTTGCCAAGACGCCAAGCGAAAAGGTATCGACACTGAGTTATTATCACGCGCCGAACAGGAGCAGGAGGTTGACTGGTATGCGCTAGCCAGAGAGACCGCAGAGCGTAAATATGCCGATCTCGATGGTCGCCTTCCGCCTGCCGAGCAAAAGGAAAAAGCCAAACGCATGCGCTTTTTACAGTCACGTGGCTTTAACTTTGATCAAATCCAATACGCACTCAGTCACGACGATCCGGACACCCATTTCTAAACCAATCCCACTCTGTCTCTTTTCCGCACGCGATCGGTTGTTTACAATGGCGTAAATAAAACCATGCTTCCATCGCGTCACGACCATATCTGGTTGCTAACGCAATATTCGATTATCAGGATTAGCCAATGTATATGAGCACTGATGAGATCCGTACAGCGTTTCTCAAGTTCTTTGAAAGCAAAGGGCACCAGATTGTGCCTAGCTCGTCGCTCGTGCCTGCCGATGACCCAACGCTTTTGTTTACCAACGCAGGAATGAACCAGTTTAAAGACACCTTTTTAGGGGTTGAAAAGCGTGACTACACGCGTGCAACGTCAGCACAGCGTTGTGTGCGGGCGGGCGGCAAACACAACGACCTTGAAAACGTCGGTTTTACCGCGCGCCATCATACCTTCTTTGAAATGCTCGGCAATTTCAGCTTCGGTGATTACTTCAAGCAAGATGCGATTCAGTACGCGTGGACGTTTTTGACTGAAACGATTGGCTTGCCAAAAGAAAAGCTACTGGTGACTGTTTACAAAACCGATGACGAAGCGTTCGATATTTGGCACCAGCAAATTGGCGTGCCTGCGGATCGCATTGTGCGTATTGGTGATAAGGAAGACGGTAAGCCTTACGAGTCAGACAACTTTTGGCAAATGGGCGATACTGGGCCATGCGGACCATGCAGTGAGATCTTTTATGATCACGGTGAGCATATCTGGGGCGGTCCTCCAGGCACGCCAGAAGAAGACGGAGATCGCTTCATTGAGATCTGGAATATCGTCTTTATGCAATTCAATCGTCAAGCTGACGGTACGATGGAGAACCTACCTAAGCCGTCAGTGGATACCGGCATGGGGATTGAGCGGATTGCGGCCATCAAGCAGGGCGTCCATTCCAACTATGAAATTGATGTTTTCCAGCAATTAATTAAGCAAGTCGCGGAGATCATCGGGGTTGAAGATCTGACTAACCAGTCTTTGCGCGTGGTGGCAGACCATATCCGCTCTTGTGCGTATTTGATTGTTGATGGCGTGATGCCATCGAACGAAGGGCGGGGCTATGTGTTGCGCCGTATTATTCGCCGCGCGGTTCGTCATGGTAACAAGCTCGGCAGCAAAGACGCGTTTTTCTACAAGTTGGTTGGTCCTCTCGCCACCATCATGGGGACGGCAGGTGAAGACTTGCGTGCGCAGCAAACCATGGTGGAAAAAGTCCTTAAGATTGAAGAAGACAACTTTGGCCGCACGCTTGAGCGTGGCATGTTGATGTTGGAAGAGGCTTTGGACAAGGTTAAGGGTGACGAGTTGGATGGCGAAACTGTCTTCAAACTCTATGACACATACGGCTTCCCAGCAGACTTAACTAACGATGTTGCGCGTGAGCGCGGTTATCGTATTGATGAAGCCGGCTTTGAAGCGGCGATGGCAGCGCAGCGTCAGCGCGCGCGGGAAGCCGGGCAGTTTGGCACCGACTACAACCAAGCGATAAAAGTGGAGCATGGCTCGGATTTTTGTGGTTACACAGGGACAGAAGGCACCGGCCAGATCACTGAGATTTTTGTCGACGGAGACACCGTTGATAGCCTGGTATCAGGCGATAAAGCGGTCGTGATCCTTGACCACACCCCTTTCTACGCCGAGGCTGGTGGCCAGTGTGGTGATACAGGGGTGATAGAAACAGACCAAGGGCAATTTATCGTGACGGATACCCAAAAAGCGGGGCAAGCCATTGCGCATTACGGTAGCTTGTCGGAAGGGCAACTGAGTGTCGGGACACAAGCAACCGCTCGCGTCGATGCAGAGCGTCGTCACGCGGTAGCGATGAATCACTCCGCCACTCACTTACTGCACGCCGCGCTGCGTGAGGTACTGGGGGAGCACATTGCGCAGAAAGGCTCGCTCGTCCGGCCTGATGGGTTGCGTTTTGACTTCTCACACCTTGAACCTGTCACCGCTGATGAACTCAAAGCGGTTGAGCGGATCGTGAATCAGCAAATCCGTGAAAATAGCCCCGTGCAGACTGAGGTGATGGATATCGAAGCTGCCAAGCAAAAAGGGGCGATGGCACTGTTTGGTGAGAAGTACGATGACCAAGTGCGCGTACTGAGCATGGGCGACTTCTCTATCGAGCTGTGTGGCGGGACACACGCGACGCGTACAGGTGACATTGGGATGTTTAAAATCGTCTCGGAAGCGGGTATCGCGGCTGGTGTGCGTCGTATTGAAGCCATTACCGGGCAAGCGGCCATTGATAGCGTTTATCAGCAACAGGCGGACTATGAAGCCAAGCTTGACGATGCCCAGAGCAAAGCGAAAGCGTTAGAAAAACAAATTCAGCAGCTTAAGCAGAAATTGGCCGCACAAGAAAGTGCTGGGCTGATCAATCAAGTCCGTGAGCTAAACGGGGTAAAAGTGTTGATTAGCCAACTTGATGGCGCGGATAACAAAGCGCTACGTAGTATGGTTGATGATCTGAAAAACCAAATGGGTAGCGGTATCGTGCTGCTCGGCAATGTGGCCAATGACAAAGTCGGCCTGATTGCGGGTGTCACCAAGGATTTGACCGGCACGGTAAAAGCGGGTGAACTGGTCAACCTTGTCGCGCAACAAGTGGGTGGCAAAGGCGGTGGTCGTCCTGATATGGCGCAAGCGGGGGGCAGTGATGTGAGTGCACTGCCTAGCGCGCTAGCCTCAGCAGAGACATGGCTCACTGAGCAGTTGTAATACACTTTTGTTTTTATTGAAAAGTCAAGAGGGTCGCGTATTGCGACCCTTTTTTGTGATCTAGATTAATAATTGCACTTTTTTTCTGATTCTGTATAGTGCAACGCCTTAAGCGCTGTGTCAGCGGTAAGACGTGATATTGGTTAGATTTTGTCGCCACGCTGGCCAATGCAGTACAGATTTCTCTTACACTGTTATCTCAGGTCAATCGCCTCCACGGCTAACGGCATGATGATAAAACAGTAAATTTCTCTGCCCTTTTCTGGATATGGTGTGATAATTCGGCCATAGTGTGGAATACGGACGCGAGTAAGCGCCCGTATTGGCATCATGAGCAGGGAAAGAATCCAACGATCACAGGTAACGGGCCGATACGCTGGCGGGTTATCTGGCTCAGACACTAATTGAATAAGTAAAAGATTGATACTCAAGGAGTAGAAGCATGCTGATTTTAACTCGCCGTGTGGGCGAAACCTTGATGATTGGTGATGAAGTCACTGTCACTGTATTGGGTGTAAAAGGTAACCAAGTCCGTATTGGTGTGAATGCACCGAAAGATGTTTCGGTTCATCGTGAAGAGATCTACATGCGTATTCAGGCCGAAAAAGGCGCGCCTTCAGGTGGTCAGAGCGACTACTAACAAGGCAAGAAGAGGTCGACCACAGGTCGGCCTTTTTTATCGCCGCTTTTCCCATAAAATCAGAATGAAACGGCGATAAATCCAACAATAAAATCGGGCTGTGGGTGATAATTGTCCATTTGTTGGTGGCAAGACGATTTTTGCCAGAAAAGTGTTTGACATATATGTGGCTCAAAGTAATATGTGCACCCGCAGCGACGGTGAGGTGGCCGAGTGGCTGAAGGCGCTCCCCTGCTAAGGGAGTATACGGTTTGTAGCCGTATCGAGGGTTCGAATCCCTCCCTCACCGCCATGTTGTTGCAAGCAAGATAGATGCGCGTCCGTAGCTCAGCTGGATAGAGTACCTGGCTACGAACCAGGCGGTCGGAGGTTCGAATCCTCCCGGACGCGCCACTACTTGCGGTGAGGTGGCCGAGTGGCTGAAGGCGCTCCCCTGCTAAGGGAGTATACGGTTTGTAGCCGTATCGAGGGTTCGAATCCCTCCCTCACCGCCATGATTTACAAGCCTGCCTTGTAGTAAGATGTGCGTCCGTAGCTCAGCTGGATAGAGTACCTGGCTACGAACCAGGCGGTCGGAGGTTCGAATCCTCCCGGACGCGCCATCTCTTCACGGAAGAC
Source organism: Salinivibrio siamensis (assembly GCF_001996005.1). Lineage (GTDB taxonomy): Bacteria > Pseudomonadota > Gammaproteobacteria > Enterobacterales > Vibrionaceae > Salinivibrio > Salinivibrio siamensis. The sequence continues at coordinate 103,601 of NZ_MUFB01000001.1, read as the reverse complement.
CCGCAAGATTGTTCATGATGAACGTAAGATTGACGACACGCGCTCGTAGCTCAGCTGGATAGAGTACCTGGCTACGAACCAGGCGGTCGGAGGTTCGAATCCTCCCGAGCGCGCCATCTTCAATCTTAGCCAATCCGTCAGCGCGTCCGTAGCTCAGCTGGATAGAGTACCTGGCTACGAACCAGGCGGTCGGAGGTTCGAATCCTCCCGGACGCGCCATTTTGGCTCCCCTTCGCACATCGCCTCGCGACATGACTTGTCGCCAATCGGGCAAAACCGACCGTTTTCGCGTCTTCATCCTCGTTTCTGTGACGTCCTCTTATTTCAACACGTTTACCTTCTGGCTGTTTATCGTCCCGGAATGTTTGTCGTGCCCGGCTATCAACGATCTTGGTCGCTTTCGGAAAAACGCTTTTTCCATAAGTGCCACAGTCGTGAAGCTGGCATTGCTTTTCTTTACAGTCGCGCTCTGCCGCTCGCCGTTGTTATTCGCCTGCTGACCGTGAGTTTGCATAAACATCCCGTTGATCCGTCTTTTTTAATCAGTGAGTGAAAATGCCCATTAACGGACGTTATGAGGTAACAAAAACGCAATAGTCAGATTGTCATTTATGCGAATTGTTAGTATTTTGAACGCCGATGATGAATTTGCCACCAAGATAAATGGATAATAACGGGGGCAATCACTGCTTCGGTGTAAGCAAGAGTGAGTGTGACAAGGAAGAAAATCATGGATTTAGGCCCGCTTTTAGAACAGGCAATGATGCTGATGTTAACTGGCATGGTTGTTGTGTTTGTATTTCTCTCGATATTAATTTTTTTGGTCCGCCAACTGGAACGTTTTGGCGACCCTCTCCCACCTGCCGCGGCGAACGCGGCCGCTCAGCCCAAAGCCCAAGCTGCACCTGACGCATCACAGCCGTCATCGGATGTGATTGCCGCGATCACTGTGGCTGTTCAGCAGTACCGCCAACGTCACCGTTGAGTGGTCAGGCACATATAAAAAAGGAGTTTGTTATGTCTACGCCGTTAGCTATTACCGATGTGGTATTGCGCGATGCCCATCAGTCGTTGTTTGCCACACGTCTGCGTTTGGACGATATGTTGCCAATTGCTGCCGAGCTGGATCAAATTGGTTTTTGGTCATTGGAAACCTGGGGTGGGGCGACCTTTGATGCTTGTATTCGCTATCTGGGGGAAGATCCTTGGGTACGCTTGCGAGAGCTCAAAAAAGCGATGCCAAATACCCCKATGCAGATGCTGCTACGTGGTCAGAACCTGTTAGGTTATCGCCACTACGCTGATGATGTGGTGCACAAATTTGTCGAGCGCGCACATGCAAATGGCATGGATGTGTTCCGAATTTTTGATGCCATGAATGATGTCCGTAACTTCCAAGCAGCAGTGGGGGCGGCGGTGGATGTCGGTGCGCATGCGCAAGGCACGATCTCCTACACCACCAGTCCAGTGCACACCATGGACACTTGGACAGATTTGGCCAAACAGTTGGAAGATCTTGGCTGCCACTCGTTATGTATTAAAGACATGTCTGGTTTATTAAAACCTTATGAAGCGCACGAGCTTGTAAGCCGCATCAAAGCAGCCTGTGATATCCCTTTATCCTTGCACTGTCACGCGACGACGGGGCTATCGACGGCCACGGCCGTCAAGGCGGTTGAAGCAGGCTTGGATGTACTCGATACTGCCATTTCTTCCATGAGCCAGACATACGGACACACGCCGACGGAAACTGTGGTGGCGATGCTCGAAGGCACTGAGCGTGACACGCAGCTTGATCTGAACAAGCTAGAGTCGATTGCGGCTTATTTCCGTACTGTGCGCAAAAAGTACGCGCAATTTGAAGGGCAGCTCAAAGGGGTCGACTCACGTATTTTGATAGCACAAGTGCCCGGTGGCATGCTGACCAATATGGAGAGCCAGCTCAAAGAGCAGGGGGCGGCCGACAAAATGGACGAGGTGTTAGAGGAAATTCCTCGGGTTCGTGAAGATTTAGGCTATATCCCCTTAGTCACCCCGACCTCGCAAATTGTCGGCTCTCAGTCGGTCATTAACGTGCTAACCGGTGAGCGCTACAAGAGCATTACCAAAGAAACGGCGGCCCTTTTGAAAGGGGAGTATGGGAAAGCCCCCGCGCCGGTTAATGCCACCCTCCAGGCTCGCGTGTTAGACGGCGAAGAGGCGATCACTTGTCGTCCTGCCGATAAACTGGCACCGGAAATGGATGCCCTGACCCAAACACTGACCGACAAAGCCGCGGCCGAGAATGTCACCTTGGCGGAGCAGACCATTGATGATGTGCTGACTTACGCCCTGTTCCCGCAGGTGGGATGGAAGTTCTTACAAAACCGAGGTAACCCTGAAGCATTTGAACCGGCACCAACCGGGGAGCCAGCCTCTGCGTCCGCCGCTCCTCAGCCATCAGGCAGTGGCGACGTGGAAACCTATAGTGTGCGTGTTAACGGCCAGGTCTATCAGGTAGATGTAGGGCCAGATGGGGCGCTGGGTGACATTCAGCCAGTGAGTCAGGTGTCAGCGTCGGCGAGTGCGCCAGCCCCTCAAGCCGCACCAAGCAACCTTGAGCCGGTAACGGCACCTTTGGCAGGCAACATCTTTAAAGTGATGGTGACCCCTGGTGAGCACGTGCAGGAAGGTGATGTCCTAATCATTTTGGAAGCGATGAAGATGGAAACCGAGGTGCGGGCAGCCCATGCGGGCACTGTCCAAGATGTACAAGTGAAAGAAGGCGATGCCGTGACCGTTGGCATGCCGTTATTGCACTTAGGATAAGAGGGCAGCATGGAAGGATTAATGATCCTGTGGTCGGAAACTGGACTGGCAAACTTCCAGTGGCCACAGCTTGTAATGATTGCCGTGGGCTGCCTATTACTCTTTTTAGCGATTAGGCGCGGCTTTGAGCCCTTGCTTTTGTTACCTATCGGTTTTGGGGCGATATTAGCGAATATTCCCAATGCGGGCTTTAACGAGCCGGGCGGCCTGCTTTACTACGTCTATCATGTCGGGATTGATACTGGCGTGTTCCCCCTCCTGATCTTTATGGGGGTGGGGGCGATGACCGATTTTGGCGCGCTGATTGCTAACCCGCGCACCTTGTTGCTGGGTGCGGCGGCACAGTTTGGTATTTTTGCCACTTTGTTTGGTGCCATTTTACTTAACTTGGTGCCAGGCATGGCGTTTAGCCTGCAAGATGCGGCCTCCATCGCGATCATTGGTGGTGCGGATGGGCCGACGGCTATCTTCCTCGCCAGTCGATTATCGCCGGACTTGCTCGGGGCCATTGCCGTGGCGGCGTACAGCTATATGGCACTGGTACCGATTATTCAGCCCCCGATCATGAAGTTGTTCACCTCTGCAAGTGAACGCAAGATTGAGATGAAGCAACTTCGTCATGTGTCGAAAACCGAGAAAGTGCTGTTTCCGTTGGCGGTACTGATGATGACCATCTTATTTTTGCCCTCGGCAACGCCGCTGGTTGGTATGTTCTGCCTCGGTAACTTGATGCGAGAGTGTGGCGTGGTGGATCGCTTATCGGGCACTGCCCAGAATGAGCTGATCAACATTGTTACCATTTTTCTCGGTCTGGCTGTGGGCTCCAAATTGGAAGCCGACAAGTTCCTCCAGTTTGAAACCCTTGGCATCTTGGTATTGGGCGCAGTCGCGTTCAGCATCGGGACGGGAACAGGCGTACTGATGGCTAAACTCCTTAATCGCTTTAGCCGCGACCCTATCAACCCATTGATTGGTGCGGCTGGGGTGTCGGCGGTTCCCATGGCCGCCCGTGTGGTTAACAAGGTCGGATTGGATGCTAACCCGCATAACTTCTTACTAATGCATGCGATGGGGCCAAATGTGGCTGGTGTCCTGGGGTCTGCGGTGGCGGCCGGTATTTTGTTGGCGCTGGTTGGCTAATCGTCAGTGATTTGACATCAAGCAGATAAAAAGAAAATAGCGGTAGGCATTGAGTCTGCCGCTTTTTTTGTTAAGACTAGAGGTTTACGCTTTGCAATGGCTCTGTGCTTAATCTCTTCGTTAAGGCAAATACCATTACTGTATACGCCAGCATAAGCACAATGGCATGCGAAAGGAGTCAATATGTCGAACAATCTCTCTCTTGCAATCACTGAATTTGGCGCACCAGAGGTACTTACCCCGGTCAACCGTTCGATTCCTTCTCCCTCTGAAGAACAGGTGCTGATTCAAGTGAAGGCTGCAGGCGTTAACCCCATTGATGTGAAAACGCGTGCCGGACTCGGCTGGGCCGCTGAGCATAATCGCGATCATTTGCCTTGGGTGCCTGGCTATGATGTTGCAGGTGTTGTGGTGGCGAATGGCACCAATGAAAGCAAGTTTGATGTCGGGGATCGTGTCGCTGGGATGATTGGCTTTCCGACCGAAGGCGGGGGATACAGCCAATATGTGGTCGCTGACGCCGGATTATTATCAACAGTACCGCCAAGTGTGCCAATGGTAGATGCCGCCGCAGTACCATTGGCTGGGCTGACGGCTTGGCAAGCGCTTGAGCATGGTAAACTGGTGCGTGATGAAAAAGTATTGATTTTAGCGGGCGCCGGCGGCGTCGGGCACCTTGCGGTCCAGTTGGCCGTGCGTCTCGGGGCGCAGGTTTATGCCACTGCCTCTGAAAACAATCATGCCTTTCTACGTCAACTGGACGCGACCCCGATCGATTACCATCAAGCGCATTGGGCCACCGGCAATGGTGAATTTGATCTGGTGATTGATTTGGTGGGAGGGGACACCGCCATTGATGCATTAGCAAGCCTAAAAACAGGTGGGCGTATCGTCACAGTCCCCACCAATACGCGCGATACCATTACCTCCGCCGCTGCCGAGCGAGGGCTGAAGGCGACAGGTATGTTGGTTGATCCAAATACTTGGCAGACCCAGCGCTTGCTCGATATGCTGGACCAAGGTGAACTTAAGATCGATATCGCTGCGGTCTACCCGCTTGAGCAGGGCGCGCAGGCACATTACGCACTCGAGGCAGGCCATACTCGCGGTAAACGTGTGTTGGAAATGCCTTCGTCTTAACCTCAGGGCTTCGTCTTCCGGCTCTCGTCGGGTTGATGAGGCCGTGGCGTCGTAGGGAGCTCGTGCTGAACCAATGATAATACATGGGGTCGAATGGACGATTGGGTGCTGCTGGCAACGCTGTTTGCCACCAGCTTTTTAGGTGCGACCTTATTGCCAGGTGGCTCTGAGGCCAACTTGGTGTATTTATTAACTCAGCACTCATTCGCGGATGGGATCGTTGTGGCGATTGCCACGGTAGGCAACACACTCGGTGGCATGACCAATTACGCCATCGGGCGTTGGCTGCCTGATTATCAACCGCATCAATCATGGCACCGCCGAGCGCTCGCTGGGCTGCAACGCTATGGTTATGCTGCCTTGCTATTAAGCTGGGTACCGATTATTGGTGATCCGCTTTGCGTGGTTGCCGGTTGGCTGCGCCTTCGACAATCTTGGTGCTGGCTGATTATCTTTGTTGCAAAAGCATCGCGCTACCTAGTGATTGTCATCTCAATCCGTTGGGTAGCGGGTTAGGAACTATCATATGCCACGTTTATTGCTTGCCACGTTTTTCTTTCTATCTGTGTTGTCTGGATGCCAGTTGACTGGCTCAGCCCCAACCCAAACACCTGAGGGCGTCACTTGGATTAAAACCGTCGCGCCTCCGCCAGGGAGTGCGCAAGTCCCGTATCAGCAATTTGAATTAGATAATGGACTGACGGTGTTGTTGCATGAGGATCACTCCGACCCTCTTGTCAATGTTGATGTACGTTACCATGTGGGCTCTGCCCGAGAAGAGTCGGGAAAATCAGGCTTTGCGCATTTTTTTGAACATATGATGTTTGAAGGCTCTGAGCACGTAGATGATCACGGAAAACGTATTAAAGAGGTGGGGGGCTATAACAATGGCTCGACCAATCGCGACACCACCCAGTATTACCAGACCGTACCGGCCAACGAGCTTGAGCGTGTCCTTTGGCTTGAATCTGATCGCATGGGCTTTTTGCTGGATGCGGTCTCTCAGCGCAAATTTGAAGTGCAGCGTGACACGGTGAAAAACGAACGGGCATTTCGGATAGACAATGTCCCGTATGGCCGCGTTAACGAGACCATTAATCAAGCACTCTACCCTGAGGGTCACCCATACTCATGGCCGGTGATTGGTTATGTTGAGGACCTTAACCGTGTCGATGTTGGCGATCTCAAGCAATTCTTCCTGCGCTGGTATGGGCCGAATAATGCCACCTTGACCATTGGTGGCGACATTGATGTTCAGACAACCTTAGCGTGGGTGAAAAAATACTTTGGTGATATTCCTCAAGGCCCATCAATACCAGAGGCGAAACCGCAACCGGTCACGCTGGACGGCTCTCGCTTTGTGACATTGGAAGATAAGGTATCGCAACCGGTATTGGTGATGACCTTTCCTACCAGTGTGCCTGAGACGGACACCACGACGCGCCTGGGGGTACTGGCCAATGTATTGGGGCAAGGGCGTGACAGTGTCCTTTATCAATCCCTGGTACAAACGGGGCAGCTGTTAAGTGCAGGCGCATCGCACCAGTGTGGTGAGCTAGCTTGTACGTTTGAGGTCTACGGTGTCGGTCGCCAAGGTCAATCTCTGGCTGAGATCCGTACCTTGTTAGCGCAAACCATGACGCAGTTTGAGGCAAAAGGCGTCAGTGACGAGGATATCAACCAAATCCAATCCATGGTGGAAGCCGATAATATCTTTGCGCTACAAAGTGTCGACGGTAAGGTCTCACAGCTGGCCAGTGATTATACGCTCTACGGTGATGCAAACCGTATGAATCAGCGCCTTTCACGCCTGAATGCGGTGACCCCTGACAAGGTGATGGAAAGCTATCGGCAGTGGATAAAAGATCAGCCCGCAGTAAACACCAGTGTGGTCCCTATTGGACGGACGGACTTGGTCGCTGCGCCCGCGAATTTTATCTATCAACGTCCAGAATATGAACAGGCACAGACGCAAAGCCAGCACGACACGTTAGCACGACGTGAACCCCCAGAAAATTTCGATCGCACCCAGATCCCGGCTCCTAATGGGAGTGTCACGGTTAATGTGCCACGCATTTATCGGGCCGACTTGGACAATGGGATGCATCTGGCAGGCACAGTGAGTCGCGAGACACCCACGGTCACCTTGCAGCTTCGTTTACCTGCCGGCACCTTGATGGAGCCTAACGATCAGCGAGGTATCGCTAACTTAACGGCAACCATGGTGACCGAGGGCGCGGCAGGTATGTCGGCCGCTGAGCTCACTCGAGCCTTAGACAAGCTGGGCAGTCAAGTCAATATCGACGCGGACAGTTACCATACACAAATCACGGTAACATCACTGAAAAAGCACCTGGGTGAGACCCTGAAACTCGTGAATAAAACCTTGCGCGCGCCGACCTTTGCAGATGAAGATTTTGACCGTGTTAAAGCCCAGTTGTTGGAAGGTCTGGCATCTCGCGCCGATGATGCAGGCTGGCTAGCCAGCCAAGCGACAAACCAGCTGTTATATCAAGATGCCACCTTCCGAGCGCCAGAGGGCGGCGTCGCGGAAGATATTGCAGCGATGACACTTGACGATGTTAAACACTTCTATCGCCAGCACTACGTATTGCGAGGCAGCCAACTGATTGTGGTGGGCGACCTTTCTCGTGAACATGCGATCAATCTCGCCAACCGGATCACACCGTGGCAAGCGCAAACGCAGCCTACGGCTCAGGTGGCGCGTGCTGTCCCGAAAGACTACGACCAGGCACAAATTTGGCTGGTAGATAAACCGCAAGCCCCACAAACCAGTATTCGTATGGTGCGCCATGGTATGCCATACGATGCCACCGGCCCGATGTTTAAAACCCGCTTGGCCAACTTTAATTTAGGGGGCAATTTTAATGCGCGCCTGAATCAAAACTTGCGTCAAGATAAAGGTTATACCTATGGCGCGCACAGTGGTGTTTATGGAGGCCGACAGACAGGCACCATAGAAGTCAGTACCGATGTACGTGCTGATGCGACGCACGATGCGATTAAAGCGCTATGGCAAGAGATGGCGCATGCACAAGAAAATGGCTTTTCGGCACAAGAATTGGCCTATCTGCGTCAATCGAGTGGTCAGCGTGATGCGCTGAGTTATGAAACGCCATGGGAAAAAGCAGGCTTGATAGCACATATTGAAGCCTTTGATTTAGACGACAACTACCGAGAGGCACAAAAAGCCTTATTGCAATCAATCTCATTGCAACAGCTGAATGCCCAGGCGGCACGTTGGTTTGATCCTAACGACTATCAAATTATTGTGGTCGGGGATGCCTCTCGTCTTGGTGATAGCTTACGTCAACTTGGCTTGCCAGTGCGCACGTTAGCGCTCGATTACCGATAAGCCTATTTGGATAAACTTACTCCGCTGCGTGATGGCTTTTGAGTAATAGCTTGTTTATATTGACCGCCATGCAGCTTAAAAAAATAAGAGATACATTTTGACTGACTTTACCCAACGGTTAGCGCGTTTAGCGCAAAACCCAGATGCATTAAAGGGGATTGGCCGCGGATTGGAGCGCGAGGCATTACGCATTACGCCAGCAGGTCATTTAGCGCAAACGGCGCATCCAGAGACACTTGGATCCGCGCTGACACACCGTTGGATCACGACGGATTTTGCTGAATCACTGTTGGAGTTTATTACGCCGGTTAACACGTCGGTGAAAGGGATGCTGGATGAGTTGCAGGATATCCATCGCTTTACCTATCAGCAAATGAGCGACGAACAGTTGTGGCCTATGTCAATGCCGTGCGTGGTGGCATCCGAAGACGATATCACCTTAGCGCAATACGGCAGCTCAAATATTGGGCGGATGAAGACCTTGTATCGCCAAGGGCTCAAGCATCGCTATGGCAGTGTGATGCAAGTGATCTCAGGGGTACATTTTAACATCTCTTTGCCTGAGACATTTTGGCAGCATCTGTACCACTCAGACACGGTAAGCCAAGCGTCAGTCACCCAAGGTTACTTTGATCTTATTCGTAATTATTATCGCCATGGTTGGATGATCCCTTATCTATTTGGTGCGTCACCTGCGTTATGTGGCTCGTTTATCAAGCATGCGCAAAGCCAGTTGCCCTTTGAGCATATGCCGTCAGGTACGTGTTACTTACCCTATGCAACGTCGCTGCGCTTGAGTGATTTAGGGTATACCAATAATGCGCAAGCGGATCTGAAAATTGGTTTTAACACCCTAGAACAATACCTTGAAGGTTTAAGAAGCGCGATTCGTACTCCCTCACAGGCGTTTGCCAAGCTAGGTATTCGTGATGGCGAGACGTATCGTCAGCTCAACACCAATGTGCTGCAAATTGAAAACGAGCTCTATGCGCCTATACGCCCCAAACGGAATGCCGACAGCGGTGAAAAGCCGACCGAAGCGCTTGAGCGAGGCGGTGTCGAGTACATTGAGGTGCGCTCTTTGGACGTCAACCCATACAGCCCGGTGGGGATTGAAGAGGATCAGATCCATTTTCTTGATCTCTTTGTCTCCTGGTGTGCGTTATCGCCTTCTGAGCCGATGACCGACCCTGAACTCAATTGCTGGCGTGACAATTGGAACAAGATTGTACTCGAAGGCCGCAAACCAGGATTAACCCTAACAACAGGATGTGAGGGCGAGACCCTGACGCAAGCAGAGTGGGGGTTACAAGTGATGGGTGAGCTTAAGCAGTTGGCGAAAGTCATGGATCGCGCGGTCGACGACCATCGCTATGAAACCGTATGTGATAAAATGATCGCCTGTTTTGATAACCCAGAACTCACGCTATCTGGTCGTGTTCTGGCAGACGTGATCGCGCAAGGCGGTATCGGCGGCCTAGGGCTAGGCCTTGCTCGTGACCATAAAGCGGCGCTAGCGGATGTGCCTTACAAGATCCACAGTGATGCCGACTTTTTACAAGAAGCCAAAGAGAGCGTCGCGCGTCAAAAAGCGGTCGAAGAAAGCGATACACAAAGCTTTGAAGCTTTTTTGAATGCTTATTTTAAAGACGTGCCCATGGCCGAAAGCTGGTAATTGGACGGACGACGATGAGCAGGAAGCGCTTTTTCCGTCATATTGGCGCATTCTTCACCGTGGTGATGGTATCAGGATGTGCCACGCCACCACCGGATAATCCCAATAACCTCTGTGAGATATTCGACCAACACCCAGATTGGTTTGAAGCAGCGGTTGAGATGGAAGCGGATTGGGGAACGCCCATCCAAGTGGCCATGGCGTTCGTCAAGCAAGAGAGCGCGTTTGTGCATGATGCCCTGCCACCCCGTGATTATGTGTTGGGCATCTTGCCGTGGGGGCGTGTTAGCAGTGCCTATGGCTATGCGCAGGCGCAAGACCCGGCTTGGTCTGATTATCAAAAAGCCACAGACAATGGCGGCTCCCGCACCGACTTTGCCGATGCGTTGCAGTTTATTGGTTGGTATACCGATGCAACCTACCGCCAACTCGGGGTGTCTAAATGGGATGTGTATCGCCAGTATTTGGCTTACCATGAAGGTAGAGGTGGGTTTCAGCGCGGCTCGTTTGAGGGGAAACCCGGGTTAAAACGCGTGGCGCGTAAAGTCGAACAACAAGCAAAGGACTACGGTTGGCAGCTAAAAGGTTGCCGACAACGACTCGAGGATAATCTGAGCTGGTGGCCATTTTAAGGGGGCACCGCGAGGAGTAAAGGAGGTAAGATGCCACTACTAGATAGTTTTACGGTTGATCATACACGTATGCATGCGCCAGCAGTGCGGATCGCCAAAACGATGCAAACGCCCAGCGGTGATACGATTACCGTTTTTGACCTTCGTTTTTGTCGCCCTAACGAAGAGCACTTGACGGAAAAAGGGATCCACACGCTCGAGCACCTGTTTGCCGGCTTTATGCGTAACCACCTCAACAGCGACAAGGTGGAGATCATTGATATCTCGCCGATGGGGTGTCGTACTGGCTTCTACATGAGCCTGATTGGGGAGCCCCAAGAGCCTGAGGTGGCGAAAGCATGGGAACTGGCGATGGAAGATGTGCTGGTTGTGCCATCGCAAGACAAGATCCCTGAGCTCAACGAGTATCAATGCGGGACGTATGAGATGCACTCACTCAGCGAGGCAAAAGATATCGCTCGTGCCATCATAGATGCAGGGGTGACCGTGAATAAAAACGATGATCTTTCCTTGCCTGAGCCCATGCTACAAACGTTGCGCGTTGACTAGTGTGCCTCTGTCTTGAACGTTAACGGCAGTCCATATTGGGCTGCCGTTTTTCTTGGTATTCATGGCTTTCTCCCTTTTTTGTCTTGATTGCTAGATAAATGCCTGGGAAGTGTAGGCTTTGTTGCATCTTTTTTGCCTCATCAAGCACGCTTCTCGCTTTTCTCGCTGCGTCCGTGCACGGGTTTCGCTAAGCTGACACTGACTTGGAAACAAAAAGGCTGTGGGATAAAAGTGAGTTTACGCACCAGACACCTAAATGACGCGATCCGTTTTTTCCGTTGGTTGACTGGGCTCACCTTGCTGATGGTGATGTCCAGTGCCCACGGATCACTCAATGGCTTTTGGTCTTACGATGAGTACCTTGCCCTGCACCCTGAGCAAAAAAGCTTAACCACCGAATTGGACGCTCAGGTACAAGCAGAGCCGGTGCCTTTTTTAGGTGCCATGGAGCCAATAAAAATCTCTGTGGTGGTGCCAGGCGAGCAAATATCCGATTACTGGCAACGTAACGTACGTGCTTTCGAGCGGCGGCTGAATGCACTCAATATCCCTTACCAGCTCCAACAAGTCACGACGCGCCCCAATACCGATATTCGTGAACAAAGCGCCTCGTTGTATGCGGCGCTGCGTGATGGGGCCGATTACCTCATTTTTACCTTGAACAGTGTGCGCCATCGTAAGTTTATTAACCATGTGTTATCCCAAAACAAAACCAAGCTTATTTTGCAAAACATCACCACGCCCGTAAAAGCGTGGCAAGATAATCAACCATTCTTATATGTGGGGTTTGATCACCAACGTGGTAGCCGTGCATTGGCAAGCTATTACCAAGAGCGATATCCTGAAGGCGTGAATTATTCGGTGCTTTATTTTTCGCAAGGTTATGTCAGTGATGCACGGGGAGATACCTTTATTGAGGCCATGAGCTCGCACGCTGATAGCAACTTGCTGTCTGCCTATTACACCAAGGGTGACCGAGAGTCGGGTTACCAGGCGGCCAAAGCGATGCTAAACAATAATCCAAAGCTCGACTTTATTTATGCGTGTGCAACCGACGTCGCGTTTGGCGCTGTCCAGGCCCTCGATGAGCTAGGCCGTGACACGGTTGGACTCAATGGCTGGGGAGGTGGCTCAGCAGAGCTTGACGCGATTGCCGCCGGTCAACTTGATGTGACTGTGATGAGAATGAATGATGATACAGGTATCGCCATGGCCGAGGCGATCAAACGTGACATTGAGGATCAACCTGTGCCTGTGGTCTATTCTGGGCGGTTTGAAGTGGTCACTCGCTACGATGATCCCAAGCGAATAGAGGCACTTAAGAAAAAAGCATTTAGGTATTCGGACTAAAAAATGGCCATATCGGGTTCGCCGAAGCTGTCACTGTCTCAATTACTGACCCGTTTGATCGTGGTCTTTTTCCTCTTTGTGACGGCCGGGGTGTATATACAGAGTTATCAGCTTACTTTGGCGGGGATTAATCAAGAAATCACTCGCACGCTGACGCAGACTTCTCGCCTGTTGCAAAATGTGTTTGACAGTCGTCTCACATCACTACAAATCCACCAAAATACCAATGCGGCGAGTGTGACACTGCAGTCAATGGTGGCGAATGAGAACAGCGCGGCGTTGGATGACTATTTTATCGAACAAGAGCAACAAGACGTGGCCAACACCCCCGATTTCCGCTTTATTGCCAAAGACGATCGGGTGCTTTGGCATGATGGCAGCAGCTTGTTTCATGGGATTGATGGTGACGAGCTGGAGCAGTTACGTCTACAACTCAGAGGCGTTAACCGCTGGACGTTAACCACCATCACCACAGAGGTAGAGCAGAGCTATCTGTTAATGCGGCGAACGCCAATCGTTTTTCAGTCTAGTGGCAAGCTGGGGGGTTACTTATATGTGGTGGTGATGCTTAATGGCAACTTCTCGTTTGTCAAAAGTTTGCAGCGCGCGAGCGGTACGCAAGCGGTGTGGTTGTCTGCAGATAATGTCACTCTCGCCTCGACGCTGAGCAGCAACGATGAGATTGGTCGCGATCTTACGCTGCCCTCGCCAGGAGAGAGCCAGGCGTTTCGCCACTATTTGGTGAGCCAAGCCAAGTTACGCATCGCCGGTGAGCCTTCAAAAATTGCTCTGTTGTCGGCACAGCAAAATGACAATGTGGTGGCACTGCAACGGCAAATGGGAATTAACCTGCTGCTGACTACGATGGTGATTATCGTGGCAGCGATCTGGGTTAACCGATTTGTGCAAACGCGCATCGCGGATTCACTGGAAAAATTGATGCGTTATACCCAAGGCGCGCGCTCGCGACAGCGCACCTTGCCTTTTGCGGGCTCGGATATTGAAGAGTTTAACCATATCGGTAAGACGCTGGAGTCCACATTTGATGCCTTGTATGAAAAAGAGCGCTCCCTACAAGACCTGTTTGACTATGCCTTGTCGCCCATCATCGTTTGGGACACCCACTTTGATATCACACGTATTAACCCCGCGGCCAAACTAAAGCTTAACTATGACGAGCAAATCCATGCCTCTAGTTGGCTCTACGACCAGTTTATGTATGCGATTACCCCTCATCTACAACGTGCATTAAACGGGACGATTTTAAAAGGGGTGAATATCGAGATTGATCGTCGGGTTTACCGTTGGAACTTAGCGCCGTTGATGGTCGACAACCAAGTGAAAGCGGTGATTGGGCAGGGGCAAGAAATCACTTCTTTGATTGAAGCGGAGCAACAAAGCCAACGCGCTAAAGAAGCGGCAGAAGCCTCTGCCCGTGCCAAGTCTGAGTTCTTGGCTAAGATGAGCCATGAAATTCGAACGCCGCTCAATGGTATTTTAGGTATAACCCAGATATTGAGTGATAAGGCGAAAGAAAAAGAGCAAAAAGAGCTGCTAGGGAGTCTCTATCAAAGTGGTGAGCACTTACTTACTGTGTTAAATGATGTGCTTGATCTTTCCAAAATTGAACAAGGAAAGATGACTATCGAGCACGGCGACTTTTATCTGCACGACATGATTCGCACGGTTGAGAATATCTATACCCCGATTTGTGAGAGCAAACAGATTGCACTGACCATTGATGCTCCCGTCGCCGATGACACCATGGTGTGCTCTGATCAATCACGTCTGACTCAGATCCTGTTCAACTTGATGAGCAATGCGGTGAAGTTTACCCATGTTGGCAAGGTGGGGATGACCATCAAATTAGTCGAGTCGGGTGAGCAAACACGCTTACATATAGAGGTCACTGACACGGGGGTGGGGATGAATCAACAAGCGCTATCATCCTTGTTTGATCCCTTTGTACAAGCCGATTCCAGCGTCACGCGCACATACGGAGGCAGTGGCTTGGGCTTATCTATCGTGAAAAGCTTACTCGACTTGCTCGGAGGAGAGATTGATGTGACCAGTGAGCCGGATAAAGGTAGCCGCTTTATGGTCACTGTGCCTGTGGCTGTGACACACGCTAAACCGGCACAAACCGTAGAGGCCGACCCTTTTGACCCCGCGTCTTTGGGCATAGAGCGGTTGTTGCTGGTCGAGGATAACAAAATCAATGCCATGGTGGCTCAAGCCTTTTGCAAAAAATACCAGATTGAAGTTGATTGGGTGAAAGATGGGGAGCAGGCCCTCGAGCGTCTCCAACAAGCGCATTATGATCTGGTATTAATGGACAATCATATGCCGAAGCTTGGCGGCATTGATGCGACAAAAGCGATTCGTAAAACGTTGGGTCTCGATGTCCCCATTTATGCGTGCACGGCCGATGCGTACGGTCACGTTCATGAGGCTTTTTATCAAGCAGGTGCCGACTATGTGATTGTGAAACCGATCAAAGAGGCCAGCTTTATTGAGGCATTACGGCATTATACCTGTACGGAAAACAGCTCTTCATGATGGCAGTGGTAACGGGCGATCAGATGATGACCTAAAAAGGGCAAGCACAAAAAAGGTGGGGAATGCCCCACCTTTTTTGTGCGTTCATCTCATGGCATGGCTTTTTCAGCGTGCTAGTGCCGTGATATGGCTGATGCGAAGTGGCTCAACTAGCTGTTTACACTCGCTTGTGGTTGCTTAGCCGGCAACACCTTCACTTGCTTAATCATATTGTCTGCGACATCGACAATTTCAATATGGTGGCCATCAATCTCCACACTTAAGCGGTTGTTAGGGATATCTTCCAAATGTTCGAGGATGAGCCCATTGAGGGTGCGCGGCCCATCGGTTGGTAAAGCCCAATTAAGGCTCTTATTCAAGTCGCGAATATTGGCGCTGCCCTCAATCAGATACCCACCGTCGGTTAATGGTGTAATTTCTTCTGCCAAGCTCGGTGACAATGAGGTGGTAAATTCACCCACGATCTCTTCGAGAATATCTTCCAAGGTCACTAACCCTATCATGTCGCCATATTCGTCAACGACCAAACCAATACGTTGCTTGTTGCGTTGGAACTTCAGCATTTGCACGTTCAGTGGTGTGCCTTCAGGAATAAAGTAAACTTCGTCGGCGGCACGAAGCAGCGTTTCTTTGTTAAATTCGTTTTTCTCAACCATTAAGCGGTACGCTTTGCGCACGCGCAGCATGCCAACGACTTCGTCGATGGTGTCGCGATAGAGTACCATCCGTCCATGCGGAGCATGAGTGAATTGGCGCATGATCGACTTCCAGTCATCATTGATATTGATCCCGGTGATTTCATTACGGGGTACCATAATGTCATCCACGGTCACTTCTTCTAGCTCAAGAATCGACAGCAGCATATGCTGGTGACGGCGAGGGATCAGACTCCCTGCCTCATTAACAATCGTGCGCAGTTCCTCGGTGCTTAAGCTGTCTTTGCCATCCGCCTTGGCGCCTAATCCCAGTATCCGTAAAAAGCCATTGGTAATAAAGTTCACCAAGCTGACCAACGGATAGAACACTTTCATCAGAATGGTCAGTACAAAACTGCTGATAAAAGAGACCCGTTCCGGGTAGAGGGCGGCGAGGGTTTTAGGGGTAACCTCAGCGAAGACCAAAATCACCATCGTCAGTACCCCGGTGGCGATCGCAATACCGGCATCGCCATAAAGACGCAACCCCAATACGGTCGCGATTGACGAGGCAAGAATATTTACCAGGTTATTGCCGATCAGGATAAGCCCAATCAATCGGTCTGGCCGAGTGAGCAGTTTTTCGACCCGCTTAGCGCCGCTATGGCCTGATTTAGAAAGGTGGCGTAACCGGTAGCGGTTAAGGGCCATCATGCCTGTCTCAGACCCGGAAAAATAACCGGAAATGACGATAAGCAATACCAAAAGGGAAATTAAAATTCCCGTCGATATGTCGTCCAACGAACTGTTCCTTACGTTTGTTTTAAAATCAGAGCCTATGCTCGAGTGTATACTACCGCCACGCGCAGGGGCCGGTTGCCCTCTGTGATGCGCGCGCTGTCTTAACCCGCGATCAGAATCTCACGGACAAAACGGCTGCCAAAATAGGCTAAAGTGAGTAGAAAGGCGCCCACAATACTAAACCAGACCACCCGGCGTCCACGCCAGCCTGATTGATAATGCCCCCAAAGGAGAACGCCATACACGACCCAAGCGGCCATAGAAAGGAAGGCTTTGTGCGCTTTCCCTTGCGCGAACATATCATCGACAAAAATAAATCCTGTCATTAAAGTGAAGGTTAATAGTACCTGACCCACCAAAATGATGTTGAAAAGCTGTCGTTCCACCATCATTAAAGGAGGGACATTGTGATTAATGACCTGGCGTTTTTTATGTTTGAGTTGATAATCCAACCAGGCCAACTGCAGCGCATAGAGCGTAGCGATCATCAAGGTTGAATAGGCGAACAGCGCCAGAGAAATGTGCAATAGCACCTCTGGGTGCGATTCGAGATGGGTAATAAAGGCACCGGGCAGCAGGGTCGCGCTCGCCAAGTTTAGCCCAGCGAAGGCATAAACCACCGGGAGCAAGAACCACAGCCGCAATCGAAAAATTAGACCTGTGGTCATCATCGCAATGATAAAACTCACCAAGGAGGCGACGTTGAGCATGCTAAGATTCTGTCCTGTGCCGGATAAAATCAGGTCTTTTAACAAATAAGCATGCAGCGCCAGCGCAGCCACGGCGGTGAAAAAGACCGGCTTCGCACTAATTTGATTGTTGCTGGACAAGCCGGGGATGATCTGCAAAATGGCGGCCAGATAAAGCATTGATGCGAATAAGGCTGTCAGAATTTCCATCGTCACCGATCAGTCAGTTAATCAATAAGAATGAAGGTGTGAGTATACCTTGCCTCAATCTTCGTCGCTATCGATACATGCAAGCGATGGGGGGATTGCGGTATAATCTCAGTAATTTCGCGACAGCGATTGCACCCAGATGAAAAATCATGGGCCAATAGGACGAGTGGGCGAGTAACGCATGTTTGAAAACTTATCAGAACGTTTATCCCGGACGCTCAAAAATGTGAGCGGCCGTGGTCGGTTAACGGAAGACAATATCAAAGAGACCCTACGCGAAGTGCGTATGGCGCTGCTGGAAGCCGATGTCGCGCTCCCTGTGGTTCGTGATTTTGTCAAACGCGTCAAAGAACGCGCCGTTGGCATTGAAGTGTCTAAAAGCCTGACCCCAGGGCAGGAATTTATCAAGATTGTCCAAGCCGAGTTGGAAGCGGTGATGGGCGATGCCAATGAAAAATTGGATCTCGCGGCCCAACCGCCCGCAGTGATTTTGATGGCAGGCTTGCAAGGGGCGGGTAAAACCACCAGTGTGGGCAAGCTGGGTAAGATGCTTACCGAGCAAGAAAAAAAGAAAGTCTTGGTGGTGTCTGCGGACGTGTATCGCCCTGCGGCGATTAAACAGCTGGAAACCTTGGCGGGTGAAGTCGGGGTGGATTTCTTCCCCTCGAGTGCTGACCAAAATCCCGTTGATATTGCCAAAGCGGCGGTTGATCACGGCAAGCTGAAGTTCTACGACGTGGTGATTGTCGATACCGCGGGTCGCTTGCACGTTGACGACGCCATGATGGACGAGATCAAGGACGTTCATAGTGCGGTCAACCCAGTAGAGACCTTGTTCGTGGTTGACGCGATGACAGGTCAAGATGCGGCAAATACCGCCAAAGCCTTTAATGACGCGTTGGCGTTAACGGGTGTGGTATTGACCAAAGTTGATGGTGATGCCCGTGGCGGTGCGGCATTATCGGTGCGCCATATCACCGGCAAGCCGATCAAATTTTTGGGTGTGGGTGAAAAAACCGACGCACTGGAGCCTTTCCATCCTGACCGGGTGGCATCCCGTATCTTAGGGATGGGCGATGTCTTGTCGCTTATCGAAGATCTCGAGCGTAATGTCGATAAAGACAAAGCCGAGAAAATGGCCAAGAAGTTTAAGCAGAAAAAAGGCTTCGACTTGGCCGATTTTCGCGACCAGCTTGAGCAGATGAAGGGCATGGGTGGCATGATGGGCATGATGGATAAGTTGCCTGGGATGTCGAATGTGCCCGACAACGTGAAAGATAACGTTGATGATAAAATGTTCTTGCAGATGGAAGCGATCATCAACTCGATGACACCCCGTGAGCGCCAGCGTCCAGAAATCATCAAAGGGTCGCGTAAAAAGCGGATTGCTGCGGGTTCAGGTACCCAAGTACAGGACGTGAACCGTCTTCTTAAGCAGTTTACCCAAATGCAGAAAATGATGAAGAAGATGCAAAAAGGTGGCATGCGCAACATGATGCGCCAAATGAAAGGCATGATGCCACCGGGTGGTGGCCCAGGTGGGCCTGGCGGATTCATGGGCTAATCAGATAGCGGACTTGCCTGTCAGCCCAGTGCTGGCAGGCAGATCAACTCGCTGTGAGGCTTGGGACAACTGGTGGAAATTTGACTAAACCAGTTGCATTCACAGCAATAAAGAGTAAAATTCCCGAGCTTTATTTTGGCACGAGGCCCCGCATTGCTTACGCGAAACGGGGCCAATTTTATTAAGTAATGCAAATGAGGACGATATGGTAACCATTCGTTTGGCACGTCATGGCGCGAAAAAACGCCCATTTTATCAAATCGTTGTAGCTGACAGCCGCCAGGCGCGCGACGGTCGCTTCATCGAGAAAATCGGTTTCTTTAACCCTGTAGCTCAAGGCCAGGAAGAGAAACTACGCCTTGACCTGGATCGTGTAAACCACTGGGTTAGCGAAGGCGCAACGGTTTCTGACCGTGTGGCTAAGCTAGTTAAAGACGCCGCGAAAGCAGCGTAAGTCTCCAGTGTCAGGGTTAAAAGAAGAAATGAGTGAGCAAGATACTATCGTGGTTGGCAAGCTAGGCGCGTCATACGGTATTCGTGGCTGGCTCAAGATTTTTTCTTACACTGAAGAAGCTGAGAGCATTTTTGCCTACTCTCCTTGGTTTATCCTGGTGCGCGGGCAGTGGCAACGTTTCGAGTTAGAAGACTGGAAACGCCACAACAAGGGGTATGTTGCCAAGCTCAAAGGGCTGGATCAGCGCGAAGACGCGCAGATGCTGACCAATGCTGAGATTGCAGTAGGGACTGAGTCGCTGCCTGCTTTATCAGATGAAGAGTTTTATTGGCGTGAGCTGTTTGGCATGGACGTGGTGAATGCGAAAGGCTACCACCTCGGTACGGTGACTGACATGCTCGAAACCGGCTCTAACGACGTACTTGTCGTCAAAGCCAACCTCAAAGATGCTTTTGGCAAAAAGGAACGCTTAATTCCGTTCCTTGAAGAGCAGGTTATCAAGTCAATTGATCGCACTGCTCAACGGATCGAAGTTGACTGGGATCCTGGTTTTTAAACTCCAACAGTAAGCGAGCGGAAATATGTGGGTTGGCATTATTAGCCTGTTTCCTGAAATGTTCCGAGCGGTCACTGATTTTGGAGTCACGGGCCAAGCGGTAAAAAAAGGGCTGTTAAACGTCGAAACGTGGAATCCGCGAGATTTCACCCACGACAGACACCGTACGGTTGATGATCGACCTTACGGCGGTGGCCCCGGCATGTTGATGATGGTTGAGCCTTTGCGCGATGCTATTCACGCTGCCAAACATGCCGCAGGCGATAAAGCGAAAGTGGTTTACCTCTCTCCGCAAGGGCGCAAGCTCGACCAAGCGGGGGTTGAATCACTGGCTAGCAATGACAAACTTATTTTGATTTGCGGCCGGTATGAAGGGGTAGATGAGCGCATTATTCAAACCCATGTAGACGAAGAATGGTCAGTGGGAGATTTTGTGCTCAGTGGGGGCGAGCTGCCCGCAATGACGCTAGTGGACGCGGTTGCTCGGTTTGTACCGGGTGTACTCGGCGACATGGCGTCAGCAGAGGAAGACTCCTTTGCTAACGGGTTGTTAGACTGTCCACACTACACACGTCCAGAAGTGTTAGACGGGTTGGGGGTACCAGAGGTGCTAAAATCCGGCAATCACAAGGACATTCGTCGCTGGCGATTAAAGCAATCGCTAGGTCGCACTTGGCTACGACGACCAGAGCTCCTGGAAAACCTAGCTCTGACTGACGAACAGGAATCACTACTTGCCGAGTTCATAAAAGAACACCGTGCAAGTGCCGAATCAAATTGAGTTTCAGTTTATTCTAGGGTTATAAACAATGAGTAACATCATCAAGCAGCTCGAAGAAGAGCAAATGAAAAAAGACCTGCCTGAGTTTCAAGCAGGTGACACTGTCCTGGTACAGCTTAAAGTAAAAGAAGGTAACCGTGAGCGTCTGCAGCCATATGAAGGTGTGGTTATCGCTAAGCGCAACCGTGGTCTACACACTGCATTTACCGTACGTAAAGTATCAAGCGGTGAAGGTGTAGAGCGTACTTTCCAAATCCATTCGCCAGTTATCGACAGCATTACTGTTAAACGTCGCGGTGCAGTACGTCGTGCCAAACTGTACTACCTGCGTGAGCGTTCTGGTAAGTCAGCTCGAATCAAAGAGCGTCTTAACAAGAAGTAATCGCCCTCGGCGTTTATTGCTCAAAAAGCCCGTCCACTTGGACGGGCTTTTTTATTGTCCTCAACCAACCGCTCAACCGCTCAACCGCTCTTACAACCGTTTACTCGGCCATGCGACCACTCACCGACAAAGCAGATGAATGTGGCGGCTATGTCGGCAAAATGGCATCTGTACCCTACTAAAAGATTGACAGCTTAGCTGCTAACGACACGGAGAACAGCGATGTCCTGGTTTTTATTATGCGTGGTGACCTTGATTGTGGGCTATTTCACTTACGGCACCTTCATTACCAAAATCTTTGGGCCTAAGCCGCAGAAAGCGACACCGGCCATGAGCATGAACGATGGCGTGGATTATGTGCCGCTGTCGGACAAAAAAGTCTACCTGATTCAGCTTTTGAATATTGCTGGGTTAGGTCCCATCTTTGGCCCGATTCTCGGTGCCTTGTACGGTCCTGTAGCCATGTTGTGGATTGTGTTTGGCTGCATTTTTGCGGGGGCTGTCCATGACTACTTCTCTGGCATGCTGAGTGTCCGCGCAAATGGCGCTTCTGTGCCTTCTGTGGTCGGCGAGCATCTGGGTAACTTCGCTAAACACTTTATGAACTTCTTTGCGGTGTTGCTCTTGATGTTGGTCGGCGTGGTATTTGTGCTCGGTCCCGCCAAGTTGTTGGGTAGCTTGTCAGAGATGAGCGTGGCGATGTGGGTGGGTATTATCTTTGCCTATTATGTGCTGGCGACAGTGGTACCCATTGATAAAATCATCGGCCGTTTTTATCCCGTGTTTGGTGCCTTGCTTGTCTTTATGTCGGTCGGCTTGATTATCGGCTTGGCCGTGAGCGATCACAGCTTCTACAGCCAAGGGCTAGACTTTGCGACTAACTTCCACCCAACCGATCTACCACTGTGGCCATTGCTGTTTATTACTATCGCTTGTGGAGCAGTATCCGGCTTTCACGCTACCCAGTCGCCATTGATGGCGCGCTGCATGCAAAATGAAAAGTCAGGGCGTTTTATCTTCTATGGCGCGATGATCGGTGAAGGTGTGATTGCACTTATCTGGTGTAGCCTGGGCTTGAGCTTCTATGAGTCGAGTGAGGCGCTTAATCAAACGCTGGCTAACGGTGGCCCGGCTGCGGTGGTGCATGAGGTTTCTACCTCGCTACTTGGCACCGTGGGAGGCATTATGGCGGTCTTAGGCGTGATAGTGCTGCCGATTACCTCGGGTGATACCGCTTTCCGCTCTGCGCGTCTGATTATCGCCGACTTTCTGAAAATTCAGCAAAAACCAATGGTGAAGCGCCTGATGATTGCAATCCCCATGTTTGTGGTGGGCTTTTTGATCACCAAAGCGGAGTTTGGCGTGATTTGGCGTTACTTCGGCTGGGCCAACCAAACCACCGCGATGATCATGCTATGGGCTGCGGCGGCTTACCTGATTAAACGTGATAAGTTGCACTGGGTGTGCACGATTCCGGCGATGTTTATGACCGCAGTGACTGTTACCTACTTAGCTAACGCTGAAATCGGGTTTAGCCTACCGATGAATATCGCTACCATCATCGG
This sequence comes from Salinivibrio siamensis, assembly GCF_001996005.1. Classification (GTDB taxonomy): domain Bacteria; phylum Pseudomonadota; class Gammaproteobacteria; order Enterobacterales; family Vibrionaceae; genus Salinivibrio; species Salinivibrio siamensis. The sequence continues at coordinate 80,735 of NZ_MUFB01000001.1, read as the reverse complement.
CGTGGGGGCGACAATTGCTGCCACTATCGCTTTCTTTGTCGGCTACAAACCGAATCCACAGTTGATCGCGGATGAGAAATGATGGTCATGTCATCAGAGCGACTAGCGTGTATGCCCATCGATTGATTTTTATCTAAATGATTGGTCTTACGGCAATATCTGCGCAAATACGCTAAGATCTAAGCCTCAGCTTCTGCTGGGGCTTTTTTATGTAGGGGAAGGGTTTAGCATGATAAAAACGTTTTTTGCACTATGGGGTGTCGTACTGTTGGTCGGATGTGCCGCATCGACTACCCAAGGCTTGGTTGATGAGCAGAACTGGTATGGACTTGGCGAGCAAGATGGACAGCGCGGGTTGCCACAGCGCTCGTTAAGCGATTTGCGGACGTTAGCCTCTGAGGCTGGCGAGACCATCAATGCCAACTATCTCGATTACGAGCAAGGCTATATTCATGGTATTGACGCCTATTGCGATCCCAAGCATGCCTACCAACTGGGATTAGATGGCAACCCCTATATGGGCGTGTGTGAAAGTCGCCCTGGCTCTCAGCGTTTTAGAATGGAGTGGCAGCGCGGCTACAACGACTTTCAAAGCCAAGCAAATGGGCTTTTCTACTAACGCGCGGTGAGAGTTACTGGCACAAGCCCAGCTTGTCTTTCAGTGTTTTGAGATAGCGGCGGCTCACAGGTACCACATAGGCAGATTGCGTGATCACTTCGGCAAGGCCGTTGTCGAGTAACTGGATTTCGCGGATAGTGGCCGGATGCACTAAGTATTGGCGATGACAGCGTATTAAGGGGGTTTTGTCTTCCAAAACCTTGAGTGAAAGGTGCGTGGTAGACTCGCCTTTTGCTGTGAGTAGCGCGACCCCACTTAGCGCGGTACGTGCGACCTCCACCTCTTGGTGAGGGATCAACGTAATTCGATTGTGTCCGGCGCAAGGGAGCAAATCCAACGCGGGCGTGATCACTTGGTAGTCGTGTTTCTGGCTCAGCTCACGGGTGAGTTTTTCCAGTGATTTCTTCAATCGTCCAGTTTCGACGGGTTTGAGCAAATAGTCGAATGCATTTTCCTCAAACGCTTGTACAGCGAATTCATCATAGGCGGTCACGAACACCACCTTGGGCATGGTGGCGGGGTCGAGCATCGCGAGTAGCTCTAAACCGGTCACGCGAGGCATCTGAATATCTAAAAACACCACATCGGGGCGGGTTTGATTGATGGCTTTCAGCGCGTCGATGGCATTGTTGCACTGTCCAAGCACCTCAACGCCACCGAGTGCCAGTAACTCATCTTCCAAGGCTTCACGTGCATGAAGCTCATCATCAACAATCAATGCCTTGATCATCCCTGTCTCTCCTTGTTGGGGGCTTGATAGGTTAAGGGAAGAGTGACGGTTGCCCGCGTCCACACATCGGGCTGACAGGTCATTTTCAGCGCGTATTGGCTACCAAACAACCCGCGCACGCGCTTATCGACAATACGCATTCCTAGTCCTGAGTGTTGTGCTGCCGGTTGATAAAGCCCGGCATTATCTTCCACTTGTAAATACAGGCATTCGCCTTCTTGCCAGCCACGGATCACAATTTTACCGCCTGCCATCAATTGACTGATCCCATGCTTCACGGCGTTTTCAACCAAAGGTTGTAAGGTAAAGCTTGGGATCACCGCGTGTAAGATAGCCGGGTCAATCTGCTTTTCAACACTCATACGATCGGCAAAGCGGGCATGTTCTAGCTCTAAGTACGCATCAAGATGACTCAGCTCTTGCTCAAGCGACACCGTTTCGCGGTTTTGCTTGAGGTTGCTGCGAAAGAAGGTTGATAAGTGCTGGATTAATTGGCGAGCACGTTCCGGCTCACGCCTGACCACCGCACTAATGGTATTTAAGGCATTGAACAAAAAGTGCGGGTTCACTTGGGCGCGCAACAAGTTTAACTCGGCTTGGGTGAGCAAGCTTTGTTGGCGCTGATAACGCCCGGTCAAAATCTGGTTGGAGAGGAGTCGCGCGATCCCCTCACCCATGGTGACATTGATCGCCGAGAAGAGTTTCCGTTTAGGCTCATAAAGTTTCACCGTGCCTAGCACATAACCATCACCGCCGCGCAATGGGATCACCAGCACGGAACCGAGTTTGCAGTAAGGTGATAGCGAACAGCAGTAGGGCGTATCGGCGCCATCGATATAAATTAATTGATCATCGGCAATCGCGCGACGGGTGTAATCTGAGGCAATGGGTGTACCGGGCAGGTGGTGATCATCGCCAATACCGGTAAAGGCGAGGATCTTTTCGCGATCGGTAATTGCGACGGCCCCGACCCCTGTCTCTTGCTGAATAATGGCAGCCACTTGTTCACTGCTTTGCTGATTAAAGCCGCTACTTAAAATACCGACCGATCGTTCAGCAATTTTTAGCGCCTTACTGGAAAACGCCGCTGAATAGCGTTCGAACAGGGTTTTTCGGTCGACAATAATACTCATAAACATCGCGGCACCGACTGAGTTAGCGATCACCATGGGCGCAGCAATCGCGCTGACTAACTCGTATGCACGGCTAAAGGGCTCAGCCACCGCGAGAATAATCGCCATTTGTACCAGCTCGGCGACAAACGTCACCCCTAACACTACGGTAGGGGAAAATAAACGGCTGGTTTGGTTGCGGGACACTAAGTAGCGGTGCATTAAACCACCAATTAACCCTTCGGCGGTCGTCGATATAGCGCAGGCGAGATCGGTAAAGCCGCCTAAACTGTAACGGTGCAGCCCGCCTGTCAGCCCAACCAAAAACCCCACGACCGGCCCGCCCAGTAATCCCCCCATCACCGCGCCAATTGCGCGAGTATTGGCAATCGCATCTTGGATACTTAAACCAAAGTAGGTGCCGAGAATACAAAAGCCTGAGAAGAGGAAATAACAAACGACTTTATGCGACAGCCGTCCTGAGATACTCAGTAGTGGCATAAACGCCGGCGTTTTACTCAGCAAATAGGCAATCACTAGATAAACGCTCATTTGCTGCAAGAGGGAAAGAACCAGGGCCATAACCACCCACACAAAAATGACGGATAGGTTATAGTAACGATTGACGGTTTAAGACTCTATCTTAAATTCGAGTGTAAACTTAAATTTACTAAGTAAATTAAATGATACACTCACTATTGCTTTTAGAATAGAGCCTGGTATTGTCTGTGTAAAACCTAATGAACAACTCAAGGCAAGGCTATGCAGCAAGACTCGGTAACCAATATCCACATTCGTGACGAGCAGGTGCTTCTCACACCAGAGCAGCTCCGTGCCCAGTTCCCGATTGAAAAAAGTACTCGTGCGGCGATCAGCCAAGCGCGACAAACCGTGGCGGATATTATTCACAAACGCGATCACCGCTTGTTAGTGGTGTGTGGCCCTTGCTCCATTCATGATGTTGAGGCGGCCAAAGATTACGCGCGTCGTCTGAAAGCCTTGTCGGATGAGCTGAGTGATCATTTGTTTATTGTAATGCGGGTTTACTTTGAAAAACCACGCACCACCACTGGCTGGAAAGGCTTAATCAACGATCCGCATCTGGATGGCAGCTTTGACGTGGAGTCTGGCTTAAAGCAAGCGCGTGGTTTGCTCACGGATTTAGCGCAAATGGGGATCCCGCTGGCCACCGAAGCACTGGATCCGATCAGCCCGCAATACATAGGCGATCTGTTTAGCTGGGCGGCGATTGGTGCGCGCACCACCGAGTCGCAAACCCATCGTGAAATGGCCAGTGGACTGTCGATGCCAATCGGCTTTAAAAATGGCACGGATGGCAATCTGGCCACCGCCACCAATGCGATGAAAGCCGCTGCGTCTGGGCACCGGTTTATGGGGATCAACCAAGCCGGCCAAGTAGCGTTATTGAATACCCAAGGTAACCCAAACGGCCATGTGATCCTGCGCGGCGGCAAGCAAACCAACTACGACTCAGTGTCTGTCGCTGAATGTGAACAGCAAATGGAAGCGGCGGGACTAAATCCGTCTCTCATGGTGGATTGTAGCCACGCTAACTCACGTAAAGATTATCGTCGCCAACCGCTGGTGGCGGAAGATGTGATCCATCAAATTAAACAAGGTAACCGCTCTGTGATTGGCTTGATGATCGAAAGTCACCTCAATGCTGGCAACCAATCAGCGGATCTGCCGAAAGATGAGATGGCGTACGGTGTGTCGATCACCGATGCGTGCATTGATTGGGCGTCTACCGAACAATTGTTGCGTCATGCTCACCAAGAGCTGGCAACCTCTCTTCAACAACGTATTCAACAGGGCTAAATCATGGTGGCAGAACTGAGCCGATTGCGCGATCAAATCGATGATGTCGACAAGCAAATGGTGAGCTTGCTCGCGCGCCGTTTAGAACTGGTCGCAGAAGTGGGAGAGGTAAAAAGCCAACATGGCTTGCCCATTTATGCGCCGGACCGTGAAGCAGCGATGCTCGCTTCGCGTCGTCAAGAAGCACAGTCGCAAGGCGTGCCACCAGACTTAATTGAAGATGTGCTGCGTCGTACTATGCGCGAATCGTACAGCAGTGAAAACGACTCTGGCTTTAAGTGTCTAAACCCGGATTTACGCCAGGTCGTAGTCATTGGCGGTAAAGGGCAGCTAGGGGGGGTGTTCGCGCGCTTGTTTGCGCTTTCTGGCTATCAGGTCACTGTGCTGGATAAAGACGATTGGGTGCATGCGGATACCTTGCTGGCTGACGCGGGTATGGTGGTGGTGTCGGTACCCATTGACGTTACGGAAGCGGTCATTAATCAATTGACCCAACTGCCAGATGACTGCTTATTAGTGGATCTCACCTCCATCAAATCAGGTCCGCTACAAGCGATGTTAGCCGCGCATTCAGGCCCAGTGGTCGGTCTACACCCGATGTTTGGCCCCGATGTGGCCAGCCTTGCCAAGCAGGTGATTGTTTATTGCGACGGCCGACATCCTGAGGCATACCAATGGTTGTTGGAACAGTTTCGGATTTGGGGCGCTGGGCTACATCGGATCAGCGCCATCGAGCATGATGAAGGCATGACGCTGATCCAAGCGCTGCGCCACTTTACGTCGTTTGTTTACGGCGTGCATCTGGCAGAAGAAAACCCCAACTTAGATCAGCTTACCGCGCTAAGCTCACCGATTTATCGCTTAGAGCTTGCCATGGTGGGGCGCTTGTTCGCCCAAGATGCGGGTCTGTATGCGGATATTATTATGTCCTCGCCGCAAAACCTGGCGATGATCAAACGCTTTTATCAGCGTTTTGGGGAAGCGATTGATTTGCTCGAGCAACATGATAAGTCCACGTTTGTCGATGCCTTCGCGCAAGTGGAAAACTGGTTTGGCGACTATGCCCCACGCTTTTTACAAGAAAGCCAAGGCTTGTTGCGACAAGCCAACGATGCTACCCATCGCACCGCGACCTAGTCAAGACTCACCTTTTCAAGGGGGCAGGAGGGTAGAGAGCCACACAGATAAAGTGAGATAGCGTGTATATCGATATGAGGGACTAAGAACTGGATCGCATGGATAAAGTGATAGGGTATTTATAATCAGGCTCGCACGTGGAAAAGTGAGTCTTTGTAGTAGGCTAAGCGGATCCGAAAGTATTATTTCGTCGCTATGAGATGTACGGTTATTGCGTGTTTGAGGCTACAGCAAGCGGTCGAAAGCGTATTAGAACTATCGTTGCAGAGTCTGTGATTTAGGGATATAGTTATCGAGCGGTTGGAAACAATCTATGGTGTGCTGCCTTGTTGTAGTGCGCTGAGCTCGTAGCTCTTTCCGCCGCCTTCTTTCCCCCATTTCCTTTCGTAGCGACTCTCTATTATCTTAGGGGTTCGTTATGTTTTTGTTGTACGCAGATGAATCCGGCACGCCTGGTGGCGCAGACCAAGAGCATTTTGTTCTCGCTGGCTTTAGTGTGTTCGAGCGCTCTGCACATTGGCTTTCTCTTGAGTTAGATAAAATCGCGGCAATCTTCAATCCACAAGACTCGCACGCTGTTGAACTCCACGGCGCCCCCATGCTTGCGGGGCGAGGCTTTTGGCGGAAGTTTGATAAAGAGTTGCGCCTAGAAGCCATCAAACAGGCTCTTAGCTTAATTGATGGGCGTAAATTTAGAATATTTGCATCAGTTGTAAGAAAAGGTGCCATCTCTCCAAATGATCCTGTTCATTATACCTTTCAACAAATTGTAACCCGCTTCGATCATTTCTTAGCCAGACAACATGTTCACTTCAATAATACCCAAAGAGGTCTGATTCTTTTTGACAAGAGCAGCAAAGAAGCACCGATTCAAGCACTCGCTAAAGCGTTTAAACTCGATGGTCATGACTGGGGGCGGCTGAGGAATATGGCAGAAGTCCCTGCCTTTATCGATTCTGAAGCAACAAGATTGATTCAACTCGCGGACCTGATTGCTTACGCGTTGTTTCGTTATTACGAAAAAAAGGACGGTCAGTTTTTCGACCTTATTGAGCGAAAATTTGACTATTTTGGGGGTGTTCAGCATGGACTTCACACGGTGGTTTAAGCGATATGATAATGATTAAAGCGCCAAAAGCCCACATCGTGGGCTTTTGGCGTTAATGGCTACTCGCGATTATTCGTTGCTGTCCGGCAGCGATACTTCGGTGGGGGAAATGGTCTCTGACGGGTAGCAGCCGAGCACTTTTAGATAACGGGTCAGGGTGGTGAGCTCGTCCAGCGCACTTTGCATCAGGTTGCTGGCCATATTGGCTTCAACATCGACGTAAAACATCTCTTCCCATGGGTTGCCAAGCACGGGCCGAGATTCGAGCTTGGTCATATTGATGCCGCGCTCGCGCAGTACCATTAAACACTCCACCAAGGAGCCCGCTTGCTGCGAGGTCGACATGATAAAGGTGGTCTTGGCAGGGGTCAGTGACGACACTTTAACCGGCTTGCGGGCCACGACAATAAAGCGGGTGTGATTTTGCTGTTGGTTGGCTATCTCGCTCTTAATCGCGGTTAAACCGTAAAACTCACCACTTGCCGCATGACCAATCGCGGCGACGTTGGGCTGGTTTAAATCCGCCACTTGTCGCATGGCTTCAGCGGTGCTGGAGCAATAAATCTTCTTCACTTTACCCAAGGTGTCAATGTATTCGCTGCATTGCTGGTGCGGCTGCGGGTGGGCATACAAGGTATCAATTTGGCTTGGGTCTTGGTCACCGACGGTAAGCAGGCAGTGGTCGATAGGCAGCGTGAGCTCACCGACAATCGATAAACGCGTGTGCTGCAGCTGATCGTACACTTCATTGATTGAGCCAGAACTGGTGTTCTCTACGGGTAAGATGCCGTAATCGGCATGGCCGGTTTCTACCGTTTCTACCACCTTTTTAAAGCTGTCGCAGGCCATTTCCACCAGTTCGGTTTGCTTGCGGCTAAAGTACTGGCGCGCGGCGAGATAGGAATATGAGCCTTGGTTGCCCAGGAAAGAAACCCGTGCCACTGGACGCTGATTGTCTGGGTTGGCCAGGTTTTGCAGATAGCGCTGCTGGATAAGTACCGAGTCTTCGATAATGGTGTGAAACAGACTCAATACATAGTGGGCGTCTAGCTGGTGATCTTGCGCTTTGGTCACCAGTTTTTCTAATAAGGCTTGTTCGCGGGCTTGATCGCGAATCGGTTTTTGCACGGCGACTTTGTTTTTGGCGACATCTAGGCTTAAGCGACGGCGCTCGGCCAATAGTGTCAGCAGCTCTTGATCAAGCTGGCTTATTCGCGTGCGTATCTCATCCAGTGGGCGTGGTGTGTCTGGCATACATTATCCTTGTTCTAATACAAAAAAACCTCCCGGTTGGGAGGTTAGTGCGCCAGGCTGATTAGGCTTAGCACGCTTCCTCCCGCGTTGGCGAGATAAAAAAGAAGCGAAAAAAACGAACGAGAATCAGCATTGGGCGTTGTGTTGTTATGTTTGAGTATGGATTAACCATATGGGGCGCAGGCAGGCGTGTCAAGGATCAAAAAGCCCCGCGAGGGCAGGGCTAACATGTTTAGCGAGTTAGGTGTTGCGCTGAGGGTTAGATTTCCTCATCGGCTGGATTTTCTTCCATCGCAACCGTCGCGGCTGATTTATCGTTACGGCGCGCTTCGCCTTTGTGTTGGACCTTATTCAGTTGCTTCTCGAGTTTTTGGCCCACCTCGTTAATCGCTTTGTACATGTCGTCGCTCTCGGCAGAGGCAACCAGTGTTGAACCTGGTAGCCCAGCTTTCGCTTCCACTTTGAACTGGTGGTTTGGCTCCTTACTGATCACAGCATGAGGATTGATGAGTGCCACCTGCCACTTGGCCAGCTTTTCAAAGCGGCTTTCGATGCGCTCACGGATGGCGGGAGTGATTTCGATGTTTTTGCCTGCAATTTCCACTCTCATACTCTTTCCTCTTTGTTCCCCTGTATTAGGTTCATCTTCAGATTACCGCTTTCCATTATTGATAACGTGACTTAGCTCATGTTTAAAGGGGGGAAGGATATCGATAGAAGGATCTGTGAGCACCTGCGAATCCTGACATCGAAAAGACCGGAAAAGCCTTGAACTCAATGCCAAAAATGCTACGTTGGGAGAGATCACGAACGCTGATTTACCCGCCAGTCAGGGCCGCCTCGCGCCTGTTTATTTTCCTAGTTTTCGCTTGTGGTTAAAATGTGCCACAAACCTGCTTGTGCTTTTTGGCGCATTGCGGAGACGCGATAGTGATTCAAGCAAAGTAAACATAAAAAAGGCGACCAAATTGGCCGCCTTTGAACAGAACTAAAATTGGGCTTGATTAGTTATTCGCGTGTAGCTCGTGGTTGAGCTCGACCGCCGTTTTGTTGGTTAAGCATTCAACCGCTCCCGTTTTTGAGTTGCGGCGTAGCAATAGGTCCGACTTACCGGCCAAATCACGTGCTTTGATGCTTTCGACCACATTGCCGTCAGCGTCGAGCATGGTAACTTTGGTGCCTGCGGTGACATACAGTCCTGACTCGATGGTGCAACGATCGCCTAATGGGAAGCCAAGGCCAGCATTGGCACCCAACAGTGAGTTCTCACCAATTGAGATCACAATCTGGCCGCCGCCACTCAGCGTCCCCATAATGGATGCACCGCCGCCAATATCGCTACCTTGACCGACCATCACACCCGCAGAGATACGGCCTTCAATCATGCTCTTGCCTTCGGTGCCGGCATTGAAGTTGATAAAGCCTTCGTGCATCACCGTGGTGCCTTCACCCACATGGGCGCCCAAGCGAACACGGGCGGTATCAGCAATACGCACACCGGCAGGCACCACGTAATCGGTCATTTTCGGGAATTTATCCACGCACTCAACGGTTAATGTTTCGCCTTTCAGACGCGCTTCCATCTGACGCTCAGGTAGCTCCGGCAAGTCGATTGGGCCTTGGTTGGTCCAAGCAATGTTGTGCAGCAGGCCAAAGAGTCCGTCTAGTACCACACCGTGTGGTTTGACTAAGCGGTGCGAGATCAGCTGAAGCTTGAGGAAGCCTTCAGCCACCGATGCGGGTTTGCTGTCGTTTTCTAGAATAACCAGCACCAGTGGCTGTGTGGTTTGTTGAGCCTTGCTCGCAAAGTTAGCTGCCTTTTGAGCGCCAGCGGCGGCGAAGGCTTCACTGATTGCAGCGCAGGTTTCTGGTGCAACCTCTAGTACCTGATTACCGGCGCTATAATCGGTTAGCGCGCTTAGGGCACTTACCAGATCATCACTAGGATTAAGCAGGGGCGCTGGGAAATAGGCTTCAATGATTTTACCGTCCTGGTTTTGAGTGGCGGTACCGAGTGCCAGAGCAAAGCTTGCCATTGGGGGGAATCTCCTTGTGTCGTTGGGCTTAAAACATCAAACACTTCATCTTAAAGACAAGCGGCGGTGGTTGGAAGCGCTTAACGGCTGGCGGAGGCAAAAACCGTTACAGGTCAGCGCACCGATTCATGTTGATGCATAGTCATCAGGAGACAGGCATAAAAAAAGCAAGCCAAATGGGCTTGCTCTTTCGCGGATGCTAAAAGGGTCAGCAATCACAACTTTAGGCCGCATCGGCGTCTTTGTCGTCGCGACTCTCGTCCGCTTTGTTCTCGCTTTTTGCCGGCTTTTTCTTTGCCGCCTTGCGTTTTGCGCCCAGTGCTTCAAGCACCGAGTCTTTGTGTTGAGCAAGGTATAGCGACAAGGCTTCACGCTTTTCTTCGTCGTCTACCAGTTCGCTTTCTCCAATCAGATCGAACATGGCATCCGCCATATCCAACATTTTGTCGTAGGCGTCGGCTTCAGCTTTGGAGGTAAATGTCATCTTTTCTTCTCCCTCGCGTTCGACCACGTACTTGACGATAACGGCCATAATTACCCTCTCTTCGTTGATTTACTGTCTTTTTATACAGTAGGATAAGGGCCATTGTCCACTGACCCGGCCATGATTGTGACATGAGAGAAAAATTTAGCACCATTTATCAACGTGCCGCTGAGCGCAAAGGCGGTCAACGCGAGGTAGAGCGCATGTTGGTGGCACCGCTTGCGCCTCATGCCTTGTGTGAGATACAGGATGATCGCTGGTTAGCGGCGTTTAGTCAGAAGGTGTTTCAATCGGGCATTAGTTGGCAGGTCGTCCGTAAAAAGTGGCCGGGGTTCGAAGAGGTATTCTGGGGCTTTGATATTGAGAAAATGCTGCTGATGCCGCCGGAAATGTGGGAAGAAAAAGCCACCAACCCAGCGATTATTCGTCATCTCACCAAGGTGATGACCATTCCGCACAACGCGGAAATGATCCACCGCGTGCAGCAATCGCACGGCAGTTTTAGCCAGTTTGTCGCCGATTGGCCCAGCGAGGATATTGTCGGGTTATGGCAGTATTTAAAAAAGCACGGTAAGCGTTTAGGCGGTAATACCGGTGCTTATACCTTGCGGCGAATGGGCAAGGACACCTTCTTGTTCACCCGTGATATCGAGCACTACCTGCGCGCAACTAAAATCGTTGATAGCGGTCGAGAGACCAAGCGGGCGATGCAAGCAGCGCAACAGGCATTTAATGAGTGGCAGCAAGAGTCGGGCCGTTCACTGAACCATATCAGTCAGCTGATCGCATTCAGTGTGGGTGATAATCGCGTTTAATCGCTCAGCGATTTGCTGTGCCATCACACGGTTAGCAAGCCGTGTGCGAGGTCGCGGCGTATCGATGGCGGTTTGCGCTTAGTACGGCAATCGGCCACAATCGATGCCAGTTATCTTTCCCATGTGAGCGCCTTGTGTTTACTGTTTATCACTCTAATCAGCTCGATCTGTTGAAGTCCTTGTTGGTCTCCCTAATCCAACAGCGACCACTGTCTGACCCTTTTCAAAAAGAACTTATTCTGGTGCAAAGCCCCGGCATGGCGCAGTGGTTAAAAATGGCACTCGCCAATGAGCAGCAGATTGTCGCCAACGTCGAATTCCCGCTTCCCGCTACCTTTATCTGGCAGTTGTTTGTGCGGGTGTTGGATGGCGTGCCTGAGCGCAGTGATTTCAATAAAGAGGCGATGACATGGAAGCTAATGGACATCTTACCCAGCTGTCTGGATGCGCCAGAGTTCGCTGATTTAGCCGCGTATTTGGAAGACAGCCAGGATCAGCAGCGTGCTTACCAGCTGGCCGAAAAAGTGGCCGATATTTTCGACCAGTATTTGGTCTATCGCCCCGAGTGGGTGCTGGCATGGGAGCAAGAACAACCGGTGCCTGAGCTTGACGATGTGCAGCCTTGGCAGCAAAAACTGTGGCGCCGCTTATACGATCATACTTTGGCGCTGGGCCAATCGCCTTACCATCGCGCTAACTTGTATCAAGAGTTTATCGATACCTTAACCAGCCATCAGCACAAGCCTGCGGGGCTGGCTGATATTGAGCGGGTCTTTGTGTTTGGCATCTCCGCGCTCCCACCACGCTATCTGGATGCGTTGCAAGCACTGGGCGAGCATGTGGAGGTGCATTTTATGTTCACCAACCCATGCCGTTATTATTGGGGCGATATTCGTGATAAGCGCTATCTGGCTAAACGTGCCGCATTGGCGCGGGATAAAATCAGCCGAATTGAAGACATCCCCGCCGAGAGCCAATTGGCACTCGGACTTGATGAGCCCGAGCACGGTGAAGTAGGGAACAGCTTGCTGGCGTCGATGGGAAAACTGGGGCGCGACAACTTACTGCTGCTCTCGGAAATGGCCTGTAATGAGATTGATAGCGGCTTCGTTGAGGTCAACCGCGATAATCTGCTGCATCACATCCAAGCCGATATTTTGGATTTGAATGAGCCGGGCGATCCCAAGCAGACTGAAACCAGTACGGCGAAAACAGAAATCGAGCCAGATGATGCTTCGATCGCAATCCATGCCTGTCACAGCCCGATGCGCGAAGTCGAAGTGCTGCACGATCAGCTACTCGCGATGTTTGAGGCCAACCCATCACTGAGCCCCCGCGATGTGATTGTGATGGTGGCGGATATCAATGCCTACAGCCCCGCCATTCAAGCGGTGTTTGGTAATGCGCCGAGTGAGCGTTTTATTCCGTTTTCCATCTCAGATCGCAGCGCCGATCAAGAAAGCCCGGTGTTAGCCGCCTTTTTGCGCCTGCTCACCCTGCCTGATAGTCGATGCAGTGCGGCGGAGCTGTTGGAAATTCTTGAGGTGCCGGCGGTGTCGCGCCGTTTCGCCATCGACAGCCAACAGTTTGATCAGATTAAGCAGTGGGTGGAAGAAACCGGCATTCGCTGGGGGCTTGATACCCATACTGCGAGCCAATTTGCCTTGCCCGAGCAGTATCAGAATACGTGGCTATTTGGCCTGAAACGTATGCTACTCGGCTACGCGATGCCGAGTGAGGCCGGCTTGTTTGCAGACACCGTCCCTTATGATGAAGTCCAAGGGCTTAATGCGGAGCTGGCGGGGCGGTTAGGGCTGTTTATCGACACCTTGATCCACTACCAGCAGCAGTTAGCGATTGAGTGCGATGGCAAGACGTGGGTGGCGCGATTGACCCAAATGCTGGATGACTGCTTCGCCATTGAAGGGGATGAAGAGTTAGCGGTCAAATTGATCCGTACTCAGTTAGACAGTTGGCTGACACAGCTTAGCGATGCTGCCTTTACCCACACGCTAAGCTTGCCCGTAGTGCGCGATTACTTTAATGGTCGCCTCAACAACGAGCGAGTCAGCCAGCGCTTTTTGGCCGGTCAGGTCAACTTTTGTACCTTGATGCCGATGCGCTCAATTCCCTTTAACGTGGTGTGTTTGCTTGGGATGAATGATGGCGTGTACCCGCGCACTGTGCCTAGCGTCGGTTTTGATTTAATGGTGGGCCGCACGCGGGCAGGGGATCGCTCGCGTCGCGACGATGATCGTTACCTGTTTTTAGAAGCGCTGCAGTCAGCACAGCAGCGTTTATATATCAGTTATGTCGGGCGCTCAGTGCAAGATAACAGCTTAAAAGTCCCGTCGGTGCTGGTTACCGAGCTGCTTGAATATTGTACCCAAGGCTACTGTTTGGCCGGTGACCGCGATTTACCCGAAGTCCAGTCACGTCAGCGGCTGGAAGAGACGCTTATCCAGACGCATCCGCTCACTCCCTTTAGCCCAGAGGCGTTTGCTCATGATGGTAGCTACGCGCAAGAGTGGCTACCGGCTGCCAAAGGGCAAGGGATGCAACTACCGGCATTTATGGATGATGCATTAAGCCCAGATCCGGATAGCCATACTGATCCTGTGATTGAATTGGCAGAGTTGCAGCGCTTTTGGCGGTTGCCCGTGCGCTACTTTTTCCAACGCCGCTTGAAAGTCTTCTTTGAGCAGTTAGAAGCGCCGTTAGAAGAATTTGAACCCTTTCGCTTAGATACCTTGCACCGCTTTCAGCTGCGCGATCAGCTATTAGCCCACTTTATTGAAACCGATGACAGCCCCCAAAGTGTGCAGGACTTTATGGCCCGACAGCGAGGACAGGGCAAGTTGCCCTTGGCGTACTTTGGCGAATTGACCTTGGATACGCAAGTTACGGTGATCCGTGACATGTACCAACGCTTGACGCCGTTGCTCGCCGCGCCGCGCCCCGATCTTGAACTCAATCTGACCCTTCCTACTGCCTTGGGTGAGGTACAACTGCAAGGTTGGCTCAATCGGCGTTATCAAGACAGCTTGGTTCGCTTTCATTGTGGCGATCTGACTATACGTCATCAGCTTGCGGTATGGATTGATCATTTATGCCAATGCGCAATGGGCGAAGCCGTGCCGAGTACGCTGGTGGGAGTGAAAGAAACCATCGAGTTTTCCCCACTCAGCAAAGATGACGCGCGAGCACACCTACAAGCCTTGGTTGAAGACTATCAACAGGGCCTGAATCAGCCACTTACCTATCTGCCAAGCTCAGTCGGGGCGGGGATAAAAGCCCGAGATAGTAAAAAAGGCTTTGATAACAGTGAACCCGGCCAAGACAAAGCGCTGAAATCGATACGCGATGCCTTTGTGGGAGGCTTTAATCCTGGCGAAGGACAAGACCCTTACGTTTACCGTGTTTGGCCGCAATGGCGTGAAAGCCTCGGCCAAGCGCTGTTAGCAACAGGCGATCGCCACTTAATGCCGATGTTAGCGCAGCGACAAAAACACTAGCATGCAGTGAAGTCCGCATCATAGGCGCGATGTGGCCTCTGTCTCTTCCTCTCCACGCTTCCCCCTGTTAGCCAAGTTGATGCTTGGCTTTTTATTGTGCATCGATTGTCTTTAAAAGCATGATTTTTGATGTTCTTGTTGTATTTTTATTCATTATAGTTGAGTAAATATCTAAATGTGCGCGCTAAATATCATTAAAGAGTGAGCAGGAGGTGCGTCAATACGTCGGCGTTTAGTGCGACAATTGTTATCAATTTGTTGGTCAAAGATTGCGCGACTTGCGCCTCGTTAGGGGTCAATTTATTTGTGGTCTAAATATTTTTTAAACGATCATTTGAATGGTGGGTTTCAGAAAAAGTCATAACAATATCAGTATTTTGTGGTTTTTTAATTTGTTAGTGGACGTATTAAATGTGTGGTTTTGTAGGGTTTTTACGATGTTTTTTATTTGAACGTGTAATTAACTTAACGCACAATGTCATCGAAAATTCACATAACAAACCATGAAAAAAAGGAAGTGCCTTCATGCATAAATTCTCAAAAAGCGCAGTGGCAACCTTAGTCTCTGGCCTTTTGTTGGGTGCCTCAGCGCACGCCGACGTCAGCATTACTCAAGGTAAGACTGCAATCCCAGATGGCGAGGCAACGCATGCCCAAGACATCACGGTAAAAAATGAGCATGTCGCGTTCGCATTGGCGGTTGAGTCTGCGCCACCATGGGGCGTGCCACGTGGTACCTTGGTGGACCTCGCGGCGGTGAAAAATGGCAAAATTGATCTAGACCGAGTCGCTTTTGCAGATTTCATCCCTAATAGCTGGTCGGCTTGGCCGAACGATCGTAAGTCGATTGACATTGTGGAAGACAGCGATGAAAAAGCGGTGWTCAAAGTGAGCCGTAACTTCGACAAGGTCGACATTACCACTTGGTACACCTTGGAAGCGGGCTCTGATTCGATTGGACTCAAAACCGTGATGAGCAACCAAGGCGAAGACGACCTTGAGCTAGAATCAGGCCACACGATTTGGCCGGATACGGGCTATCAGTTCGCGGTACCAGGTCTTGAAGGCAATGAAGAAGCGATGGCCGATAATGCCCTAGCCGATCGCATGGTGGCGTATGACCGTGATTGGGCGTTCGCACTGCATGCGCCTTATTTTGATCGCATCAAATATAACGGCCGCGATATGTATTTGGGTCACACGCTTAAAGCGGGCGAGACCCGTACCTTTGACTCAAAGCTCCAGGTTGTTCCCAACGGCGATATGGCACCGATTGTCAAAGCGGAAGCTGAGCGTCATGGCGAAGCGACGGGCACCATTAGCGGCCAATTGCGCGCTGACAACGGTAACGTGCCAGCCGATGCGATTGTGATGATTGAAAAAGACGGTCACCCTTACGCGTGGACCCTTGCCAAAGAGGGTCAATACAACATGGCATTGCCAGAAGGTAAGTACCAAGTGTATGGCACGGCAACAGGACATGCGAATAGCCAACCGCAATCTATTACCGTGAGTGCTGACAGTGAACAAACATTGGACTTCACATCGCTGAAAAGCCCAGCGACGCTTGCACTTAACGTGGAAGAAGCGGCCTCTGGTGTCGCCAAAGACGCGCGTGTGACTATCATTGAAGGCCAAGCGCCACCGGTTGAATTTTTGGGTAAGCGTACCTTCTTCACTGATTTACTGCCTGCAGGCCATGCCGAGCTAAAACTGGCACCGGGTGAATACAAGTTAGGCATTAACGCCGGTGCGGGCTTTACTGCAGAATCACAAACTTTGGATGTAACGCTCGAGTCGGGCAAAACCAACCAACAAGTGGTGAAAGTGCCTCAGGTGACTTTCCCTAACCGTAACCATTGGTATGGCGCTGACTTGCACCACCACGGCAATGTGCTGGAAGGGGTAACACCTCCAGAAATCGTAGTGCGTGCTCAGTTGGCAACTGACTTGGATCTGACCTTTATCAGCGATCACGATTCCACCATTAATCACAAAGTGTTTGCTGACCTATCAGCAAAACGTGGCGTACCTTTCATTCCATCGATTGAGATCTCGCCATCGTGGGGACACATGAACCCATTCCCCATCGACAATGGCGCCGCGCTGACGGTCGATCCGGGTACTGATGACGTGCACACCTTGATTGATGCTGCGCATGAGATGGGCGCAGAAGTGGTGCCGATGAACCACCCATATAACGATTATGGCTACTTCACCAATATCGCTAAGGATGCGGTGCCGGGTGGTAAGACCGATCGTTTCGACCTGATGGAGCTCAACGCACGTGTCGATAACGAGCCGACCCTTGAAAAAGCGCACAAGCTTTGGGATCAAGGCGAAGCCATGTACCTCACAGCCGGTACCGATACTCATGATGCGTGGAACCAGCTTACCGGTCGTATTCGTATGATGGCCAATGTTGATGGTGAGCTAACGCCTCTTGCCTTTGCCAAAGCGTTGAAAGCAGGTCACGGCTATGCCACTCAGGGGCCTATTCTGTACCCACAAAACATCATGTTTGGTGAAACCGCCAAGGCTGGTGATAAATGGGATATCAATGTAGTCGCCGCTGATGGTCTCAAAGAAGTGCGCTTAATCGGTCAAGGTGGTGAGGTGCTAAACAGCATCACCATTAACCCCGAAGAGAGTACACAGCGCCTTGAGCTATCACTGCCTATTCCTGCGGATGCAGAAGGTTGGATCAACCTAGAAGTGGAAGACAAAGACGGCAGCACGGCATGGACCAACCCAGTTTGGCTTCAGTCGTAAGCGTTACGTCTCAATCAATGAACCAAGGCCAGCCATGCTGGCCTTTTTAATGTTCGCTTTTTAGGGAGTCATCGCTCACCGCCAAGGAGCCACCAAGTCGTCTTGGTGATCCTTTCACTGTTAGGGCTTTATCAGTGTGAAAATAGCGAGAGACCTTGCTTTACACGCTGGCTGAGTGACAGTGCTTTATCGGTCAGTTCACGGGTATCATCGCTGGCTTGGGCATTTTGATGAGACACTTCGGTGATAGCTGCTAGGTTCTTGGCCACTTCCTCGGCGGCAGCTGCTTGCTGAGTGGTTGAAGTCGCCACTTGGCCATTCAAAGCGGCGAGTTCTTGAACCTGAGTTTGCAACGCGGCCATATCACGACGCGCCGCTTGTGCGTCATTGACACATGTTTGTGTTTGTTGTTGACCATCCGCCATGCTGCTGACTGCATTGTCGGCCCGAGCTTGCAGCGTGCCGACAATATCACTGATGCGTGTGGTCGACTCTTGCGTGGATTGCGCTAATTGGCGAACCTCATCGGCAACCACTGCAAATCCACGTCCCGCTTCACCCGCTCGTGCTGCCTCAATCGCTGCGTTAAGGGCAAGTAGGTTGGTTTGCTCGGAAATGGTGTTAATGACGGTAGTCACATCACTGATTTGTTGGGTGGAGTCGGCGAGTTCACGTAAGATCTCAGACGTATCGTCGACGCGTTGCTGCACGGTTTCCATCGCGCTGGTAGCGCGTTGCAAACTGCCATCGACATCGTTGATGAGCTGTGTGGCGCTATCGGTTTGAGAAGCATTCGACTCGGTAAGGTATTGCACGTCACGTACGGCGGTAGAAAGTTCTTCGACGGCACTTGCCACAGAGTCGAGAGTGCGATTTTGTTCTTCAACCGCACGAGCGGTGCTGGCAGCCAGGCTTGCGACTTCTTCACTACCTTGATGCTGCTCGCTTACATTGGTATCTACCTGCGAGATCAGCCGCTGCAGCGCATCCAAAGCTTGGTTGGTATGCTGACTCATGTCGCTAATCTCATCGCGACCATACACGGTCGCGCGTTGAGTAAGATCGCCCTCAGCGAGTGAAGATATGACATGGCGCAGCGCCATGAGCGGTGTCAGCATCGCTCGGGAAAGGGCACTGGCAAGTACAATCATCACCGCGCTAATCAGAGCTGTCACTCCTGCTGCGTTGAGCGCTTGCTGCCACGCCTGTGCGCGTAGGTCATCCAAGTAGAACCCTGAACCTACCATCAAATCCCAAGGACCAAAACGCTTCACCACACTGAGCTTTTCTACCGCTTGATGACTACCGGGCTTTTGAAATGTATACCGCGCGATCCCCCCATTAGCTTGATTAGCGGCCTGGGTCAGGGCGGGTAAAATCGATTGGCCATCGGCATCAAAAATTTGCCGCGTGTTTTTGCCTACTGCACTTTCGGCACCAGCAATCATCACATTATTGCGATCGACGATAAAAAAGTAGCCGGCTTGGCCATATTTGAGTGCGCTGACAGCATGAAGAACGGATTCGGGGGGCGTGTCTTGKTTGGGGTATTGTCGGTGCATAGCATCAAGATAGTGCCATGCCATATCGACCTTTTTGTGCATCTGGGCGATGCGCTCTTGCTTGATGGCCTCAAAATGGGAAAAAGAAAGGTAAGCGGCCAAACTGACGAGACTTAATACGGCTAAGCCAACTAAAAGTAAGAGCTTATTACGCACCGAGAGTCGGTGGATGAGTGGCATGGTGATACTCCCTGTATGAGTTTTATATGAGTGATAGTTATAAGCAGTCCATTATTAATAGAATTAAAACTAAATATCAAGTCATGATAATGAGTATTAATATCATTTGAGGGGTGTGAGCATGAATAACAGTCAATGAGTCGGGCAGGAAAATCTTAGCGAGCTCAGCACGGTTGTCTCGGCCTGAATATGTTTTCCCCCAAGGGGTTGCTACAATAGCGAGCAGACTAGGCGATGAAATAATGATATGGAACCGCAGATCCTCAATCCGCTCACCTTGCCACTTGATGGCGTCCGATTAATCGAAGCCTCCGCTGGCACCGGCAAGACGTTTACCATTGCTGGCTTGTACCTGCGATTGTTACTTGGGCATGGCCGCGCAGCGCCGTGTCGGGTCGAGCAAATACTGGTGGTGACTTTTACCGAAGCGGCAACCCAAGAGCTGAAAGACCGTATTCGGCGTCGCATTCATGAGGCGCGTTTTGCCTTTATGCGCGGTGAGAGTGGCGATCCTATCATTGGCCCTTTGCTGGCAGAGGTAAGCGATCATAAAACCGCGGCGCAGCGACTGTTAGAGGCCGAGCGTCAGATGGACGAAGCGGCTATCTATACCATTCACGGTTTTTGTCAGCGGATGCTGACCCAAAATGCGTTTGAATCGGGTAGCCTGTTCAGTCATGAATTTGTCACCGATGAGCGACAGATCAAAGCGCGCGCGGCGGCCGATTTTTGGCGTCGTCGTTTTTATCCGCTGCCTAAATCGTTAGCCGGTGTGGTGAGTAGCTACTGGCCCGCACCGGAGGCCTTATTAAAAGAGATTGCGCCCTATTTATCCGGACCGGCTGTCACGGTTAAGGCGCCTGATCTCGGCGAAGATCTCATGGCGGCACACCAAGCGGCGATTGCCAAGATTGATGCGGTGAAGCGCGCATGGCGCGAGGCGGGGGAACAGATCACCGACCAGCTCAGCGCCGCCAAGCTCGATGGCCGCAGTTATCGCAAAGACCATCTGGCGAACTGGCTGAATGCGATGGAACAATGGGCCAATGCCGAGACGCTTGATTACCAATTGCCCGACAAATTGGAAAAATTCGCCCAACAGACATTAGCGGCTAAGAGTAAAGCTGAGCCACCGAGTCTGGCGCTATTTGATCAAATTCAGGCATTGGTTGATCAGCCGCCGACGTTAAAACCGGGATTGACCGCACTGGCGATTAAAGACGTGCGGCAGCTGCTCCGCCAAGAAAAACGTCGCCAAGGGTGGCTCTCATTTGACGATCTCCTTTCTCAACTTGCCAGCGCACTTGACCAAGATAGCCAAGGCCAGTTGGCTGCGCGTATTCGCAGCTTATATCCGGTGGCAATGATTGATGAATTCCAAGACACCGACCCGCTGCAATATCAGATTTTTAGCACTGTCTATCAGCCGCCAGTGGCGGACGATGCCCCTGTATTCGCAGACGCCGAGACAGACACAGGGGAAGAGGATGAGCGCACCGGTTTAATGATGATTGGCGACCCTAAGCAGGCGATTTATGCCTTTCGTGGCGCCGATATCTTCACCTATATTCATGCCCGTGCGCAGGTGAGTGATCACTATAACCTTGCCACTAACTGGCGCTCGACAGATGGTATGGTGCGCGGGGTCAATGCCTTGTTCTCACGCGCTAAGGCGCCGTTCGTTTATCAAGACAGCATTCCCTTTTTAGCGGTGGCCTCTTCGCCTAGCGCCAAACAAAAAGCGCTGGTGGTGGAGGGAAACGAGCAGCCCGCGCTCACCTTTTGGCATCACAGCCCGGATGAATTGTGTGGCAAGCAAGATTTTGAACAGACCTTAGCGGTGAGTACCGCACAGCATATAACGCAAGTGCTCAATCAATCGGTGGCGGGCAATAGTTATCTACAAACGCCTTCCGGCCAAGCCGACATTCAGCCGCACAATATCGCTGTGTTGGTGCGCACCGGACGCGAGGCACAGCTGGTCAAGCAAGCGCTGGCCGAAAAAGGCGTGGCGTCTGTGTATCTTTCTAACCGTGATAACGTGTTCGCCAGCCCCGTCGCCAGTGATATTGAACGCATTTTAGTGGCGGTCATGCAGCCTGAAAACGAGCGTAAGTTGCGGGCGGCGCTAGCCAGCCCTTTATTTGGCCTGACTGCCGAGCAGCTGGCGTTACTCAATCAAGACGAAGCCTTGTGGGAGCAAGAGGTGGTGGCCTTTAGCCATTACCGTGACACTTGGCAGCGCCGTGGCGTGATGCCGATGCTTCGCCAAGTCGCCAGTGCCCGCCAAGTGGCAGAAAACTGGTTGGCGATGCCGCAAGGCGAGCGCTGTGTGACCGACTTTTTGCATATCGCGGAGTTGCTGCAAAGTGCCAGCCAGCAATTGGACAACCCACACGCGCTGATCCGCTGGCTACAAGAGCGAATGGCCGAGCCGGCTCAACAGTCGGAAGAGCAGCAGGTGCGGTTGGAGTCGGAGCGTGATTTGGTGCAAATCGTCACCATCCATAAATCGAAAGGCTTGGAATACGATCTGGTTTACTTGCCGTTTGCTTGTCAGTATCGCGAAAGCAGCCAACCGTTTTATCACGATGAACAGTATCAGCCAGTGCTGGCGCTGGATAATGTCGATGAAGGCAAAGAGCGGGCTGAAAAAGAGCGGCTGGCTGAAGATATCCGCTTGCTGTACGTGGCGGTGACCCGTGCCGTGTATGGGTGTTTTATCGGCTGTGCACCTCTTAAACAAGGTAACAGTCGGCAAAAAGACTCGGCCTTGCACCTAACGGCCCTCGGTTATTTGCTCCAGCATGGAGAAGCCGGTGATGCTAGCCTGCTGGCCGAGAGTTTGGCTGGATTAGCAAGCGCGAGCGATGCGGTGGCTGTGGTCGCCCCACCTGAGCCGGATGATAGCCGTTATGCCCCTCAAACAGGCTCCCACGAGGCGCTAAGCGCGCGTCAGTTTGGCGGCAAGATTGACCGTCAGTGGCGCTTAACCAGTTACTCAGGGCTGCTAAAACAAAGCCATCACATCAGTGCCTTGCCAACATTGGCCAGTTATGACTTGGACGCGGACGATGATCTCGCTGACGAGGAGACGGCGGATGTGGCGGTGGATCCTTGGTCGGTTTTTGCGTTTCCCAAAGGCGCGCGAGCCGGTACCTTTTTACACACCCTATTTGAAGAAGTGGACTTTACCGCCGATTTGATGAGTGAAGAAATCGCTGAGCTTATTACCCATCATCTTAGCTTGGAAAACTATGACCCACAGTGGTGCCCGATATTGCAGCAGTGGATGACACAAGTATTGAAACACCCGCTCAATGAGCACGGGTTGATGCTCAACCAAATTGATAATGCCAGTCGATTAACGGAGATGGAGTTCGTGATGCCTTTGGCCGCACTGGACTGCCAGCGACTGAACCGACTCGCCGCACGGTATGATGCATTGTCTGCCCGCGCTGGCCAGCTCACCTTTGACACGGCGCGCGGGATGCTAAAAGGCTTTATCGATTTAACCTTCCGCGCCGATGGCAAGTATTACGTGCTGGATTGGAAGTCGAACCATTTGGGGGATAGCGTGGCCGATTACCATCCTGAGGCGCTCAAAGAGGCGATGATCGCGCACCGATACGACTTTCAGTACCAAATCTATACCTTGGCGCTGCACCGCTTTTTGCGCCAGCGGATCCCAGATTATGACTACGACACCCATGTGGGGGGCGTGTTTTATTTCTTTTTACGGGGCGCCAGCGATAGCGGCGAGACCGGCGTATTCGCGCACCGTCCCGATAAGGCACTGATTGACGCCTTGGACAAACTCTTTGCTGGAGAGTCGGTATGAAGCAAGCATTAATGGCACTTTACCAGCGTGGGGAATTGCGGGCGATTGATGTGCAATTTGCTTGTTTGATGGGTGAAGAAGAAACTCAGTTAGACAAGGCCGCTATCACAGTATGGGCGGCACTGTTGAGTCGCGAAGTGGGCAAAGGCCATGTCTGCCTTGACTTGCACCAGTGGCAGCCACCCAGCGATGTCGCGTGGCAGCCCTTGCTGGAACATATTGATAGCCAAGCGCCAAGCGAGCAATTGGCGCAGGCCGCAGTCGTGTCCGATGGGATGCAGTCAACGCCCTTGGTGCTTGCCGGGCATCGATTGTATTTGCATCGCTACTGGCATGCCGAGCAGCAAGTGGCGGGGCATATTCGCCAGCGTCTCACGGCGCTATCGGTACCGGATGAGGCTAGACAAACCCTAGATAGCTTATTTGCCGCCTCACAGGCGGAGATTGATTGGCAAAAAGTGGCGGCAGCCACCGCGTTGACCCAGCCGTTTGCGGTGATTTCGGGAGGGCCGGGCACGGGTAAAACCACCACTGTTGCCCGTTTGTTGGCGGCGCTGGTGGCGTCGCACCACGCTGAACGCGCAACGTCTGCAGCGCTCACCATCAAACTGGTCGCTCCGACCGGTAAAGCCGCTAACCGATTGACTGAATCACTAGGGCGGGCGATTGCCGCTTTGCCTGTTGATCATGACGTAAAAGCGGCGCTGCCGACCCAAGCCAGTACCATTCACCGATTATTAGGGGCGATTCCGCAGCGGGTGGCGTTTCGCCATCATAAAAATAACCCCGTGCATGCGGATGTGTTGATTGTCGATGAAGCCTCGATGGTGGACTTGCCCTTGATGGCACAGCTGTTCGATGCCTTGGCGCCCTCAACACGCATTATTTTGCTGGGGGATAAAGATCAGCTTGCCTCTGTGGAAGCGGGGGCGGTGCTAGGGGATATTTGTCAGTACGCCGAGGCGGGCTATCCAGCGGCGCAGGCGGCGCGTTTAAGCCAGTTAACAGGCTTTGACGTACCCGAAAACCCACATGCGCCAGCGATCGCCAGTGCCCTTTGTCTGCTGCGAAAAAGTTATCGCTTTGATGCCCAATCCGGCATTGGCCAGCTCGCCTTTGCGGTGAACCGAGGAGAAATGGCTGAGGTGGGGGCGGTGTTAAAACGCGGCTATAGCGATATTGCCCACCATGTGTTGAGTGATGACAGCTATC
Source organism: Salinivibrio siamensis (assembly GCF_001996005.1). GTDB lineage: Bacteria > Pseudomonadota > Gammaproteobacteria > Enterobacterales > Vibrionaceae > Salinivibrio > Salinivibrio siamensis. Next base: position 56,519 of record NZ_MUFB01000001.1, on the reverse strand, counting down.
AGGCCCTGATGCAACAAGCGGTGACAGGATATCGCGATTACTTAATCACACTCGATAATGCAACGCTCGAAACCCCGTCATCAATGGCGGACGTGCTGAGTGCCTTTAGCCAATTTCGTTTGTTATGCGCATTGACTGAAGGTCCATTTGGCGTCGCAGGGCTCAACCAAGCCATTGAGCAGCACTTGGCGTCGGCAGGGCTGATCGCCAAAGAGCGTGACACCTGGTATCACGGCCGACCAATCATGATTTTGCAAAACGATCATGCTCTGGGGTTGTATAACGGTGATATTGGGATTGCGGTGCAGCATGAAGGGATCACGCGTGTGGCGTTTGAAACCCACGATGGCGAGGTGCGCTATTTGCTTGCCAGCCGTCTGCCTGCCCATCAAACCGCGTTTGCGATGACAGTGCATAAATCACAGGGCTCGGAGTTTGCGCACACAGTGCTGGTGTGTCCGCCCACCATTTCACCAGTGGTAACCCGCGAGCTGATTTACACCGGCATCACGCGGGCGAAGCGCCAACTTGACCTTTACGCGTCTTGGCCGGTGCTGCGCCACGGTGTGGGCGCACGCACCGCCCGTTATAGTGGCTTGCCGGATGCCTTGTTGGCCCCTTGAGCGTGGCGAAACCCGCTAAAGCGCTAAAGTCAGCACCTTAGAGCGACGCTGATAGTTGTACAGCTCTTGGCGAGTGTTGGGGAGTGCTGATACATCGGAGAGCAAAAAGCCTTGTTCTAGAAACCAATGCAGACTGTGGGTGGTGAGCACAAAAATGGTTTCGAGCCCTTTGGCTTTGGCGCGTTGTTTGAGGTGATTGAGCAGCATGACGCCGCGGTCGCCATCACGATAATCCGGATGAATGGCGACGCACGCCATCTCGCCGGTGCGCGCTTCACTAAATGGGTAGAGGGCAGCGCAGCCTATCACTAATCCATCCCGTTCGATGATGGTAAAGCGGGGGATTTCTTGCTCCAATTGTTCTCGTGAGCGGCGCACTAGGATCCCTTGTTGCTCCAACGGGCGGATCAAATCCAAGATCCCACCGATATCGTCAATCTGGGCTTGGCGCACTTTTTCGGCACGCTCCATCACGATCTGGGTGCCGATCCCTTCAATCGAGAACAGCTCTTGGATCAAGGCGCCGTCTTTTTTATAGCTGATCAAATGGCTACGCGTAACCCCCGCCCGGCACGCGGCAATCGCGCCTCGTAAAAAGCGACTGGTGCCAGAGCCGGTATCGCCAGCGGCTTCTCTGGCTTCTAAAAGCGGTTGGGCTTGGGTGGGCAGTAACTCAGAAATCACCTCATTGTCTTGGTTTAAGACCCCTTGCTCGGAGCAAAAGCCAATCAACTTATCTGCGCGTAATCGAATCGCGACTTGAGTCGCCACTTCTTCGGAGGTGAGGTTAAAGCATTCCCCCGTCACTGAGCTGGCTACCGGCCCCATCAGCACAATCGCGTTTTGATCGAGCTGGCGCTGAATGCCGTCAATGTCGATGCGGCGAATTTTGCCACTATGGCAGTAATCAATGCCCTCGTCGACGCCCAGCGGTTGAGCAATAACAAAATTGCCACTGATCACATTAATTTGAGCGCCCGCCATGGGCGTATTGTTGAGTCCCATGGATAAACGCGCCGTAATGTCGAGCTGCACTTGGCCGGCGGCTTGTTTGACCACTTCAAGCGCGTGGCTGTCGGTGATGCGTATTCCTTTGTGATACGGTGTTTCCAGTCCGTACTGATTTAAGGTGCGATTGATTTGCGGGCGGGCGCCAAACACCAATACCAGCTTCATGCCTAGGCTATTGAGTAGCGCGATATCATTGACGATATTTTGAAAGTTCTCATCCGCCATGGCCTCGCCGCCAAGCATGATCACCGCGGTTTTATCTCGGTGAGCATTGACATACGGCGCCGATTGGCGAAATCCTTTAACCAGGGCGGTACTTCTTATTTTCACGCGCTCATCCGTTTAATTATTCACTAATATTGCCTTTTTATTCTTTTTGTTCGGTGTGTGTCAACCCCCAAGCAAGTAGATAATTGCAGAGGAGAGGCAAGGATGTACTCTGCATCGTGATGTTTTTTGCACTACGTTTATCATTATTCGCGCAATGTTTGGGAACTATCTCTCAAGATTCGCAAGTGGTTTATCAATGTGGGTCAGTTAGTTCGTTAAAATCACAATAAAACCAATAAGTGAGGTTGTAGCGTGCGGTTAACCAAACAATTTATCATGCTGGTGATTGTTCTCGTACTGGGCTGGGTGAGTTTTACCGTGGCCACCCGCCCAGAGCTGTTTGCGCCACATATGACAGACAAACAGCTTTATGGCGAATGGGTAGAACAAGATGTGGCTCCTTATGCAGCCGACCGATTTGAAATACGTCCTGATGGTGTCTACACCAATGGGAGTCGCGCCACCACTGAGTACCAGTTTGATGGTGATCAGCTTAAATACACGATAGGAACGGAAACCTACCTGTACCGGGTTGAAGACGCAAAGACGCTCGAGCGTATTGAACCTGCTCACTACACATCTTTTTTTGCTAAAGATAAACGCTCATAAGAGGAAGTGTTATCCCCAATGCGACCTGGATCAGTAGTGCTGTGATTCCAACGTGGTGAGCAGCTCGTTGACCGAGCACTGTTTCGTCGCCACCTTTCGCAAGAGATCGGCGGTTTGCGCATCACCACCCAGACAACGCTGAATACTGGCATTAATCACTTGGCGAGTGCAGCCTTCGCTGGCCATCATCCGGATCCATTGGTACTCCACTGCATCACTATCAAGTAGCGTTGAACGCCCAACTTTTAAATCCATCGCTGCTTTACTCCTTTATGTTGCACTTTCTATGCAGTTTTGTTGCAAGGACAGTACATAATAATTATATGACACTTTGATGAATGTCGCCTTGGTAAAGGAAGTAAGCTGAATAGGGTCACAATAAATCTGTATTGGTTTGCAGACAGTTACAAACTTAACGTTGAGAACTGATTGCGAAGCGGGGCGGTTTTTGCGAGCCTTAGCGCTATTAACTCACTGATTGGAATATGGTGTGAAAAAAGCGTTAGTCGTGATGGCGTGTGTGGCGGCACTCGCAGGGTGTATGCGTCCCACTGACCGGGGCCAACAATATGTGGATGGGCGATTTGAATCGATACTCACCCCGGTACCACAAGTGGTCTCTGAAAGCCCGCGAGACTTTAGTTTATTCAATGAGCAATTAGCGGAGGTGACTGCCAACTCACCCTCGTTAGTGGCGGCGCATCAAGCGGTTTATCAGCGTTTGCAAGCCTGGTTGGACGCGGGAGGCGAGATTGAGGCACTTGCGGATTATGGCTTAGGGGTGAACCAAATGGCAGGGGGAGATGATTTTGGTAACGTGATGTTTACCGGTTATTTCTCTCCTGTGATAGAGATGCGTCACCAACCGGATGCCCTGTTCCGCTATCCTGTCTACGCCAAGCCCCCTTGTGGTGAGGACTGTCCAGACCGTGCTGCTATCTATGCTGGGGCGTTAGATGGGCAGGGCTTAGAGCTGGGCTACAGCGCCTCCCTTATCGATAGTTTTATTATGGAAGTACAAGGCAGCGGCTTTGTGCATTTTGGCGATAACGACCAACTGGAGTATTTTGCCTACGGTGGCAAGAATGGTCACCCTTATGTCAGCATTGGAAAAGTACTGATCGAGAGGGGGGAAGTGCCGCGCGAAGAAATGTCGCTGAAAGCGATCCAAGAGTGGGTGGCTGCCCACAGTAAAGATGAAGTGCGTGAATTACTCGAGCAAAATCCCTCTTATGTTTTCTTTACCCCTAAGGCAGCTGATCCTGTCAGTGGTACGGCAGGTATTCCATTGAAAGCCGGGGCGTCAGTGGCGGCGGATAGACGTTATTTACCCATGGGCTCTGTGTTACTGGCTGAAGTGCCTCAGCTGGATGAGCAAGGCAAATGGACGGGCGAGCATGTATTAAAGCTTCTGATGGCATTAGATACCGGTGGCGCGGTGAAAGAGAATCATCTGGACTTGTATCATGGTATGGGCCGTAAAGCAGGCGAGCAAGCCGGGCATTACAAGCACTTTGGTCGGGTTTGGAAACTGGACGCCTTAGCGCCACAAATGGTGAGCCAGCCATAATAACGGGTTAGGTGAGGCCCTTAGAAAATAAAAAAGCGAGCGTATAACGCTCGCTTTTTGGTAAGCGGGGTTTGATTACTCAATCAACCCGGCTTCACGGTAGTAACGCGCTGCACCTGGGTGAAGCGGTGCAGACAGGCCGTCTTGTACCATTTCTTCTTTCTTCAGGTTAGCGAACGCTGGGTGGAGACGGCGGAAGTCATCAAAGTTTTCAAATACCGCTTTAACCACGTTGTAGATAACGTCTTCTGGGACTTGTGTGGAAGAAACGAACGTCGCACCCACACCAAAGGTGGTGACGTCGTTGTCGTTACCGCGGTACATACCGCCAGGGATAGTGGCTTGGCGGTAATAGTCACGATCTTCAATCAGCTGTTTAGCTGCATCGTTCGCGACTTCAACCAATACGCTGTCACATGCGGTAGTCGCTTCTTGGATAGCACCACTTGGGTGACCCACGGTGTACACCATGGCATCAATTTTGTTATCACACAGCGCTTTGGATTGCTCGGCCGCTTTTAGCTCAGAAATTTGGCCGAACTTGTCCATATCCCAGCCCATTTGATCCATCAATACTTCGATAGTGCCACGTTGGCCCGAGCCAGGGTTACCAATGTTAACGCGCTTGCCTTCCAGATCATCAAAGGTTTTTACGCCCGCATCGGCACGTGCTACCACGGTAAACGGTTCTGGATGAATAGAGAAAACGGCGCGAAGCTCTTTAAATTCGCCCTGATCTTTAAATTTGCTGGTGCCTTTGTAAGCATGGTACTGCCAGTCAGATTGGGCGATACCCATATCGAGCTCGCCAGCACGAATGGTGTTGATGTTGTAGATTGAACCGCCTGTACTCTCTACCGAGCAGCGGATGCCGTGGTCATCTTTGCTCTTATTGACGAGACGGCAAATAGCGCCACCTGTTGGGTAATAAACACCAGTCACACCGCCAGTACCAATGGTCACAAACTGGTTCGCTTGCGCGCTTGCCGCGGTTCCTAGTGCGGCAGAAAAGCCGAGCGCAATAAGGGTAGGTTTCATCGCTTTCATGCTTAAGATTCCTTTTTAAGTTAGAGGTTGCTATCCGGGCGCACCCTCGAAGTTGTATAACACTCAATGACAATATGACAAAAAAGTGTCACCGCGCTATTTTTTCAATCTTTTAACAATATTTGCAAGCAATTGTATTGGGTTAAAACGATTGGGTCATGGTTTGCCTTAGTGCTTGTACAGGTTTAGTACAATATCCCAGCTTTTCCAGTGTGTTGCGTAAATCTGTGATCTGAGCTGCGTTATCTATGGCCCGGCGTTGATCAACGCGTTGGGTGTTGTTTTCAAAGCCGATTCGTATGTCTCCTCCCAGGAGCGCGGCGGTCGTTAGACAGCGGATCTCATGGTGGCCAAATGCACAGGCTGACCATCGCAGGTTGTCATGGTCGGGGAGCGCTTGCCACATGGCGATGATGTCTTCTGGGTGGCCAAATGGGGGGCTTTGATCCCGGCCTGCGACGAACAGTAAATGGTGCCCCTTTGGCGGGATAATGCCGGAGTGACGTAGCTGACGATAGCGCGCCACATCTTGGGGGTGATAGAGAATAAACTGCGTGTAAACAGCATGGTGATGTAGCCACGCAAAAAATGTTCTGGCCTCGGTGGTTTCGGAGGGATCAGGTACCAGCTCTCTGAGCGCAATGGAGACGGCCTCAGGCTTTACGGCTTTCACTAACGCGATTTGCTCTGAGGGGCGATAGCGACCCACGGCTTCGGTCGTGAGTTGAATGACCATGCGATCACCGACCGCATCTTGGACTTGCTGATAAAGCCGATGATTGAGAATGGGGTCCAAACTATGCGCGCCAGACTCATCTCGTGCATGAATGTGCGCCATGGCGGCACCGGCGTCAGCGCATGCTTGCAGGCAGTTAATCAGTGATGGCGTATCAATGGGGACGGCATGATGCTGGGAAGGCTGCAGCCGCGCGCCATTGGGGGCAACCATGATGGTGCGTGTATCGGTCATCTTTTCTCCTTAAGCCTGGGTTGAGAGCAAGACAGACTGCTTAGTGTGGCAAACAGGTGTCTAAGGTTATCCTTAGTTTTTCGGCTATCTCATCAATGTGTGGCTGTTTAATGATGTAGGGAGGCGCCAATAAAATATGGTGCCCTTGTTTGCCATCAATGGTGCCGCCCATGGGATAGCACATCAGGCCGTTTTCCAGCGCAGTTTGTTTGATTTGTTTCGCTAGCGGCAATGTAGACGAAAAAGGCTGCTTTGACGCTTTGTCTGCCACCAACTCAAGCGCGAGAAAGAGTCCTCGGCCACGAATGTCGCCGACAAAAGGATGGGAATGAAAATGATGAGTGAGGGTGGCTTTTAACGCCTCTCCCTGCTGGCCGGCGGCGTCTATTAGACTATCTTGCTGGATTGCTTTTAATGTGGCGAGCCCTGCAGCACAGGCAGTAGGGTGTGCCATAAAGGTGTGGCCATGTTGGAAAAAGCCCGAGCCGTTAGCGATCGCGTTGTAGATAGGGTCAGCCACAAGCGTCGCGCCAATAGGCTGATAACCGGCGGCTAGCCCTTTGGCGATAGCCACTATATCTGGAACGATATGTTCATGCTCAAAGGCGAAAAAGCGCCCAGTGCGTCCCGTACCGCACATTACTTCATCAAGGATCAGCAAAATATTGTATTGGTCGCAGATCTCACGAATACGCGTAAAGTAGCCTGCTTCGGCCGTCAATGCGCCAGCTGTCGCGCCAACGACAGGCTCAGCCACAAACCCGATGACATTCTCCGGACCTTTTTCTAACAGCATGGCTTCAAGCTCGTTGGCCACCCGCTGACCATATTCGTAAGCGGTCTCATCGGGACGCTGATCGCGATAGGCGTAACAGGGAGCAATCAGACTGGTATCCATTAATAAAGGTGCAAAGGGCGCGCGACGCCATGCGTTACCTCCCACGGACAGCGCGCCAAGTGTGTTGCCGTGGTAGCTTTGGCGTCGGGCAATAAAGTGTTGGCGCTGCGGCTGGCCAACTTCCACCCAATATTGACGTGCCAGTTTTAATGCCGCTTCCATCGCCTCTGATCCGCCACTGACCAAGTAGGCATGATTGATCGTCGCCGGTGCTAAGTCAGTGAGTATGTCGGCCAGTGCTTCACTGGTCTCGGAGGTAAAAAAGCCAGTATGCGCATAGGGAATAGCCTCGAGTTGGGCGCGAATCGCATCCAATACCGCAGGATGATGATGACCAAGGCAAGATACCGCGGCACCGCCACATGCATCTAGGTAGCGCTTTCCCTGCGTGTCAGTCAGATACATGCCGTGACCGCTCGCGATAGTAGGAAGCTCGTGATGACAGTGGCGATGAAATACGTGGCTCATACGATTGCCTCATAGTGACGTTTGCACATGAGTATGAACCGATTGTATTTTGCGCGACAAAGGATATATTTTCACCAGGCATGAAAAAAAGGAATGGGAATGGAAGCGCGTTTGCCATCGATGCGAGTGTTACAAGCGTTTGTAGTGGTCGCCCAGCAAGGCAGCTTTTCGGAAGCGGCTAAGGTATTGCATGTCAGTCAAAGTACTATCAGTAAACAAATCCAACAGCTAGAGCAGTGGATTGGACAACCCTTGTTTGCGCGGACTGCGTATGGGGTGGTGCTCAATGCCATTGGAGAGACTTATCTTCAATCAGTCTCCTCAGGGATCCATGAAATTGCCAACGCGACGGCTTACGCACGTCAACAGAGTGTCCAGCAAGAGTCGGTCAGCTTGCTGGTGCCGCCATCTTTTGCCAGTCTGTGGTTAATCCCGCAACTACCAGACTTTAAAGCTCGTTATCCGTCGGTATCGGTGACGGTCAGCGCGAGTGATTCTATTCCGCAGGGGAAAGAAAAAGAGGTTGATATCCTCATCCGTTGCCAGCCACATCAACAAGCAGGCTCCCAGTCAATCTGTCTGGCTAATGAACACCTATCTTTATTAGCCGCTGCCGCTATTGTCCCTCAGCCTATTGAGCGTGCGGCGCTACTTGCTACGGTGCCGGTGCTTTCTCACCTGACCAGGCCGACACTGTGGGAACATTTTTGGCAGCAATTTGGCTTAACGGATAGCAACCCGCAGTATGGCGCGGGGTTTGAGCACTTTTTTATGGCATTGGAGGGGGTGCAGCAAGGCATGGGGATGGCATTAATTCCTACCTTTATGGCGACAACCAGTCTGCGACAAGGAAAAGTCGTGAATCCTTTGGGGCTAGGTATTGATAGCGGCTATGGTTATTACCTCTACAGTGCAAGCTACAAGCAGCGCGCCGCAGGCGTTAGCCAAGTTGTGCATTGGCTTTGTGACCGCTTTGCGCGGGATCCCGCTAGACAATTATCGAGCAAGTCGGTATAACGCCCCTCGGTTTGATGAACAAAGAGACGGGTATGACACGCCAGTTATCAGATGCCTATTGGCAACGTTTTGGAGGCACCGCAAGGCTCTACGGCCAGCGTGCGCTCGAAGTATTTAGTCAAAGCCACATCTGTGTGATTGGCATTGGTGGTGTTGGCTCGTGGGCGGCAGAATCGTTAGCGCGAACCGGTGTGGGGGCAATGACATTAATTGATATGGATGATGTGTGTGTCACCAACACCAATCGTCAAATTCATGCTTTGAAAGAGACTATCGGCCAAAGCAAAAGCGAGGTGATGGCTGAGCGTGTCGCGGCGATCAATCCAGAATGCCAAGTGACTGTGATTGATGACTTTATCTCGCCGGATAATATTGCTGAGTACATCGACAAGCGCTTTGATTATGTGCTTGATGCTATCGATAGCATCAAGCCCAAAACGGCTCTATTGACTCACTGCAAGCGGCACAAAATCAAAGTCATTACCGTGGGTGGTGCGGGTGGACAGATCGACCCCACTCAGATCCAAGTGGCGGATTTGACTAAAACGATTCAAGACCCGCTCGCGGCGAAGCTGCGTAACAACCTTCGTCGTTTTCATGGCTTCACGAAAACCCAGGGACGTAAGTTTGGCATTGATTGCGTGTATTCTACCGAGCAGCTCAAATACCCTCAGCCTGATGGCAGTGTGTGTGAAAGCAAAGTGTCAGCCGAGGGACCCAAACGCATGGACTGTGCCAGTGGTTTTGGGGCGGCAACCATGGTGACCGCGAGTTTTGGTTTTGTCGCTGTCTCGCGCATTTTACAAAAGCTAATCGCTGCTGATCAGCGTCGCGAGCAGGCTGGCTGAGTCTGCTTTACTCTGGGGGAAGGGCGCGTAAGCCAAATTCGCCCATACGAAACGCACTCCATGCTCTTTGGTAATCGCCACTGCTTTTGAGTTGATGAATACCACGGTTTAAGCGTTCTACCCAGCGTGTGCTCTCAGGATGCTGGCGACTCAGTAGAACATGGAGGGGGGTGACACGCAGAGGGGTAGGGTGAAAAGTGATGTGCTGACGCGTGTCATCAGGCATCACAGTGCGTAGGATATCCATCACTACATATTGGTTACCAATAATCACATCGGTTTCGCCAGTGAGTAAGCTGCGCAGCTTCTCGACTTCGTTAGGATAGCGGCGTATCACCACGTCGCCACCTTGCTGATTAAAGTTTGCCAGCATGGCATCTTCTATATAGCTCTCGCTGAGCCCGACGCGTAAGCCGTTTAGGCTGGCTAACGACTGCCAATCAAAGTGTCGGTTTTTGAGATGAAAAAACACCACGGTTTCGGTATAAATGGGAGCAGAGTAAACAAAGTCATTTTCACGTTTTGGGGTGTAGCCCCAGCCAACGGTCCCATGAACCGCGCCTTCTTGCGCCTTCATTTTTGCTTGCTGCCAAAGTGTAAACGCGATCTCTATCTCTAGTCCTTGTCGCTTCCCTGCTTCTTTAACGATATAGGCAATCACCCCTTGATGCGCTAAGCGATCTGAGAGGAAAGGGGGGTAATCGCCTGCCAACAATTTTAGCTGAACCTGTGCGGCGGCGATGGAAGGTAAATAAAGGAGCAGGGTCACGAGCAGTATTCGCCGCATAACACCTCCAAGATATAAAACGTCGTTACGGCCAAGGCCTAATGATTGTAGTGGGCGTGGCGAAAATGACTCCAGATCATTTGATACCGCCCATCCGCTTTGAGTCGCCGTAATGCTTTGTTAAAGCGTTCTGCCTGATCATAGCTTTGCTTTGTTTGTCGGCTAAATAAAACGTACAGCGGGGTAATTCTTATTGGTCGCGGATGATGGGCAACGTTTTGTTTTTGGCTGGGGGCCACCTCTTGTGCGATCACCCTTTTGAGTACGTCTATGTTGCCTAACGCCAAGTCGATTTGCTGAGCGAGTAGCGCATCGATTTTTGATTTTTCATCAAGGAATTCTTGGATTTTAACGTCGACGCCTGACTTTTGCAGTTCAGTCAGTGTCTTAACGTCAATAAAGCCTTTGGTCACCCCGATGGCAAAGCCATCAAGATCTTGTGGGGACTGCCAATCAAACTCGCGTTCGGTAAGGTAGAAAAAGCCAACGCTTTCGGTATAAATTGGGTCCGAGTAGATGAAGTTATTCGCACGTTCTTGTGTGTAGGCCCAGCCTATGGTGCCGTCCCATTCGCCGGTTTGAGCGAGATTCATCGACTGATGCCATGGGAAATAACCCAGTGATACCGCGATGTCTGCCTCTTGCGCCGCCTGCATCACGATTTCAGTGATCGGGCCTCCATCAGGCACAGTCTGAGTAATAAAGGGCGCATATTCACCCGATGTCAGACGCAGTGTTTGAGCCTGTACGCTCATCGAAATGAAAAGAAGAGTGGTTAATAGACAGTACCATGCCCATCTCATATTGACGCTACACCGTTTTGCTTCCATGGCTTTGAGTGTAGTTCAATCATATAAAAAAAGGTGCACCTCAGCGTTTACCACCGAGTGTGCACCATTATTCTCAATGTTGAGACGCAGGCTGTGATGTCTGATCAGGCCTGTTCTTCTTCAGGGGTTGGTGTTGCCTGAGCTTGCTGAGCCTCCGCTTCAATCGGCAGAACGTGGCGAACATATTCGCCGGGCGCCGTATCAAGCACAGGATAGGTCTCAGATCCTATTGAGTATGGCTCCACTTGTTCTTCTGGACTGTAGCTACGTAACCATTTTTCCCAGTGGGTCCACCAAGAGCCTGTGTGATGTGACGCATTATCGAGCCACTCATCGGCACTATCAGGCAAGCTATCGTTGGTCCAAAAACCGTATTTTTTCTTCACGGGGTGGTTCACGATACCGGCAATATGCCCTGACTCGCCCAGTACAAAGGTTTTATTCCCGCCAACATTCAGTGCACCACGATAGGTGCCTTGCCAAAGTGCGATGTGATCTTCTTTGGTTGAAATGAAATAGCTGGGCACTTTGATCTTATTGAGATCAATCCAGACGCCACCGACTTTGACCCCTTTGTCTTGCACCAATTTGTTTTCAAGATACAAATCGCGCAGGATAAAGTTATGTGTCTTCGCGGCGACATTGGTGCTGTCACTGTTCCAATACAGCAAGTCAAAATCGACAGGACTATTTCCCTTGAGATAGTTCTCAATGTAATAGTTCCAGTACAAGCTGTTTTCGCGAAGCAAGCTGAAGGTGACGCTGAGTGAACGGCCATCCATATAACCACGCGCCGTGTTTTGCGCTTCAATGGCTCGAATCAAGCTGTCATTGATGTAGGCACCAATTTCCCCCGGCTGCGAGAAGTCGAGTAAGGTGGTGAAGAAACTCGCCGATTTAATCCGTGCTTTCATGCGCTTCGCAGCATAGTAGGCGATAGTACAAGCCAGAACGGTACCACCAATACAGTAACCCACACCGTTAATCTGTGATTGGCCGGTAATGTCTTCGATGGCACTGACCGCCTTGACGGTGCCTTGGGTCACGTAGTCTTCGAAACCAATTTCGGCTTGTTCGGCAGAGGGGTTACGCCAGGACATCAAGAATACCGTATGCCCTTGTTCAACCAACCAACGAACCAGTGAGTTTTTCTCGCGTAAGTCGAGAATATAGTATTTGTTGATGAACGGAGGCACGACCAAGATGGGGGTGGTATGCACTTTTTCCGTCATCGGACGATACTGAATGAGTTCGAATAACTCATTTTTATACACCACGTCGCCAGGTGTGTTGGCGACATCATCACCCACGCGAAACGCGTTATTATTGGTCATGCGCACTTTAAGAATATCCGCGCTAGACTCCATATCCTGCTTAAGCTGTTCCATGCCGCGCAGTAGATTTTCGCCCTGAGACTCCAGTGTCATTTTGAGCAGTTCAGGGTTAGTCGCAATATAATTACTCGGGGCCATGGCGTTAATCGCTTGGCGTGAGAAAAATGAGAGACGTTCACGGGTTTTATCATCAAGGCCTTCAATGGCATCGATGGTTTCCATATAGGTACGCCCAAACAGCAGATAGGACTGTTTGATAAAGTTGTAAAGGACATCTTCCTGCCAAGCCTTATCCTTAAAACGTTTATCGTCGCTGCCTTCGCTCACTACCTCTCCCGTGTTATCACGCGCGAGCATGGCGTTCTGCCAGATTTGCATCTGTTGTTCCCACCACTGCATTTGCACTTGTAGAAGTGCAGCGGGTTGTTGAGCCGCGCCTTCCAGCAACTGAGCAGTGTCTTGCAGGCTGACTTCCTGCATGGCTTGATTGAACGGTGTATTTACGGCTGCCTTGCCCTGCTCAAGATCCTGCCACCATTGCTGGTTTTGTTCTTGCAGCCTGGCAAGGTAGTCCGAAAAGAAGTGATGAAACATAGTCTTGCCCTCTTGATCGGATAAGCACTACAAAGGCCTGCCGTCAATGACAGCAGGCACTCGTGCAAAAACCCTGCCTTTATGCTGGGGTGCCGGCTTTCATATTCTCAGCCGTGAGTTTGTCGATATCTTCTTTAAACTCTTTGGCGATGTTTTGCAGCTTGGCGCTGTCATCCATCATTTGCTGAGACAGCTTGGTCAAAGCGGCCAGCTGTTGGCTGCTGAATGACGTCATACTTGAGACATCTTTCACTTCGCTGGCTGCTTTCATTTGCTCTAGACCGAGCTCGCTATAGGTGCGCATAGCATTCATTTGTAGCTCAGTCAGCGTCTCAACATTTTTGGCTACCAACTTGTTGAAATTAACATAGGGAGCCAGGGCTTTTTCAGATTGCTCAGAAAACGCTTTAAACATATCTGTGTACATGGTGTATCTCCTGATAGTGTTGTGTATGGGTTTCTCACCCAAGGTCGCAAGTGTCCGTTTATGCTTGTGTACGCTTAACAATTAAAGCTGTACCCATGCCGCCGCCAATACACAAAGAAGCCACCCCGTGGGTTTCGCCTCTTCGCGCGAGCTCGTGTAGCAAGGTCACCACAATCCGGTTACCTGATGCCCCGAGCGGATGACCGAGTGCAATGGCACCGCCGTTGACATTGGCACGCGCCAATATCGCATCAGGTGTTGTTTTGTGGTGCTCCGCCAATTGGTGTATGACCCCCAGTGCTTGTGCTGCAAATGCTTCATTAAGCTCAAATAAATCAATGGTGTCGAGAGTCAGGTTGGCTTTCTCCAATGCCGTATTGACAGCCCCCACTGGGCCTAAGCCCATGATGCTCGGATCGACACCGTGCTGAGCGTAGGCGGCAACTTCTGCGAGTGGTGTCAGCCCGTGTTCTTTGACTGCGGACTCAGACGCGAGGATCACCGCACTCGCGCCATCATTGATACCCGAGGCGTTACCGGCCGTTACTGAGCCTTCTTTATCAAATGCTGGGCGCAGCTTGCTGAGGCCCTCTAGCGTGGCGTCTGCTTTTGGGTACTCATCGGTATCAAAAGTAATGGTTTGCTTGCGCTGCTTAATCTCAATCGGGATGATTTCATCTTTAAACCGACCCGCTTCAATGGCTGAAACGGCTTTTTGTTGGCTGCTAAGCGCAAAGCTATCTTGTTGCTCACGGGTAATCCCGACTTCTTTGGCAACGTTTTCGGCGGTGACTCCCATGTGATATTGGTTGTACACATCGGTAAGTCCGTCATTAATGAGCAAGTCTTTCATGGCGAAGTTGCCCATTTTTTGCCCAGTGCGGAGGTTGCCCGCTGCCGCAAATGGGATTTGTGACATGTTTTCAACCCCAGCCGCGACGACAACCTGTGCATCGCCGGCTCGGATATGGGTGACAGCATCCATGATACTTTTCATGCCGCTACCACAGACCATATTGATTGAATACGCAGGGACATGGGTCGGGATATCCGCGTAAATCGCAGCTTGACGACCGATCCCCATCCCTTGTCCTGCGCTGACCACGTTACCCACGATGACTTCATCAATCGCGGTTGGGGCAAGTGATGTTTCACTTAGCGCGCCTTTAATGGCATAAGCGGCGAGTTGCCCCGTTGGGACGTCTTTGAGCGTGCCTGAGAAGGCACCGATGGCGGTGCGTTTTGCCGCCACAATAAAAATACGTTCCATCAATCTATCCTTGATTTATTGCATGTAGAGGCCGCCGTTTACCGACAGCGTCTCACCCGTAATGTAAGCGCCTGCGTCGCTGGCAAGGTAAGCCACCGATGCCGCAATTTCTTCTGGCTTGGCCAAGCGCTTCATCGGGATCTGGTTGGTGATTGACTCCAACACATCGTCGCGCATGGCGGTAACCATTGGTGTCGCGGTATAGCCTGGCGCCACGACGTTGACAGTGACACCGGCCCGCGCCCCTTCTGCCGCGAGTGACTTACTGAAGCCCATCATGCCGGCTTTGGCGGCGGCATAGTTGGCTTGGCCAAATTGGCCTTTTTGGCCATTGACGGATGAGATATTAATGATGCGTCCTCCTCCTTTTTCGCACATGGCGGCGAACAAGGGCTGAGTGACGTTAAAGAGGCTGTTGAGGTTGGTATTAATGACATCATGCCATTGTGAGGCATTCATTTTCTTGAACACACTGTCGCGGGTAATACCAGCATTGTTTACCAGTACATCCACCGTGCCTTCTTCCTCGAGTAGCTTAGCAATCCGTGAGGCGCATTGTTCGGTATCGGTGACATCAAGCTCAAACAAACGAACTTGGTCGTGGTTAAATTTCTTTTCGTCAAACCACTCTTGGGCGCACTCCGCTCCCCCTGTAAAGTGGGTCGCGATGACGCGGTATCCATCTTCCACCAATTTCTCGGTAATTGCTGATCCTATCCCGCCTTTCGCGCCGGTTACTAATGCCAGTTTTTTCATTTATGACTCCATTCACTACAACAAGCAAACTAAACGAGATGCCTGAAGCCGCATCTGGAACCACTTCAAACCAGAATTACAGTCATCTTTTTCTCACAGCAGCAATAGTTGTGCCAAAAATCAACTAATCATTCTGCCGATATTGTTAGGCAGCCTAACGGATTGGTGTGACCCTTTTATGACTGCCTGCTTCTAAGCTAACGAATCTAGACAAATACGCAAAGTATAAAAACCCCATGTTCTGCATTCGAGATCTTGGTCATACTAATAAGGAAACACTGCAATCAATTGTTAAAATAATGTTTGTCTTGTGTTTGTTTTTGTTGGTTTTAAATCGAATTGCCCACTGCTTGACTAAGTCCATGAAATGGATTGCATTAGTGGTCAGGTTGGTGGCTTTATGTTGAGAGTTGCCTTTTTAAATGGACAGGGTGGTCAGAAAATGATCACTGTTTGTGCGTTGAGTGGAGAGCGGTGGCGACACGCCACCACGTGGATAAAGAACTAACGAGTGACCTGATGAATGTATTCAATGATAGCGTGCAAGCCATTGGTGCGTGACTCACTTAAATGGTGCGCCAGTCCCGCTTGCTGGAAAATGCGGTCTATATCGAGGGTATGAATGGCATTACCGTGTTGACCGTGAACACAGGCAAGCACGATCGCTAATAAGCCTTTAACAATTCTGGCGTTGGAGTCGGCGGCAAAGTAATGGGTGTCCCCCTCTGCCTGATGGAGAAACCAAACCGCGCTCTCACAGCCGTGTACTTGGCTTGCTGTTTGTTTTTGTGCATCAGTAAAGGTTGGTAGCCGTTTTCCCCACAAAATCAATTGTCGGTATTTATCTTCCCAGCTGGTGTGTTGCGCGAGCATCTCGGTGACCGTCGCTTGGTTAAGCTCGGTGCCAAAAGGGTGATGGGGTAACGCCATTGTCTATCCTGCCTTATGATTAAATGTCGAGTAGATCCAGGGTCTTATCTAATGCTGCAATAAACTGTGCGATATCCTGGTGTGTATTGTAGGCCGCCAGAGAGACCCTGATGGTGCCATCGACCCCAAGCGCCTTAATAAAAGGGTGGGCACAATGATGGCCAGAGCGAACAGCAATACCTTGCTGGGCCAACAATTCAGCTACATCGGCATGATGCTCGTCACGCACGACAAAAGAGACCATAGAACTGGTCGCCTGTGGCGCGATTAAATGAATGCGCGGCCTCGTGCGTAAAGCTTCTATAAGTTGTTGGTAACAGCTTGCTATGTGTGCCTCCACTGCTTGGCTGTCTTGTTGTTGGAGCCAATGAATAGCAGCGGCAAGGCCAATTGCGCCGGCGGTGTTAGGCGTGCCTGCTTCAAAACGGGCGGGAATGGGGGCGAGACTATGATGGTCAAACGACACGTCTGTGATCATCTTCCCACCCCCTTGGAAAGGCGAGAGCGCGCTCAGCGCTTCTGATTTTCCATACAAGACGCCAATTCCTGTGGGACCATAAAGTTTATGGCCAGAAAAAACATAATAGTCAGTGTCCAGTGTTTGCATACTGACAGGCTCATGGACGATCCCCTGTGCGCCATCAATGATCACGGTTGCACCAACTTTGTGCGCCAGCTGAGTCATTTCCTCGATAGGATGGCGGGTGCCGGTGACATTGCTGACATGACTGATCGCAACAATGCGTGTCCGTGCGGTTAAGCGTTGCTGATATACCTTCATATCTAAGTGCCCCGTGCGAGGGCAGCAGGGGATTTTTACCAGTTGAGCGCCCGTGCGTTGTGCCATCAATTGCCAAGGGATCAGGTTGGCATGGTGCTCCATTTCGCTGACCAGGATCTCGTCTTGTGGGGTAAGCGAGTGGCTTAGGCCATAGGCGATCAGATTAATGGCTTCTGTCGCGCCCCGGGTCCAGACGATATTGTGTGGGTTGGCACCGATAAAATGTGCTACATCTCGCCGCGCTTGCTCAAACTGTTCGGTTGCGGAGAGGGACGCTTGGTGCTGGCCTCGATGGACGTTTGCAACCGGCATCATATAGCTGCGACTGATCGCATCAATCACTGACTGCGGCTTTTGGGCAGTAGCAGCACTGTCTAGATATACCCAGCCTGGCGTATCAAAAGCGGGAAACTGGGCGCGTAGGAAATGGGGATCAAAACCGTCGGTCATAGTTATCGTCCGAAATAAAATCCCGTCTATGATCGCTATCTCGTGGATGTAACTCAAGTCTGTTGTTGGTTCGCGCCTTATTACAGACAAAAAAAAGCACTGAGCGACGCTCAGTGCCAACAAATATGTAATGACAGACAATGTCAAAATACAGGAAGTTAAAAGTGGTAGATACGACTACCTGTCTAACCAGTGTTAGACAAATGCAAACACAACATCGCAACCACGGAAACAGTCTAAATAGAGAGACGTCACAAGTGGATGCGGGGAGCACTATAGGAGTTTGCTGGTATATCAGCAATCGACAATTTATAATGCCAACGATTAGAAAAATTAATGCATAGAGGTGTCAGCATATGGCGAGGCGTCTTCCCCCACTCAACGCGCTGCGTGTGTTTGAAGCAGCCGCACGACATTTGAGCTTTACGCGAGCGGCAGAAGAGCTGTTTGTGACTCAAGCGGCAGTCAGTCATCAAATCAAGGCATTAGAGGAGTTTCTTGGTTTGAAGCTTTTCCGCCGGCGTAACCGTTCGTTACTATTGACCGAAGAAGGACAAGGATACTTTCTTGATATAAAAGATATTTTCTCTGAGCTTTCCTATGCGACGGATAAAGTGCTGGAACGCAGTGCCAAAGGAGCGCTGACGATTAGTTTGCCGCCCAGTTTTGCGATTCAATGGCTAGTACCTCGATTAGCTGATTTTAATACAGCGCATCCCGATATTGATGTTCGGATAAAAGCGGTTGATTTGGAAGAAGGGTCTCTGACCGATGATGTCGATGTTGCCATTTACTATGGCCGGGGACACTGGACGGGATTGCGCTGCGATCTTTTGTATCAAGAATGCTTGCTGCCTGTGTGTTCGCCACTGCTACTGGAGTCAGGGCAGCCTCTACAAACTCCAGATGATTTGGTTCATCATGTTTTATTGCATGACCGCTCGCGTAAAGAATGGAAAGCATTTGCGAAAGCCCATCAACTTAGTGAAGTGAATGTTGAACATGGGCCGATTTTTAGTCACTCATCCATGGTGTTGCAGGCGGCGGCACATGGGCAAGGTGTCGCGCTAGGAAACAATGTGCTTTCTCAACCAGAGCTAGCATCTGGGCGCTTGGTTCAGCCTTTCGAGCAAGTACTAAAGAGCGATAATGGCTTCTACTTGGTCAGCCAGCAACGCGATGCGGATACCGGACGTATTACCGCATTCCGAGAATGGATGTTGGCGACGGCAGCGAAAGAACAAGAGAAAATGAATTTATGACAGGTTTAGAGGTTGACGGGCCGGAAACGGCAACAGACTGGGTGATTTTTGCCCATGGTGCGGGCGCTGGAAAGGATCACGAGTTCATGGCTGATATGGCCGCGCGGATAGGGAAACACTGCAAAGTGGTGCGATTTAACTTTCCCTATATGGAAAAGCGCGAGCAAGAGGGAAAAAAGCGCCCGCCCGATCGCGCTCCAAAATTACTTGCCCATTTTGAGTCTGTGATTGAGCACGTGGATGGTTTGCGCCCTGCTGGGAGCCGATTATGGTTAGCTGGTAAGTCGATGGGTGGGCGTATGGCGAGTCATTTGACTGATCATGCCTCTGTCAGTGGGGGGATTTGTTTGGGCTTTCCATTCCATCCCCCAGGGAAGCCGGAAAAGTATAAAGGGGCGCATCTGGCGACCGTTGAGCGTCCACTGCTGATTATACAAGGTGCACGCGATACGTTCGGCCGTGAAGACGAAGTGATGCATTATCCGCTGTCTCCCTCGGTTCAAGTGATTGTTGTCCCGGATGGCGATCATAGCTTTAAGCCTCGTAAAGCCTCAGGGTATACGGAGTCAGGCAATCGCCAGTGGGCGGTGGATAGCCTACATCGGTTTATTGAACAACAAGGTCAGCAAGGATGAAATTACATCATTGGGTGTGTGTAGCAGCGATCGGCGCAGGGTTAGCCGTGGGGCTAGGCGCTTTTGCCGCGCATGGATTAAAAGCGGTGCTGTCAGATTATCAGTTAGCCATTTTTAAAACGGGCGTAGACTACCAAATGTGGCACAGTCTCGCCTTATTGGGGATTTGCGGTGTCGCCTCCCAGGTTTCTTCTCGCTGTTTTGCCATTGTGGCTTGGGCTTGGCTTATCGGTGTTGTGGCGTTTAGTGGTAGCTTATGCCTCCTGGCGCTGACATCTTGGTATTGGCTTGGGCCCATTACCCCAATGGGAGGTGTGAGCTTTCTGATCGGCTGGGTGGGGCTAGCCATAGGAGCCTGGCGTTCTTATCAGCGCTGAGTCCGCTGACATGAATAAAAGCCTCGCGGGCATTTCTTTCTGGTCTGGATGGCAGATATAATGCGCAGCTTATTTTTACCGCCACACAGCGTGGTGATATGTTCGAGCCAGAGGGTGTTATGAATCAGGTTCTGCTTTATTGTCGTGCGGGGTTTGAGAAAGACTGTGCCGCAGAGATCCAACAAAAAACCACCGACATGGGGGTATATGGGTTCCCGCGCGTGGTCAATAACAGTGCGTATGTCCTGTTTGAGTGTTACCAAGAGGGCGATGCCGAGCGTGTTGTTCGTGATCTCCCGCTAGACTCACTGATTTTTGCCCGGCAAATGATCGCTATCACCGCGTCTCTTTCTGAGCTTGACCCTGACGATCGTATTTCACCGATTTTGGCAGTGGGCGAGCGTTTACCCAAAGGCGGCGACTTACGGGTGGAAACCCCAGATAATGATGAAGCGAAAGCCCTGTTGAAATTCTGTCGCAAGTTCACCGTACCATTGCGTCAGGCGCTACGTAAGCAAGGCGTGATGCTGGCAAAGGATAACCCGAAAAAGCCGGTGATCCACGTGTGCTTTACCGCCCCAGGCACCTGTTTGATCGGCTATTCACTGACAACCAATAACTCCCCGCATTATATGGGGTTACCACGCATGAAGTTTCCGGCTGATGCGCCGAGTCGCTCCACCTTAAAATTGGAAGAGGCATTTCATCACTTTATTCCCAAGCAAGAATGGGAGACGCGTTTAGCGCCCGGCATGTGGGCGGTCGATTTAGGTGCGTGTCCGGGAGGTTGGACCTATCAATTGGTCAAGCGCTCGATGTTTGTCCACGCGGTGGATAACGGGGCGATGGATGAACAGCTCATGGATACAGGGCAAGTGTTTCATCACGCCGAAGATGGATTT
Source organism: Salinivibrio siamensis (assembly GCF_001996005.1). Classification (GTDB taxonomy): domain Bacteria; phylum Pseudomonadota; class Gammaproteobacteria; order Enterobacterales; family Vibrionaceae; genus Salinivibrio; species Salinivibrio siamensis. Next base: position 35,793 of record NZ_MUFB01000001.1, on the reverse strand, counting down.
AAATTTGAGCCTACGCGAAAAAATGTCACTTGGCTGGTGTGCGATATGATTGAAAAGCCTTCTCGTGTGGCCCAATTGATGGGTGAGTGGCTGATTGAAGGGTGGGCAAAAGARGCAATATTTAATTTGAAATTGCCCATGAGCCGCCGCTATGAGCAGGTGACGGAGAACCTCGACACCTTAGGTGCATTTCTTGATGACTACAAGGTGGCGTATGAAATGCGCGCGAAGCATCTGTACCATGATCGCGAGGAAATCACGGTGCACTTACGGCGGGTAAAACGTCAGCGCTAGATGCAGCAGTGTGGGCCTATCTTAGCACCGCATACCGGCTTTATACTTATTCATCACCACTGAACTTCATCACCACTGAATACGGTTACGAGGGTTGGCCCTCAGCGGCAGGTTCAAAACGGATATCTTGTAGGTTAAAGCCTAGTGGGATATCCGTTTTTAGTTGCGCGACCTTTTTGCAACGTTGAGCCAGCTCATAATGACCGTTGAGTTTTTTTTGCCACTTTGGTGCCAGATCCTCAGCAGCGAACACTGCATCGATAGTGGCATAGTCGCTCAGCAAGCTGGCGGCCGTTTTGGGACCGATCCCTGGCACGCCACTGATCTCACTACTGCTGATCCCTGCGAGCCCCCAAAAATCGCAAAGCTGCTCTGGACGAACGCCGAATTGTGATTGGACGAAGGCGAGATCTAACCAGCGCTGCTGAAAGTAATCGCGGATCCTGACTGTCGGTTGCAATAGCTGACAGTAGCCTTTGTCAGTCGATACGATTGTGACATCTTGCCGGTGCTCGGCCACTTTTAAAGCCAGGGTGGCAATCATGTCGTCAGCTTCATCGCCTTGAGAAAGCAACGAGTCGACGCCGTGCTGCCAAAATGCATCTTGAATCGCATCTAATCCTTGCTCGAGTACTGCAGGCATTGGTTTACGGTGTTGTTTGTATGCCGGCAAGATCTCTGCGCGCCAGCCACGATCATTACCTAGGTGATCAAAGACAGCAATAATATGGCTCGGCTGGCTATGATTGATGATTTTATTGAGGGTTTTGAGGCAGGCATTCACCGTGGTGTCGATGGCATCGCCCTCAGGCTGAGCCGCGTGGACGCGGCGAATGAGGTTCATTGCATCGATAATGACAACATGGAGGTTAGACATAATAAAAACCAGTAATAACGCGCAGCATGAGCCGCGCATTATACCTGTGTTAGTGGCATAACGCAGTGTGCGAGATGCAGGTTATCGACAGCTCGCCGGCTCAGTGCGCGTTCAGGCTAGGAAACAATCTCATAGCACGGCACATAGGCGGTGCCTGGCAGCTTCATCCGTTGTTGGTCGACGAAGCTTTGTAACAGTTTGTCCATTTTTGCCATCAAATACTTGTCCCCATCAATTTTAAATGGGCCGTGTTGCTCGATATTGCGCATCCCCTCGTCTTTAACATTCCCTGCCACAATGCCCGAGAATGCCTGACGTAACGCTGAAGCGAGTAACTCTGGGCGCTGATTCATGTGCAAGTTGAGGTTAGCCATGTTTTCGTGTGTTGGCGCAAAGGGATGTTGGAAGTCCGGCTCGATTTTCAATGACCAATTGTACGAGTAGGCATCGCCGGTGGCTTTGCGATGCTCTTTGACGGCAGGCATGGCATTTTTCATTAATCGTGCGGCTTTGGCTGGATCGTCAATCACGATTTCATAATATTGGGTGGCTTCCTCGCCCAATACATCACGAATAAAGGCATCGATATCGCGAAAGTAATCTTCACTTTCTTTCGGGCCGGTTAACACGATAGGCAAAGGCTGTGAGCGGTTATCAGGGTGCATCATGATGCCAAGAATATACAGCAGCTCTTCCGCTGTCCCTGCGCCACCTGGGAAAATGACAATCCCATGCGCGATACGGACAAATGCCTCTAGGCGCTTTTCAATATCGGGCATGATCACCAGCTCGTTAACCATGGGGTTCGGCGGCTCAGCAGCGATAATAGAGGGCTCGGTTAAGCCAATAAATCGGCTGTCATACGTGCGCTGCTTGGCATGGCCGATGGCTGCGCCTTTCATTGGCCCCTCCATCGCACCAGGGCCACACCCCGTACAAATATCCAGTTCACGCAGACCAAGCTCATGACCCACTTCACGCGTGTATTGATATTCGATGTCGTTGATTGAATGCCCCCCCCAGCAAACCACTAAATTAGGATCGACTCGCGGACGGAGCGTTTTCGCATTACGCAAGATACCGAATATTAAGTTAGTGATATGCGGTGAGCTATCGAGGTTGAGGGCAGGACTATGCTCGAGCTGCACATTGACGTGAATAATGTCGCGTAGTACCGAGAACATATGCTCTTGAATGCCGCGAATGATCTTACCGTCGACAAAGGCATGATCCGGTGGATTAACCAGCTCGAGTTTGATGCCCCGCTCTCGGCGCAACACGCGAATTTCAAAGTTGGCGTGTTTTTCAAGAAGTGCTTTGGAGCTGTCTGTATGGCTGCCTGAATTTAAAACGGCCAATGAGCAGTTGCGGTATAAGCGGTACAGATCACTGCTGGCGCTGGCTTTTAAACGATCGACCTCGATTTGAGAAAGCAGATCCATCGTTCCAATCGGACTAATGTGTGTGATCATAGCGACAACCTCTTACACGCCGACATCCTGTTTAACGCAAGCCAGGCTGTCGAGCGGTGCTATAAAAATCAGTGTGTTAATTAAAAATACACACGCTAGCCACAATTGACCAGTAAAAATTAACACCAGATGATTTGGTTGCGACCACTGTTTTTCGCTTGATAGAGCGCTTGGTCAGCACGCTCTAGCACCGGCGTGGGGGTATCCTCACCTTGGAAGAGGGTGGCACCAATTGAGACGCTAATTGAAACGCGCTCGTTTTTAAACTTCAGCGGGAGTTTGCGAATGGTGTGGCTAATATTGGCCAAAATATCGGTCCGCGTTTCATCATCCGCATCAGGCAGTAAAATGACAAACTCTTCGCCACCAAAGCGGGCAATAAAGTCGGTGTCGCGCAGACATTGGTAGATGCTGCGCGCGATAATTTTCAACGCTTTATCACCGACTTCGTAGCCAAATTGTTGATTCACTTGTTTAAAGTGGTCAAGATCAATGACGGCAAGGCAAAACTCGCGCTGGTACTTTTTCCATAACCGGTACTCATGCTCCAAACGATCGTTAAGGGCGGCACGGTTGTAGACGCGGGTCAGCGGGTCTAACAGGCGTTTACGTTCTTGGTCGCCGACGCGACGATGTTGATCGAGGGTTTGCTCTGCTAAGGCGCTAAGTTGGTTCTGATTGTGTGCCAACTGCTCTTCCAAGGCTTGTTCGCGATTTTTGAGCGCTTTGTTTTCTTGCGCGATCACTTTCAGCTCTGCAAGCGCTTGGGTTAATGCGGCTTCTGGGTTGGCTTTTGCCGCGCCTTTCCGTTTGAGTTCGTGTTCAATATCGTTAATGGTGCGATCGAGGCGCTGATCGACACCTTGATGTGCCAGCCGTAGTTGTGTCGCATGATCATGCGCACGGGTATTTTGTTGGCTTATTGAGACGAGGTCATCATTGACTTGACTGAGAAATTGCTGCGAAGCCCGCCGCTCTGATTGGGTGGCTTCCAGAATCAGTTTGAGTGCCGCCAACGTCAAAGACACCACGGTAGCCGGTGATATATCGGTCAGCAGTTCACGGCGGATTTCAAGCAACTTATCGCCTGCTTGACCGTTGATATCGAGCTCTGTAATCAGGTTTTGTAGTTCATCAGCGACGCGACGTATCTGATCGTTGTCGATGTCTGGTGTTTGTTGGGTGCGGGGCCTAGCAACTTGCAAGGTCACGGCGCGTTCGTAAAGCTGAAGTAACTTAATGAGGTGTTGTGTGCGTTCGGTATCACCGTTCGCCGGTTGCGCTAATAGATCTCGCAAGTCACGTTTCAATTGAGCGGGGAGACCTGTCACTCGCTGTAGTGTTTCACCACTGGTGTGAAATTGCTCATCGAGGTGTGACTGTGCTTTTGCTTGTGTCATGTTTTGATGACCCACCATGCGTTCAATAACGGCTAAACGCGGAAGCAACGCGCTAACATCCTGCGTTGAATACAATACGTCACGGAACTCGGCCAGTTTTTGGTCGACCAAGTTATTTTTACCCGAGCACGTGGCGATAAAGCGCGAAACCAGCCGTTTAAGGCTATGGATTTCTCGACGCGACTTAAGCGCCAGCTCCCGATACGTTGAGGGCGACGCATTATTACCCGCCTGAGCGGGCTGGGCCGACAACGGTGATGGGGTGGACTTAGTCATTTTATCGAGGAAATACCTGATTATATTCGCGTTTTGGCGCCATTGGTAGCGAAAACAGTTTCACTAACTACCTGTAGCTATACCGACTTATTGCTCTGATCATCAATAACTGACGATGGCTTTTTATCAGATTCGTGATCCTTCTGCCAGTTCAATAAGTCGTTCGCTGAAGATTTAACCTTTACCAATCCAGAGTCAATCCCTTTCAAGCAAGCATGACGTAAGTTGGTGTTCACGAAGCTCGCGGCGGGCGCTGTGTTAATCGCGCTAAAGTGTACCCAATGACTTTCTCCGGTCTGTTGCGCGAGATCACTGGCTTGATGAGTAGCCGTTAATAAAATCTCGATTAACTCTTGGTCATTAATCGATGTGTACGCGCGCGGTAAAAAAGGGTATTCCGCGAGACCAATGGCGACTTGCGGCGTGAGCGCTGGAGGTTGGTGACCTGCATTCACCGTTTGTGCCTGACAGCTTTGGTAGTGGCTGACAAAGTCTGCGATCAAAGACTGCACAAAATGAGCAAGCGCATCAGGCTGGGTATCTTGATCCCAATTGGTCTCGATATAAATAAACAAGGTATCGGCGAAATGATATAAGCGGCCAGATTGAGTGACACGCTCGGACAAATAGTCGCCAAGCTGACGCTCGATATCTTGCGCCCTTTGATAGCCGAGACGCAAAAATAGCGCTTTTAGAAAGGCGACATCGAACATGGCAAAGCGTAGCCGATCACTGAGTGGCTGGTGGATCATGTCGTTCAGATACCATTGCTCAAAGTTGGCGTTACTTTTTTCCAACGAACGCGGTAACTTGGCATTCAGCATGCGTAAGTTCCTCAGCCCGGTGCGCGGGTGCGTATAAAAGTCATCACGCAGCTCTTCGAGTTCTCCCTGACGCATCACCGCGGCACGATGACGAAGGTAAACAATGGTCACTAACACCCCAAGGCTGCCTAGTAGGAAATAGTTGACCTTTTGTAGGTGGAGCTGCTCTTGGTGTGCGCTATCTAGCTGGCGCTGCAATTCATCCATCTGTAGCTGTCGCTCGACCACACGCTGTTGTTGTTTAAAGGTATCGGCTTGTTGCTGTTGCTCTGATTGTGTTTGCTGTGCGCGCAGCTTTTCATAATCACGTTGCATCATCAGAGCCGCTTGATACTTGCCTTGCGATTCCAAGGCTTTGGAGAGGGCATGATGCGCCATCGTCATGGTTTTGCGGTCTTTTTCTACCTCTGCTCGCTCCAGTGCGGTGCGAATTTCTTTCTCTGCTTGCTTTGGTTGAGACAGTGCAAGATGAATACGTCCTTGTAACAACATTGCCTGTGTGGTCAGCGGCGAGTTGGGTAGGCTACCGACCAGTCTTAACGCATCTTGAATGTATCTGTCACTGAGCGGGAAATGCTCTAGCTGATAATAAGTGCGAGCGATGGCTAAGTGGACTTGCGCAAGCGGTTGGAGGCGACCGAGTGCTTGCTCAATTTCAAGCGCATTAAAATAATGCACCAAGGCAAAATTATAACGGGCTTGCTGCTCATAAATGGTGGCTAATAGGCGCTGTGACGCTGATAAACGTCGGCTTAATGAGAAGTGCTCAAAAAAGGCAGCGGCTTGGTTCGCGTGCTCAAGGGCTTGATTAAGCACGCCTTGCTGGTTATACAGCTTGGCCAGCTTCATATTGGCACCCGCAATCAATGCCGTGTATTCGTTCTCGCTTGCTATCCAGAAAGCACTGAGTAACTCGGTCAGGGCACTTTCATGTTGCTTTTGGTCGAGTAAAAAGCCGCCCAACGAGAGCTGAAACTCGACTTTATCCCGCAAGTCTTGGGGATCATTGCTAAGCTGGCTTCGCGCATTCTCATAGGCGACAAGCGCGGTTTCACTGTCTGCGGTCGCCGCGAGAATATTGGCACGCAGTAAAGCGCTTTTAAAGCGGCTTGCTTGGCCGTTTAAGCTGTTTTCCGGCAAGGTTTCAATCGCTTTTTGGGCGGCATCGAGTGTCGCTAAGGCGCGCGTCGAGTCGCGATCAAGGTGCCAGATAAGAGAGGCCTCGGTCAGTAAAACTTGCACTTGTACGTGTTTTAAGTCGTATTCATCGACCACTTGATACGCTTTTTGTAGCGCGGCTTTAGCCTCTATGGGTTGATCGAGATACGCATAGGCTCGGGCACTGATCAAATAGGCATACACGGTATGCAATGGCGTGCGAATCGAGCGATCCGTGTCGTTATTGACGTGTGAGCGGTTGGCACCTGTGGTTAGGCGGCGTTGGGCTAAAAACCGATTGCTGATTTCCAACGATTGCGCTGGAGAGGTCTCGAGAAGCTTTTCGGCATTGGTTAGCACAGGTGAGGAGTGGATAGCGGCAAACGCCGTTATCGACGTTAACCAAAAAAGCAGGCCTACGAGTAGTCGGCTGATGCGCATGCGCCATCCTCTAAATAAAGCGATGAGAGAAAGGCTGCCCGCAGGCAGCCTGTGGTGTTATTGTCTTGCCAAACGGTTGTTTTCGCTTGGTGTTTTACCCATGTTCGTACGGTATGGATTAATATCTAAACCACCGCGACGCGTGTAACGGGCATAAACGGTGAGCTTTTCTGGCTGGCAAAAACGCATGATATCCATAAAAATGCGCTCCACACATTGCTCATGAAACTCATTGTGCTCACGAAATGACACCAAGTAGCGAAGCAGCTTCTCACGGTTTATCTTGTTGCCTTTATAGGCGATTCTCACCGAGCCCCAGTCTGGCTGATTGGTAATCAGGCAATTTGATTTGAGTAAATGGCTGTGAAGGGTCTCAGACACAACCGCGCCTTGAGCGGCACCGTCGAGCCAGTCTGGGTTAAATGTGTAGTCATCGATGCTGATATCTTGGTGATCGATGCATTCACCCGCTAGGCCAGCGATGGTTTCTCCCTCTAACTCACTGAGCGGTGATAAGGTGACATCCACCTCTTCGCCCGCACAGGCGGATAAATCGGTTTGCAATGCGTTAGCTACCTGTTGCCAGTTATCAAAGCGGGTTTGATTAAAGCTATTGAGGTAAAGCTTAAATGATTTTGACTCGATCAAGTTGGGGCTAGAGGCCGGTAGACGGACTTCGCCAATCGCGACCTGGGGCAAACCATTTTTGTTGAGCCATGACAGCTCATACAAGGTCCAGGTGTCGTAACCGGTAAAGGGCATCGGCGCATTATCTAGTCCGATGGCCTGACGATTTAGCGCGCGAGGGACGGCACGTAGTTGTGACGGATCGTACTGGGTTGGATAATCTGTTTTTTCGCCAAGTGATAAATTGGCGAGGGCATCGGCATCTTGATAATTGCTCATACGGATCTGCTATTGATTCAAGTAGAATGGGTAAAGTTTACTGAATCTTGCTATAGGTTGCGAATGGAGAACACAGTACATCGTGCCCTTTGGGCGCTAACACAGAATTATATGGCGGTATGGCAGAGTCATTATCAACATTTACCCTGTACAGATGCCTACATTGGCTTGCCATCTCCCTGTGTTGTGAGCGAAAACGATCACCAACTACAATGGCAACCGGTCAAGCGCGACGCTTTGGCCGACTTTGCCAATGTAGAACAAGCAATCGCGTTGCGTTTGCATAGCGATATTAAAGATTTTTACAACGCATTTTATTGTGCAGATTTATCGGTTCGTTATCAGGGGGAGTCGATAAGCTTGCTTCAGGTATGGAGTGATGATGACTTGGCGCGCTTACAAGAAAATATCTTGGGGCATCTGATGATGCAGCGTCAGCGCAAGCTTACGCCGAGTGTCTTTATTGCGACCACAGCCGATGAAATGGTGATCATTGCAATTGATAACATGAGCGGAGAAGTGATCAGAGAAACCCTTAATAAAGGGACGCGTGATGTGATTGCCCCCAACCTGGAAACATTTCTCGCGGCATTAGAGGTTGATGTGGCATGATTCTCACGGAACTGACCTTTGAGTGCTTTGATAATACCACCGTTAGTGCGGTCGACCGTACTATCAACGGCCTCATGGATGCATTACGTTATAATGGCCAGGTGCTTGGACGCGAGTTTCCGATCTTGATGCAAGAGGGCCAGTTTCAGCTTCGTGTTGTCTGCCCAGATGAAGACGCCTTGCACCCACGCTTTCACAGCCCACAAGTGAAACGGGCCTTACAGCAGCTAGCCGATGCGTGCTTAACCCAACCGAAAGTGCGTGTGCTTGGGCGCGATTTGAACTCAGAACAAGCCGCTCCAAGTGTCTCACCGACCTGGCAAGTGCTTTACACCACCTTTGTTCACACGTGTTCGCCGCTGCGTTGTGGCGATACCCTGCTCCCCATCCCGCTTTATCGCTTACCCGCCACCTTTAACGGTGATCACAAAGCGGTCATCAAATGGCAAACAGAATGGCAAGCCTGTGATGAGTTACAAATGGCCGGTGCCAGCGATGCCGAATTTGCAGGCTTGAATGAAATTGGGTGTCCCAATACGCGCCTATTTCAGCGCGGTTGGGATTTACGTGGGCGGATAGAGTACTTAACTGGCACGCCGACTTACTACTATCAATATCGCGTTGGCGGTAAAGATAAAGAGAGTGAGCTTCATCGCCCATGCCCTCAGTGTGGCGAGCCTTGGCGGCTTGAGGCCCCGTTACACGATATCTTTCTGTTTAAATGCGACCGTTGCCGGCTAGTATCCAACCTTTCTTGGGACTTTAAACTGGCTTAGCGGCTTGAATACTGGGCTTCTAGCGTCGCTAATCGCTCGCTCAACTCGGCCACGTGTTGTTCGAGCTGGCTGATACGCTCAGCATCAGATAGCTTGATGTCATCGACGGGTATCTCGGGTAGCGGTGTATTGGTCTTCGCGCTCTTCACCGCTTGAATAATCAAGGGGAGGGGGACTTGCGTTGTCAATTGGGCTTTCACCTTTGCCACGGTGACGGTTTGCCCTTTTGCGTCGAGCACCTTGAGTGCTCGCGCCAGCTCAGCTTGATAGCTCATCAGTTAATCCTAGCGACATAACAGGAGAGAGAAAGATTAGGGCTTTCTCAGCAGCGCATCAAGCATATCAACCTGTTCCGCCCAATCCGCGTCTTCCTTTATGGCTTCATCAATAAACGCCCGTTGTGCCGCGTTCCAAAATGGGGCATCGACCAGTGTTTGCCCTTCAACCAAACAGTGGCTGGATAGGAAGTGCTCAATTGAGGCCTTATCGGTTGCTAAGCCCAGCTGCTCAAAAAGGTGCTGTAAGTCGTGTTGAAAGGTTTCCACTGTCCCTCCTGGCTGCTCGATACGCGTCTATACTCACTATAGTAGCAGCCTCCGCCCTATGTTGTGGTGAAAGCGGTGCCTGTGAGCATAGGACAATGCATAGAAAAAGTCCCTGCTCCGTGTGAGATATCTCTTACAAGAGCGTGGGATAAAAGCAGAATCTTGCTACGAAAATTGACCCCCCTTGTTTTTATTTTTTCTTATATTACATGTGCTTACTGTTTATTCTTTGGTTTAAGATAAAAAATGAGAGATTGAGCAGGTGAGAATGGCTTGTACCAAACGCTCAGTCGCGTAATCTTATCGGTGTCGGAAGGGAACTGACACAGGGAACAGGAATCACCAAGGACTTGGTACCTCAGGATGAGGCAGTACTTCAGGAAGAAGCGCTGGCATGGATTGCAAAAAGGACAACGGATGGAGCCGTTCTCTACAAGCAGGAAGCTTGTACGTCAGGAAGACTTAGGACAACCCAGGATGGGGGCTTAAGGACTACTTCAGGACGAAGTCATGGACACCTCCAGGATGGAGAGCTTATCGAAAACGGGAATTTCGGTTTGTCAGGATGACGAAAGGACACCTCCAAGACGGAGAGACATGGAACGACGCTGAAGGATTCGGCGACTGATCAAGGAATGATGCAGGGAGCACCTTTTAGTAGCAGGATGGCTGCAAGTAAAACTCTAGGGCGCGGCGCAAGCTGCGCCCTTTCCTTTTTTCTGGCCGGTTAAACCGACACCGGTAACTCCCTGTCACGCACCGTTAGCACTAACCTTGCGTGTGCACCATATTTCTAATCTAGTACAGCTTTTCACGTCGCGCGAATAATTATCCCCGCCTTTTTAGTATCAACACGGTTGGCGTTGTTGGGTGACATCTAACCGTCGGTTTGGCTTGCTCTTGGCATCGCATGAACCGGTGTGTCTATAGCCTTTAATCTTAATCCTCGAAGATGAGCGTGACCGATATAATGATCATCCCCGGTGGCAGAAAACTCGAACCAGTATTGAGTGAGCCATTGCCACCCTTGCTCGGTTCTCCGTATGGTGTGACGGCCTCGTGCGATAGACAATAATTGCAACTCCATCCGCTGGCAGTATTGGCGAATGTACTGGTGCGCTTGCTCGGATTGTCGCCGCTGTTGCCAGAACAGTAAAGCGGCGACAACAACCAAGAGAATGGTGAATAGATCAGTGATCATGGTGGGTTTGCTTCACCGCTTGCTGCATGCGTGCCATTGCTTGAGTCAGGGCGGGTGATGTATGGCCATGTAAACGACCCAATAGCGCGCCACGAAGGGGAGGTAACATCACCAGATCCGCATAAACCTGTTGAAATAACGTCGCATCGTGCTGATCGGCGAGAGCAATCAAAAAGCGATCCAGAGCAGCATCATCGGTCAAGTGATGCCAGCAGCGACCGGCTATCGCGACAAAAATCTCGCGATGGTGTAATTCAGCGCGATCAAGTACCGCATCAATCAGTTGATGCCGAGTGGCTGATGGGGCGCCCGCATGTGCGCGGATTAATGCGCTGACCAAAAAAATATCAACCTCTTGCGTCTGACACATTTGCTGAAACATATCGCGCAAGCTTGCCGCGAGTTTGTCATTGATTTGGCAGTGCTCCAAGCACCCGAGAAGGGCGTACAATGGCGTGGTCGGTAGATGATTGAGCGCTTTGCGGACGCGAGTGGCATTGTTTTGCTCGGCCATGCGTACACAGGTATCAGCGAGCCCTTGTAGGCCCACCCCTTGCCAATTATCCCAGCCAAGCTCGCCATTTAAATAATGCTGTGCATGATCATAATACTGGCTAGCTGGCCGGCCCAGTTGATAGGTCAATGTGGCATGAAACATCGCCATTTTGTCGTCGGTGGGCGTAAACGTATAAGGGTTATTGGCCAGTTTCTCACGCTGCTCTTTATTCGGTGTCGCGGTTAAGCGCTCTCCCATGGCCGCGCTGACATACTGTAAAAAGTCTCCCATCGCGGTGTGATTGAGGAGGCCGCGTTCATCGAGAGGCATTTTTAAGAACCATACCCAAGGAGCGCCGCCTGGCGGCCAAAAGGCGATAGCCATATGCGCGTGTTGACGCAAGGGGTAAGGGTAAGGTTGTTGATTGGCCTCAACCGCACGAAAGGCCGTTTCATCCAGTTGACAAACACGACGGCCTAGGTCGTAAATACTGAATTGACAACCGGCGTGGTCGAATAGGGCGCTGAGGGCGTGAACCGTTTCCATGATGTCCGCTCTTAGTTATCGCTTGATGCGCGCGAGTATATCAGTTTTTCCCGGCTAGATGCTTGTCTTGTTGATGTTGTCTTTGTCGGGATCATGCTATGCTTCGCGGTTTCTAATTTGAGTAATGATGGGATTGTCAATGACACTTTACCAACAGTGTGAGCAACTTCTGGATGAGCTTGAGCAAGTGTTAGATGCGTGTGACCTGCTCCAGTCCGAGCCACCATCACCTAAACGACTGGCCAGCCGCGAACCGTTTGCGGTGGATACGCTTGATTGCCATGAGTGGTTACAGTGGATATTTATACCCAAAATGCGTGCCTTGGTGGTTGCTCGCCAGCCGTTGCCAAGAAATTTTGAAATCGCCCCCTATGTGGAAGAAGCGATGAAAGAGCAGCAAGGGGCGACGGCGGTGGTCAAAGTGACTTATCGTATTGATGCGCTTTTAACCCAATGATGAGTGAACAACCGTTATCCATTTTATACCGCGATGAGTCATTGGTTGTGGTGAACAAGCCTGCAGGGATGCTGGTCCATCGTTCGTGGCTGGATAAAGGGGAAACGCGTTTTGTTATGCAGACACTAAGGGATCAGATTGGTCAGCATGTTTACCCTTTACACCGACTCGATAAACCGACGTCTGGTGTGTTGGTGTTTGCGCTGTCGAGCGAGGTGGCGTCCTTGATGATGCCTCAGTTTGCGCAAGGGCAGATTAAAAAAGCCTACTATGCGGTGGTCAGAGGCTGGATCACAGAAGCCGGTCGACTCGATTACCCACTGGTGGAAGAACAAGACAAAATAGCAGATAAAAAGGCGAGCCAGCCGCCCACGGCCAAACCGGCCGTGACGGATTATCAACCGCTGGCATCGGTGGAGCTGCCTATCGCAACAGGACGGTATGCGACCAGCCGCTATAGCCTCGTGGCGATGCAGCCGCAAACGGGAAGAAAACACCAATTGCGTCGCCACATGCATCACCTCAGTCATCCGATTATTGGCGATACTACGCATGGCGACGGAAGGCACAATCGTGTTTTCCGCGAGCATTTTCACTGCCATCAGCTTTTACTCCATGCCAATGAGATGCAGTTTATCCATCCCGTTAGCGCTGAGACGGTCAAGGTACAGGCGCCGCTCGATACCACGTGGCAGCGTGTCCTGTCGGCCTTGGAGTGGGATGTGCCTTGCACAACCTCCTTGGCGTAAACAGCCCGCTGCAGGCCGCACCTTGCAGGCCGCACCAATATAAGTGTTAGAGCTTATCTAGCTCGGCTTCGATTTCGGCAATCTTACTGGCGACCACTTTTTCCAGATGACGGAGATCGGTGAGTACTTTTTGCTTCACGTCTTGTTCGGTGTGCTCGTGCTGAACGATACGATCCAGTTCATCGATCACCAGAGACAAGCTGCGGTTGATCTCAGTGACCTCTCGAGAGCGTCCGGTGCCACTGTCGACAACCACATTTTTCCGCTGGCGTGGATACTTAAATTTCATGCTTCGCGCAAAAAGGTCGCCCTTTTGCTTGCTGAAGTACACTTTGAGCGTGTCATAACTGGCTTCTTGACGCAGAGAGTAACGCTCAATCTTTTCCGGATGTTCAATACCGATATTTTTCAACTGCTGATACATAGCCACCTCATGGTTGAATGTTTTCTCTATTAAGCGACGAACTCACCGTCGCTTAGCATAGTTGATGGGGGTTGCTTGTTACTTGGCGCGAGCGAGCGCTTTCTCCAGTGCCGCTTTTAACTGTTCCTGATGCTCGGAAGTTAATGCTTGGTTCTCTGCGTCGGTGACGATAAAAAAGTCTTCGGCGCGCTCGCCAATGGTGGTGATTTTAGCGGCATGGACACTGACATTTTGGCGCGCAAAGACGGCCCCGACCCGAGCCAGTAGTCCAGGTGTGTCGAGTGCTACTAGCTCCATCAATGTGCGACGACCGTTTTTCGTGGGTAAGAAAAGTACCTGGGTTTTAACCGAAAAATGCTGAAGTTTTTGCGGTGCTCGCCGTTTGGGGATAGTCATTGTCCCGGTTTCTCCCAGCGCCTTGCTGACCCCTTTGATAATGCTCGGGTGACGGTCAAGAGGAATGGCATCGTCATTTTGGTCTAGCACCATAAAGGTATCGAGGGCGTGACCATCTTTACTGGTCATCACTTGTGCATCATGGACGCTCAGGTTTTTCTTATCGAGAGCCGCTACCACGCGCGCAAACAAACTGGGCCGGTCTTGGCAGTAAACAAAAATCTCGGTCCCGCCACGGGTTGCTTTTTTACTTACCAGCACCAGTGGGGCGTCGCCGGTGTGATGAAGGAGATGTTCACTGTGCCAAGCAATTTGTTTATGGGTATGGCGCAGAAAGTAGTCCGCCTTGAAACGCTGCCATAACACTTCTATATCCCTCGGGCTATGGCCTTGTTTACGTAACATGGCAGCCGCTAAATGTTTGTTATGACGAATGCGTTCACGCACATCTGGCGGGTTTTCTAAGCCTCGGCGGAGCGCTTTTTGTGTAGAGTAATACAGCTCTGCGATCAGTGTGCGCTTCCAACTGTTCCATAAGTCTGGGTTGGTGGCATTAATGTCTGCGACGGTGAGACAAAGGAGAAGGTCCAGTCGTTCTTCGTCGCGCACTTCTTTGGCAAAATCGGTGATAACATCAGGATCGTATATATCGCGGCGCTGTGCGGTGACGGACATCAATAAGTGATTACGGACGAGCCAGCTAACAATATTCGCTTCTGGTTTTGACAAACCATGCTCTAAACAAAAATCATGCGATTCAATGGCGCCAATTTCGCTATGATCCCCGCCACGTCCCTTGCCAATGTCATGGAAAATGGCTGCAATCAATAAAAGCTCACGGCGTGCTAAACGGGGGAAGACATCACAACAGATCGGATGGCGGTCTCGGTTGGCCTCGTCATCAAATAAGCGCATATGTTTGAGCAGTCGGATCGTGTGCTCATCAACCGTGTAGACATGGAATAAGTCAAACTGCATCTGCCCAACAATTTGACTCCACTGTGGTAAGTAGGCCGACATCACCCCGTGGCGATGCATTAAGCCAAAGGCCTTGTGCAGCGCATTGGGGTGACGAACCAGGGCCATGAATTTTTCGCGCGCGTCTTCTTGCTGACACAAAAAGTGATTGAGTCGACGTCTTGCTGTACGCAACTGCCGCAGGGTAGGCGCCGCAATCGCTTCAATCGACGTGTCATTGGCAATATGCAGCATCATGTCGAGAATGGTTTCCGGTCGCGCTTGAAATAGCGCGGGTTTGCGCGCTTCGATGGTGCGTCCGCAGCGCTGAAAATCATCACTTAAGACGTCGATTTCTCCGGCGCGACCATTATCGATGATCACTTGATCAAAGATTTGTAGCAGCATTTTGTTGAGCTCACCGACCCGCCCAAGTGTGCGGAAGAAGTCTTTCATCATGGTTTCGACCGCACGATTCCCTTCACCGCGGTAACCGAGTAGTTCCGCGACCGATGTTTGATGCGCGAAGGTGAGGCGATTGTCGTAACGGCGCAGCTCAAGGTGAAGCGCAAAGCGAATTCGCCACAATACATTTTGACACTCATTGAGCTCGCGATATTCCGCGTCGGTTAAAAAGCCAAAATCACTCATCTCTCGTAAGCTGGTGGCACCAAAGTGACGGCGCGCAATCCACGATAAGGTGTGAATATCGCGCAGGCTGCCAGGACTGAGTTTCAAATCAGGCTCAAGCTTGTAGGCGGTGTCATGATAGCGGCGGTGGCGGGCTTTTTGTTCTTCAACTTTGGCTTGATAAAACCGTTCGCTGGGCCAAAAGCTGTCATCATGCACGCGCGTTTCAAGCGCATCAAAAAGCTGCGCGTCACCACATAATAAGCGAGATTCTTGTAAGTTGGTGGCGACAGTCAAATCGTCCAGCCCAACCCGAATGCACTCGTCGACGGTGCGTACACTGTGGCCGACTTCGAGCTTTAAATCCCATAAAAGAGTAAGCAGATCGCTTAAACTTTGTTGCTGGTGAGCATCTAATGGGGCCTGGCAGAGCAGGAGTAAATCGATATCCGACAGAGGGTGCAGTTCGCGCCGACCATATCCCCCCACCGCGACTAAGGCAAGTGAGGTGTGTGCGAACCCAAAGTGATGCCACAAGCGTGCCAGTAAGGCATCCATATAATCGGTGCGCTGGTACACCAATTCCGCCACAGGAACATTGGCCAAAAAGTCCTGTTTTTGCTGTTCAAGCAATTGCTGAAATTGGGCTTTGAGGGTGATGGGGTCGAGCTGATCATCCTCAAGGTGTTGTGGCGTAATCACTGTGTCTGTCATGGCGATCCTTTGCGCAAAAAAAAGCCGGAGCGAAGCCGGCTTTTAAGGGTTGGATTAGTGGTTGATGTAACGCGGGAGGTTTTCTTCCTCTCTCAACGTTAATACCTCGACGCCAGTCTCAGTGACCAGCAGGGTGTGCTCCCACTGGGCCGATTTTTTACCGTCGATGGTGTATACCGTCCAGCCGTCGTCTTCATCGAGCACGGTACCGTATTTACCTGCATTAATCATAGGCTCAATGGTGAAGCACATGCCAGGTTTGAGTACAGTGCGATCATTATTTTTGTAGTGCACCACTTGAGGGTCTTCATGGAAGCTCGCACCAATGCCATGCCCACAGTACTCTTTCACGATAGAGTAGCGTGTATTGCTATTTTTAATGAATTTTTGAATGGCGGTCCCGAGCTCACCCACGGTAGCCCCCGGTTTTACCTTTTTGATCGCGTGATAGAGACTTTCTTGTGTCACACGACAAAGACGTTTGTCTTCCAAAGAGACCTCTCCGACTAAAAACATCTTTGAGGTATCGCCATGGTAGCCATCTTTAATCACGGTCACATCGATATTGACAATATCGCCATCCTGCAACACATCATTATCATTCGGAATGCCGTGACAAACCACGTGGTTAATCGAGGTGCACATTGACTTTGGAAAACCGTGGTAGTCCAAGGTAGCCGGCGTGGTGCCTTGCACTTCAGTCATGTATTGGTGGGCAATGTCATCCAGCTCACGCGTAGTGATACCGGGTTTTACATGGTCGCCAAGCATGACGAGCACGTCGGACGCCAAGCGGCCAGCGACGCGCATTTTTTCAATTTCTTCTTCTGTTTTAATCGGGATTGTCATTTTGCTTTCTCACTTTAATTTGGGTCGCTCAATGATGACGATGAGAACGAGAGCCGGATCTTTTCACGCTCGGTATCATCGAGCACAGCCGCCCAGACCTGCTACGCTTGTCGCAGTGACTGAGGTGATCAGCCGTATGATGTGGCGCTATGGTACCAAGCCATCTGCATTCTGGAAACCAAAAGGGGCAGGATCCCGATGAGATGCAGTGGCAACCACGCTTGACCGAATGCGCAATATTGCTGGATTTTGCTGGTGTTTTTGTGGTATAAAGCGCGCCGAAAACCGTCATTGTGATCAATCTAGCCGAGCTGGGTTTCAGTTTGATGGTCTTCACTCAATACTTTTTATTTTAAATCACACACATATCGACACATTAACCGGGGTGCCCTCAAGCGGGTCGGTGAATGGGATATGTGGAGGCCTAACCCCAAGAGGAAATTATCATGGCTACTGTTTCAATGCGCGACATGCTCAAGGCGGGCGTACACTTCGGTCACCAAACTCGTTATTGGAACCCAAAAATGAAGCCTTTCATCTTTGGTTCACGTAACAAGGTGCACATCATCAACCTTGAGAAAACTGTACCAATGTTTAACGATTCTTTGGCTGAACTGTCAAAAATCGGTGAGCGTAAAGGTAAAGTCCTGTTCGTTGGTACTAAGCGCGCAGCAAGCGAAGCGGTAAAAGCGGCAGCAGAAAACTGCGAGCAGTTTTATGTAAGCAACCGTTGGTTGGGCGGCATGCTCACTAACTGGAAAACCGTTCGTACATCTATCAAGCGTCTGAAAGACCTGGAAACTCAGTCTACTGACGGTACGTTTGAGAAGCTGACCAAGAAAGAAGCACTGATGTACACCCGTGAGATGGAAAAGCTCGACAAATCACTGGGTGGTATCAAGAACATGAACGGCCTGCCTGATGCAATGTTCGTTATCGATGCGGATCACGAGCACATTGCCATCAAAGAAGCGAACAACCTGGGTATCCCAGTATTTGCAGTGGTAGATACTAACTCTAACCCAGACGGCGTTGACCACGTCATTCCAGGTAACGATGACGCAATCCGCGCTATCCAGCTTTACCTGAATGCCGCGTCTGACGCTTACAAAGAAGGCCGTAGCCAAGACATCGTTGCGCAAGCAGAAGACGAGCTGGTTGAAGTCGCTGAATAAGACGACAGCTCCTTGTGAGCGTTCTTAGCCATCAGCGTGTCATCTTTCATGCTGTAAGCTAAGTATGGTTAGCAGGGGCCGATTTCGGGCCCCTGTTTTTTACCCAAATAGTTTCGAATCGAGGATTGAACAATGGCAACTGTTACCGCTGCCCTGGTTAAAGAACTTCGCGAGCGCACTGGCGCTGGCATGATGGAATGTAAAAAAGCACTGGTTGAAGCGAACGCAGATATCGAAGTGGCAATCGAGAACATGCGTAAGAGCGGTGCGGCAAAAGCAGCGAAAAAAGCTGGCCGTGTTGCTGCTGAAGGTGTGATCCTAGTGAAAGAAAACGAAGGCAAAGCAGCGATCGTTGAGATCAACTGTGAAACTGACTTCGTTGCAAAAGACGCAAACTTCGCGGAATTTGCTGATCAAGTTGCTGAAACTGCACTGGCTGAAGGCCTTGAAATCGACGCGCTGAAAGAAAAATTTGAACAGCAGCGTGCTGATCTGGTCGCGAAAATCGGTGAAAACATGGATATCCGTCGTGTTTCATTCATCGAAGGCGAGAAAGTGGGTTCTTACCGTCACGGCGGTCGCATCGGTGTTATCGTTGCGGCAAAAGCGGACGAAGAAACCATCAAGCACGTGGCTATGCACATTGCAGCGTCTAAGCCTGACTATGTTAACCCTGAAGATGTACCTGCCGACGTGGTAGAGAAAGAGAAGCAAATTCAGGTTGATATCGCAATGGAATCAGGCAAGCCTGCTGACATCGCAGAGAAAATGGTTGCTGGCCGCATGAAGAAATTCACCGGTGAAATTTCTCTGACGGGTCAAGCATTCGTCATGGACCCATCACAAACTGTGGGCCAAATGCTGAAAGAGAAAGGTGCCGAAGTGACCGACTTCATCCGCTTTGAAGTGGGCGAAGGCATCGAGAAAGAAGAAGTAGACTTTGCTGCAGAAGTTGCTGCGGCACAACAAAGCTAATTTTTCTGACTCAGACCGCGGTGCTCGCCGCGGTCTTCCATAACCTTCTTCCCTAACTAGTGCCTAATAGAAAGGTAGTGAAATGACTACAAATCCTAAGCCAGCTTATCAACGAATTTTACTTAAACTTAGCGGTGAAGCCCTGCAGGGCGATGATGGATTCGGGATTGATCCCGCCGTGCTAGATCGCATGGCACAAGAAATCAAAGAACTGGTCGAGCTGGGTGTTCAAGTGGGTTTGGTTATCGGCGGCGGTAATCTATTCCGGGGTGCTGGTCTTGCTGAGGCGGGAATGAACCGTGTTGTGGGCGATCACATGGGTATGTTAGCCACCGTGATGAACGGATTGGCAATGCGTGACGCACTTCATCGTGCCTATGTGAACGCGCGAGTGATGTCAGCCATTCCCTTGAATGGCGTGTGTGATAGCTACAATTGGGCAGAAGCGATTAGCCAGCTTCGCAATGGTCGCGTGGTGATATTCTCCGCCGGGACAGGTAACCCTTTCTTCACCACGGATTCGGCGGCGTGCTTACGCGGTATTGAAATTGAATCTGATATTGTGATCAAAGCAACCAAGGTCGATGGGGTTTACAGCGATGACCCAACCAAAAACCCGGATGCAACGCTTTATGACTCGCTAACATACCAAGATGTTTTAGAAAAAGAGTTGAAAGTGATGGATTTGGCCGCATTTACGTTAGCACGCGATCATAAGCTGCCACTTCGTGTCTTTAATATGAACAAGCCAGGTGCATTACGCCGTGTCGTGATGGGCGAGGCAGAAGGCACTTTGATCACTAACAGCTAAGCCGGTATCGGTGGCATAATCTTACAAACTAATTCAATCGCAAGGATACTCCCGTGATTAATGACATAAAAGACGACGCGAAATCGCGTATGGATAAAAGTGTAGAGGCGCTAAAACACACGCTAGGTAAATTGCGCACAGGCCGTGCCCACCCGAGTTTGCTTGAAGGGATCACGGTTGAGTACTACGGTGCGCCGACCCCCTTGAATCAGCTCGCCTCTATCGTGGCGGAAGATGCGCGTACGTTGGCGATTAGCGTGTACGACAAGCAAGTGACACAAGCGGTTGAAAAAGCAATCATGACCTCAGACTTGGGCCTCAACCCAGCCTCTGCAGGCACCGTGATCCGTGTTCCTTTGCCGCCACTGACTGAAGAGCGCCGTAAAGATATGGTGAAAGTGGTGCGTGCCGAAGGCGAGCAAGGCCGTGTGGCAATTCGTAATATTCGCCGCGACGCTAACAATGAGCTTAAGGCGCTGCTTAAAGACAAAGAAATCTCTGAAGATGATGAGCGTCGTGCGCAAGATGACATTCAAAAGTTGACTGACGAAGCGGTCAAGAATGTTGATGCACTTCTTGATGCAAAAGAAAAAGAGTTGATGGAAGTCTAAATCTCATTAGACTTTACCGCCGATGCTAAAGCGCTGTGCGTGCAGTACAGCGCTTTTTATTTGCCAAGGAGAAACATGAGTTCCCAGTCTCTTGATGCGCAGCTCGAGTCTGCCGCTTTACCGCAGCACATTGCCGTGATCATGGATGGCAATGGGCGTTGGGCTAAGGCACGAGGCAAAGCCCGTGTGTTTGGACATAAGGCGGGTGTAAAAGCGGTGCGTAAAACGGTGAAAGCCGCGTCTGAACTAGGGGTAAAAGCCCTGACGTTATTTGCGTTTAGCAGTGAGAATTGGCGTCGCCCTGAAGACGAAGTGAGTGTATTGATGGAGCTGTTTATCAATGTGCTTTCTCGTGAGGTCAAACGACTCGACAGTCATGGGGTGCAATTACGCATCATCGGTGATACCTCTCGCTTTAGCCCGTCACTGCAGGCCAAAATCGCCGAAGCCGAAGCCCTAACGGCCGATAATGACCGTTTAGTACTCAATATTGCTGCTAACTATGGTGGGCAGTGGGATATTACCCAAGCAACGCGCCGAGTGGCCGAAGAAGTCGCGGCAGGGCAGTTGCAACCGAACGATATCGGTGAGCAAGATATTGCTCGCTATTTGATGCTGGCTGACTTACCGGATGTGGATTTGATGATCCGCACCAGCGGAGAGTGCCGCATCAGTAATTTTATTTTATGGCAAGCCGCTTATGCCGAGCTGTGTTTTACCGAGCAGTATTGGCCGGACTTCAACGAACAGAGTTTGTATGATGCTGTGGCTTGGTACGTCAACCGAGAACGACGGTTCGGCTGCACGGGCGAGCAAATAAAAGCCATGATAACCACGGATAAGTAACCACGAGGAATCAGTTTGCTCAAACAACGAGTTTTAACCGCGGCCTTTTTAGTCCCGTTAGTGGTCGCGGGCGTCTTCTACTTACCGTTTCCTGCTTTTGTGGCAGCGATAGCGGTCGTCACGCTTATTGGACTTTGGGAGTGGACGCAATTTGTTTCAGCGTCGTCACGACTGCTTACTTTTATCATTCCCGCTGCTGCGTTGGCATTGTCTCTGTTTGCTCTCCCTTTTGACGCCATGGCATTGGGGCACGTACGTTTACCGCCTTTTGCGGTCGCTGCAACAGGCGCTGCTTGGTGGCTGTTTGCCACTGTCCTCGTGCTCGCATTCCCACGCTCAGGCAGCTATTGGACCCATAGCAAACTACTTCGCCTGGTGTTTGGTCTGCTCACCATGCTTCCTTTTATGTGGAGTGTATTGTTATTGCGTGCAGCGGATTATCAGTTTTCCACTTACTACGGCGCTAAATTAGTACTGCTGGTGTTTGTGCTGGTTTGGTGTGCGGATAGCGGTGCTTACTTTGCCGGAAAGAAGTTTGGCAAACACAAAATGGCACCGGCGGTGAGCCCCAATAAAACCCTAGAGGGGTTGCTGGGTGGACTTTCCGCAGCGGTTGGTGTGACCTGGCTTGGCGCCCATGTCCTCGAGCTGCATTTTGCCAACCTCGGTATCTTGTTGGCGATTGCAATGGTGACGGCCCTTGCGTCGGTATTGGGGGATCTCGCGGAAAGCATGTTTAAGCGTGTGGCAGGGATTAAAGACAGCGGGAACCTGCTGCCCGGTCACGGCGGCATTCTCGATCGTATTGATAGTCTGACGGCGGCATTCCCTGTTTTTACCGTGTTGTACTTCGCGTTTGCGAATTAAGTGAAACGAGTCGTTGAAATGCAAAAAATCACCGTGTTAGGCGCGACAGGTTCGATTGGTTCAAGCACATTGAAAGTGGTTGAAGCGAACCCTGAGCAGTATGAGGTAGTGGCACTGGCTGCCCATACCAATGTGGAAAAAATGACCGCTTTGTGTCTTTATTGGCAGCCCGCTTATGCGGCGATGGCCGACCACGACGCGGCTCAGCAGCTCAGAAAAAGACTCGCGAGCAAAGGCCTAGCTACCGAGGTGCTTGCTGGAGAGGAGGGGCTGTGTCAACTGGCTTCGCTACCTGAGGTAGATATGGTGATGGCTGCCGTGGTCGGGGCGGCAGGGTTATCCTCGACCATGGCGGCGGTGAAGGCGGGCAAACGTGTTCTGCTTGCCAATAAAGAAGCCTTAGTGATGTCTGGACAGTTCTTTATTGATGCCGTTTATCAATATGGCGCCGAGCTGCTCCCTATCGACAGTGAACACAATGCCATTTTTCAATGCTTGCCGCAGGCGGTTCAACACACACCTGGGCGTTGCGATCTTCATGCCGCGGGGGTCAGCAAAATCCTGTTAACCGGCTCTGGTGGCCCGTTCCGTTATCGCGATCCGCAAAGTCTTGCCAGTGTGAGCGTCGAAGAGGCAGTCACACATCCGAACTGGTCGATGGGCCCTAAAATCTCAGTCGACTCAGCCACCATGATGAATAAAGGCTTGGAATACATAGAAGCGCGTTGGTTATTCAACGCCAAGCCTGAACAGCTAGAGGTGGTGATCCATCCTCAGTCAGTGATCCACTCCATGGTGCAAATGTGTGACGGCTCGGTGTTAGCACAATTAGGGACGCCAGATATGTGTACCCCTATTGCTCATGCGATGGGGTACCCTGAGCGTGTTCATGCCTCCGTTGCGCCGCTGGATTTTACCCAAATTGGCGAATTTACCTTTATGGCACCGGATGCTCGACGTTATCCCTGCTTATCGCTCGCGATCGCGGCCTGCGAGCAAGGACAAGCGGCGACGACGAGCTTGAATGCGGCCAACGAACAGGCGGTGGCAGCCTTTTTGGCAGGAAAAATCGGGTTTATGGATATTGCGCGTATCAATGAACAGGTTTTGACCCAGTCCTCGCTTCCTACGCCAACAAGCTTGGATTGCTTATTTGAGCTGGATAGAATAGCGCGCATCACTGCAAATGAGCAGATTGCTAAGGTGGCACCATGAGCGGGTTTCTATGGAATGCAACGGCGTTTATCGTCGCGTTGGGCATACTGGTTGCGATTCACGAGTTCGGCCATTTTTGGGTGGCTCGCCGTTGTGGCGTGAAAGTGGAGCGCTTTTCCATTGGTTTTGGTCGCGCATTGTGGCGGAAACTTGGTAAGGATGGCACCGAATATGTGATTGCCGCGATCCCCCTTGGCGGCTATGTCAAAATGCTGGACGAGCGCATCGAAGCGGTGCCGGATGCCGATAAACCACGCGCATTTAACAACCAGCCTTTGTGGCAGCGCAGTGCTATTGTTGCCGCTGGCCCCATCGCTAATTTCGTATTTGCCGTTTTTGCATACTGGCTGGTGATGATGATAGGTGTTCCTGCCGTCAAACCTGTGATTGGTGAAATTGCACCCAATTCGATCGCGGCAGAAGCGGGAATTGAACCAGGTATGGAACTAACCCAGGTTTCAGGCGTCGAAACCGCTGATTGGCAAGCTGTTAATTTTGCGTTGATTGGTCACATTGGTGATGAGAGCATGACCCTCACCGCCAAACCGAGCCCAACGTCCAGTTATGGCAGAGACTATCAACTGGATTTACGCCAATGGCAATTTGACCCAGAGCACCAATCACCTCTGACGACGCTGGGGATCACCCCCTATCGCCCTGCGATTACTTTATCGATCGCGCAAGTGGTAGAAGGAAGCGCGGCAGAGCAAGCGGGTCTCAAGCAAGGCGACAAAATTATTGCAGTGGCTGATACCGAGCTGTCGTCATGGCAGCGCTTGGTCGAGGTGATTAAAGCGAGCCCAGACCAAACCCTGTCGCTGACAATATTGCGACAGGGGCAGCGTCAATCTGTGGTATTAACGCCGGATGCGCGTCGCAGTCATGGTGAGGTCACAGGCTATGCTGGCATTGCGCCACAAATGGACGAGTGGCCCGAGTCATATCGATTCACCCAACAGTATGGACCATTCGCAGCGATACCGGAGGCAGTGGGGAAAACAGGCCAAGTGATCAGTATGACGGTCAATATGATCAAAAAACTGATTACCGGCGATGTTGGGGTGAATAACTTGAGTGGCCCAATATCGATAGCAAAAGGCGCGGGGATGACCGCGGAGATCGGGCTGATCTCATTTTTAGGGTTTATGGCACTGATTAGTGTGAACCTAGGCATTATCAATTTACTCCCTCTGCCCGTATTGGATGGCGGCCATTTGCTGTTCTTTGGGATTGAGGCTGTCACACGGCGACCGGTATCGGAGCGTGTGCAGGACTTTGGGTATCGAATCGGCGCTGCCGTGTTGATGATGGTAATGGCAGTGGCATTGTTTAACGACTTCGCCCGACTTTAAACGGTTAGTATTCAAGGATAAGTCAGATAGCAGATGGCGATGAAAAAACTATTAATAGCGTCTCTTTTAGTAAGCAGTAGTATGGCGCATGCTGACACATTTCAAGTCAGCGATATCCGCTTTGAGGGACTGCAACGAGTCAGTCTAGGGGCCGCTTTGTTGTCAATGCCAGTGCGTGTCGGCGACAAAGTGGACGACGACGATGTGGCTGACATTATCAATGCACTTTTTGCCTCTGGTAACTTTGAGGATGTGCGAGTTTACCGCGATGATGAAGCACTGCTGGTCAAAGTGGTAGAGCGCCCGACCATTGCCAGTATTTCCTTTTCAGGGAATAAGGCGATTAAGGAAGAGCAGCTAAAAGAGAACCTGACATCGTCAGGCCTTCGTGTCGGTGAAGCGCTCGATCGCACCCAACTGAGCAAAATCGAAAAAGGTCTTGAAGACTTTTACTACAGCGTCGGTAAGTACAGTGCGTCGGTGAAAGCGGTGGTCACCCCCTTGCCGCGTAATCGTGCCGATTTGAAATTTGTTTTCACTGAGGGCGTATCGGCCAAAATTGAGCAAATTAACTTTGTCGGCAATGATGTGTTCAGTGATGAGCAGCTGCGTGATAATTTTGATTTGCGTGCCGACGTGCCGTGGTGGAATTTCCTCGCCAACGAAAAGTACCAAAAACAGGTTCTTGCAGGCGATCTTGAAAAACTACGCAGTTTTTATCTCAATCGCGGTTACCTTAAGTTCCGTGTTGAGTCGACACAAGTGGCTATTTCACCTGACAAAAAAGGGGTCTACATCACCTTGAATGTCAACGAGGGCAAGCCTTATCAGGTCGCTGATTTGGACTTTCGTGGTGATCCACAGAATGAAGAGATTTACCGTTCATTAGTCACCTTCACCCGTGGTGATACCTATAACGGTGATAAAGTGACTGCACTTGAAGAGGCGATCAAACGCCACTTAGGCGAGACAGGCTTTGCCTACCCCAAAGTGAACACCTTACCCAGCTTTGATGATGACAATCAGCAAGTGTCGTTAACGGTCAATGTCGAGCCAGGTAAGCGTATTTACGTGCGCAATGTCCGTTTTTCAGGCAACACCACCACCAAAGATGAAGTATTGCGCCGTGAAATGCGACAGCTTGAAGGCACTTGGCTTAACTCAAAAGCGGTTACCCGTGGTAAAGAGCGTCTCAGTCGAACCGGCTTTTTCCAGAATGTTGAAGTGGACACTCAGCGCGTACCCGGCACGGATGATCAAGTCGACGTTAACTACAAAGTTAAAGAAGCTAACTCAGGCAGCATCAACTTTGGTATCGGTTATGGCACCGAGTCAGGCGCGAGCTTACAGCTCGGCTTACAGCAAGATAACTTTGCTGGTACGGGGAACCGCTTTGGTATCAACGCCATGGTCAACGACTATCGCAAAAACCTGACGCTTGAGTACCGTGACCCTTACTTTACGCTCGACGGTGTAAGCCTAGGCGGTAAGGTATTCTATAACGAATTTGAAGCGCGCGACGCCAACATCGTTGAGTACACCAACCAAAGTTACGGTACCAACCTCACCTGGGGTTTTTGGACTGATGAGCTGAACTCGATTGATTTCTCGTTAGGGTACACGCACAACAAGATTGAGAACCTCGGCAGTTATTATCAAATTGATAAGTTCTTAGACCTTCACCAAGATAATCTTAATCACAATGAAGGCCTGGAAGTTGACGACTTTGATATTTCAGTATCCTGGACGCGCAATAACCTCAACCGCGGCTATTTCCCAACCGCAGGTAACTACCAACGCGCATCGTATCGGATGACGGTACCCGGCTCGGATGTACAGTACTTTAAAATGCAGTATGACATCCGCCAATACGTGCCGCTGACACAAGAGCACGAGTTTACGCTGTTGATGCGTGGCCGACTTGCGTATGGTAACGGTTATGGCCAAACCAATGGCCAAGATCACATGCTGCCGTTTTATGAGAACTATTACGCGGGGGGCTTCTCGTCACTGCGTGGCTTCCGTTCGAATACGGTAGGCCCGAAAGCGGTCTACAAAGACAAGTCGGAGGGAGGATCTGAGCAGTCAGACGGAGACGTGGAGTACTCAGAAGGTAGCTATGGCTCGAGTGACGCCGTCGGTGGTAACGCCATGGCACGCGCCAGTGCTGAGTTGATTGTGCCAACGCCGTTTGCCTCAGAGGAAGCACGCGAGCAAATCCGTACCAGTGTGTTTATTGATGCCGCCTCAGTGTGGGACACTGAGTTTGATCGCCAAGAACTTATCAACATGGGCTATCCCGCAGGCACAAAAGACTACTCAGATCCATCCAATATCAGTGCCTCTTATGGTATGGCATTGCAGTGGATGTCCCCGATGGCACCTTTGGTATTTTCCATCGCAAAACCTATTACAAGCCAGCCTGGCGACGATGAAGAGTTCTTTACCTTCACGATCGGGCGCACATTCTGATGATCAGAAAGGAGACTATTGTGAAATCATTTTTGAAAGCAGCGGGACTGAGTGTCGCGGTATTGACGACGTCCATGTACGCATCAGCGGCTGATGCTGCACAGAAGGTGGGCTACGTATCAACCGGGGCCGTGATGTCGCAACTGGCGAAGAAAAACAACCTCAACGAAAAACTACGCGGTGAATTTAAAGACCGCGTGGCTGAAATTGAGCGTTTGAAAGAAAAGCTCTCCGAGGGCGTAGAAAAGCTCAAGCGCAATGGTGAGCTGATGAGCGAAGACGAGCGAGTGACGCTTCAACGTAAACTTCAGTCGATGGAGTCGGATTACAAGCTGAAAGTGAAAGCGCTCCAAGAAGATCAACGCAAGCGTGGTGGTCGAGAAGAGTCTAAACTGGTCAAAAAGCTCAAGACAGCGGTCGACCAAGTGGCTGAGCAAGAGGGCTATGACATGGTGATTGACGCCAATGCCGTCTTGTACGCTAACCCAAGCGATGACTTGTCTGAAAAAGTGATCAATGCAGTTAAATAAAAGTCGAGGAGCCCATGGTTTCGATTACTCTCGCTGAATTAGCGGATAAACTGGATGCACAGCTCCACGGAGATGGCGCTGTAACGATAACCTCGCTTGCAGGGATGAATTCAGCGGGAGAAGGGCAAATCACCTTCTTATCCAGCCCTAAATATCGTAAAAATTTGGCACTATGCCGCGCCAGCGCCGTGATGCTCAAAGAAGGGGACTTGTCTTATTGTCAAGGCAATGCGCTGGTGGTGTCAGACCCGTATTTGGCTTATGCCAAAGTGGCGCAGATTCTTGACTCGACGCCTGCTTGTGCCACCGATATTGCCGCATCGGCGGTGGTGGCTGATGATGCAGTCTTGGGAGAAGGCGTTGCCATCGGCCCTAACGCGGTGATTGAATCTGGTGCGCTTATTGGCGATGGCGTGCAAATCGGCGCAGGTTGCTTTGTCGGCAAAGGGACAAAGGTGGGCGCTCGGACCAAGCTTTGGGCGAATGTCACCCTTTATCATGAGGTAGTGATAGGGCAAGACTGCTTGATTCAAGCGGGTACCGTGATCGGTGCGGACGGCTTTGGCTATGCCAATGACAAAGGCAAGTGGGTTAAAATCCCTCAGCTTGGCCGCGTTGTGATTGGGGATCGGGTCGAAATTGGTGCGTGCACCACCATTGACCGGGGCGCACTGGATGATACCGAAATTGCCGATGGGGTGATTATCGACAACCAGTGTCAGATTGCGCATAATGTATCGATCGGTGAGAACACGGCAATCGCCGGCGCGACTGTCATGGCAGGCAGCCTCAAGGTAGGTAAACACTGCATCATTGGTGGCGCCAGCGTGTTTAATGGCCATATGGAAATCACAGATAACGTGACCATCACGGGAATGGCGATGGTGATGCGGCCAATCACTGAGCCGGGCATGTATTCGTCCGGCATTCCGTTGCAGCCCAACCGCGAGTGGCGGAAGACTGCCGCGCGTGTACTCAAGATTGATGAGATGCACAAGCGGCTCAAAGAGCTGGAAAATCAGCTCGAAAAACAAGATTAACGCCGAGATGACAGGCCCGCTTTAGCAACGCGGGCCGTTTTGCGTTAATGAAGTCAGTATTGGATTTGAACGGGAATACTACCTTGACTCGCGAAAACAAAGTTCTACATATCAACGAAATCAAAGAGCTGTTACCACACCGCTATCCTTTTTTGTTGATTGATCGCGTTATCGATTTTGAAGAAGGGCAATACCTTCACGCGATTAAAAACATCACTGTCAATGAGCCTCAATTTACGGGTCATTTCCCGCAATTGCCTGTTTTCCCAGGCGTACTCATTTTAGAGGCCATGGCGCAAGCAACAGGCTTGTTGGCGTTTAAGACCTTCGGTAAGCCGAAAGACAACGAGCTATACTACTTTGCAAGCATTGATAATGCGAAATTCCGCCGTCCGGTCTCACCGGGTGACCAATTGGTGCTTGAGGTGGAATTTATTAAAGAGCGTCGAGGTATTGCGGCCTTTAATGGGGTGGCGAAAGTAGACGGCGAGGTTGTCTGCTCGGCGGAACTGAAGTGCGCAAGAAGAGAGATCTAATTGTGATCCACGAAACGGCTTACATTCACCCCACTGCGGTTGTCGAAGACGGCGTCGTATTGGGCGAAAACGTAAAAATCGGCGCTTTTTCTTATATTGGCGAAGGGGTTGAAATCGGTACAGGTACCGAGGTGATGACACATGTTGTGATCAAAGGCCCGACCCGTATCGGCGCAGACAATCGCATTTATCAATTCGCTTCCATTGGTGAAGCGTGCCAAGATCTTAAATATGCTGGGGAGCCAACCACGCTAGAAATCGGTGATCGTAACACCATTCGTGAAAGCGTGACGATGCACCGTGGTACGGTCCAAGATAAAGGCGAAACCAAAGTTGGCAGCGACAACCTGTTTATGATTAATGCCCACGTCGCCCATGATTGTGTGGTCGGTAATCATTGTATTTTTGCCAACAACGCTACCTTAGCGGGCCACGTTCATGTCGATGATTATGCGATTGTCGGTGGCATGTCAGCCATTCACCAGTTCTGTGTGATTGGCAGCCATGCCATGCTCGGCGGTGGCTCGATTGTGGTTCAAGACGTCCCCCCTTATGTGATGGCACAGGGCAATCATTGCGCGCCATTTGGTATTAATGTGGAAGGCCTGAAGCGACGCGGGTTTGAAAAATCAGCGATTCGCGCCATTCGGGCGGTATATAAAAATATGTACCGCTCCGGTAAAACCTTAGAAGAAGTGAAAAAAGAGCTTGCAGAGCAAGCCGAGAGCGAGCCGGCGCTGGCTCTTTTCATTGACTTCTTTGAGCGTTCGACGCGAGGCGTTATTCGTTAATGTTACCGAGTGAACGTCCATTACGCGTTGGAATCGTCGCCGGAGAAATCTCCGGCGATGTTTTAGGTGAAGGCCTGATCAAAGCGATGCGAGCTCAACACCCTAATGTTGAGTTTGTCGGTATCGGTGGCCCAAGAATGATGGCTCAAGGCTGTCACAGCTTGTTCGATATGGAAGAGCTTTCTGTGATGGGGCTGGTGGAAGTGCTAGGACGACTGCCACGTTTGCTGAAAGTAAAAACGGCGTTGGTCAAGCATTTTACCGTCAATCCGCCGGATGTGTTCATTGGTATCGATGCCCCAGATTTTAATTTACGTCTCGAGGCATCATTAAAAAAAGCGGGGATCAAAACCGTTCACTATGTCAGCCCATCAGTGTGGGCATGGCGGCAAAAGCGGATTTTTAAGATTGCTGCAGCCACTGATCTGGTTCTGGCTTTTTTGCCCTTCGAGAAAGCGTTTTACGATAGGTTTAATGTGCCTTGTGCGTTTGTTGGCCATACCATGGCCGATAGCATTCCGATGCAGGTGGACAAACTCGCCGCGCAGCGTGCTCTTGGGTTAGATAGCCAAAAACGTTGGTTAGCAGTGCTGCCTGGCAGCCGTGGCAGTGAAATGTCGATGTTAGCTCCGCCGTTTTTACAAGCGTGTCAGCAACTGGCGGCGCGATATCCGGACTTGGGGTTTGTGGTTGCGCTCGTTAATGAAACCCGGCGACAGCAATTTGAGCAGGCTTGGCAAGCGATCGCGCCAGAGCTTTCATTTACCCTGGTTGATGATACGGCGCGCCAAGTGATTAGCGCCGCCGACTCGGTGCTGCTCGCTTCTGGCACCGTAGCGTTAGAGTGCATGTTACTTAAACGCCCGATGGTGGTGGGATACAAGGTCAAGCCGGTCACGGCATGGCTTGCCAAACGCCTGCTTAAAACGCAGTATGTTTCCTTACCCAATATTCTCGCTGACGCGCCTTTAGTGCCGGAACTGCTGCAAGAAGAGTGTGAGCCAGGCGCACTGGCTGACGCGGTCAGTGCGCAATTAGACAGTGATAACCAGGCATTGTTGACCACCTTTACTGAGTTGCATCACACCATCCGCAAAGATGCGGATACGTCTGCAGCCAATGCCGTATTAAATTTATTAGATGACCATGACTGAACACCCTTTTCACTACCCTGACGCACAGCTTATCGCGGGGGTCGACGAAGTCGGACGTGGGCCCTTGGTCGGTGCCGTGGTCACTGCCGCGGTGATTCTCGATCCGGCTCAGCCTATTGCGGGTCTAACGGACTCGAAAAAGTTGAGCGAGAAAAAACGGCTCGCGCTCTATGATCAAATCAAACAAAAAGCATTGGCTTGGTCAGTGGGGCGCGCAGAGCCTGATGAAATCGATTCGCTGAATATCTTAAATGCGACCATGCTGGCGATGCAGCGTGCGATTGATGGCTTATCGGTCACCCCTGATTACGCATTAATTGATGGCAACCGGGTACCATCCTTGCCGATGCCGGCACAGGCCGTGGTAAAAGGTGACCTGCGGGTAGCAGAAATTAGTGCCGCCTCGATCTTGGCGAAAGTCGATCGCGATCATGAAATGGCCATGTTGGATGCCGCTTACCCGAACTATGGGTTTGCTCAACACAAAGGCTATCCCACCAAGGTCCACATGGCGGCGTTGGCCGAGCATGGCGCTCTGCCAATGCATCGCAAAAGTTTTAAACCTGTTAAGCGCGCACTGGGCATTGACTAGTGCGTGTGGTGAATTCCAGCCCTATTACCGTTAAGTAACGAGCCGTATGTCTGAGCCACGTTTTGTCCATTTACGCATCCACAGTGACTTTTCCATGGTAGATGGGTTGTCCAAAGTGCCGCCACTGGTAAAAAAAGTGGCGGAAATGGGCATGCCCGCCATGGCGCTGACCGATTTCAGTAACCTTTGTGGGTTGGTCAAATTCTACAACACGGCCAATAACGTTGGTGTTAAGCCGATTATCGGCGCTGACTTTCTGGTCCAGTCTGACGCCTTTGGCGAGGAGCTTTGCCAGCTTACCTTGTTGGCGACCGATAAAGCCGGCTACAAGAACTTGACCTTGCTGATCTCCAAGGCCTACCTCCGAGGCCATATTCAGCACCGCCCAGTGATCGATCAGCAGTGGTTGGTTGAGCATGCACAAGGGTTGATTGTGTTGTCTGGCGGCTGCCGCGGCGACTTGGGGAAAGCCTTACTCAAAGGCAATCAAACACTGGCTAAGGAATGCGCCCGTTTCTATCAAACCTATTTTCCCGATGCCTATTACATGGAGCTGGTGCGGACCGGGCGGCAAGATGAAGAAGTGTATCTCCATTTTGCGGTTGATTTCGCGACCGAGCATGACTTGCCTGTGGTGGCGACCAATGAAGTCTGCTTCATTTCATCTGAGGAGTTTGATGCGCATGAGATCCGGGTTGCGATTCATGATGGTTTCACTCTCGATGATCCTCGCCGTCCCAAGAAATACAGCGCCGAACAGTATTTGCGTACCGAGCAAGAGATGTGTGAGCTCTTCGCGGATATTCCCGAGGCACTGACCAATAGCGTAGAAATCGCCAAGCGATGTAACGTCCCGGTGCGGCTGAATGAGTACTTTTTGCCTAACTTCCCGACTGAGGGAATGGAAATTGATCAATATTTGGTTAAGCGCTCACAAGAAGGCTTGGAAGAGCGTCTCGCCTTTCTCTTTCCTGACGAAGCGGAAAGAACGCGCCGACGCCCCGACTATGATGCTCGGCTAGAGCGCGAGCTTGGGGTCATCAACCAAATGGGGTTTCCCGGCTACTTTTTGATCGTCATGGAGTTTATCCAATGGTCAAAAGATAATGATATCCCCGTGGGCCCAGGACGCGGCTCAGGGGCTGGTTCTTTGGTGGCGTACGCCCTAAAAATCACCGATCTCGACCCGCTACAGTTTGATCTCCTGTTCGAGCGCTTTTTGAACCCCGAACGTGTCTCTATGCCTGACTTCGACGTCGACTTCTGCATGGACAAGCGGGATCTGGTGATTGATCACGTCGCTGAAATGTATGGCCGTGATGCGGTCTCTCAGATCATTACTTTCGGTACCATGGCTGCGAAAGCCGTGATCCGCGATGTGGGCCGTGTGTTGGGCCATCCTTATGGTTTTGTGGACAGGATTTCCAAGCTGGTGCCACCAGACCCAGGTATGACCCTCGAGAAAGCCTTCGACGCCGAACCTCAGCTGGTCGAGGTTTATAACAACGATGAGGAAGTCAAAGCGCTGATTGACATGGCGCGGATGCTTGAAGGGGTAACCCGAAATGCGGGTAAGCACGCGGGCGGGGTGGTGATATCACCCACCACGATCACCGATTTCGCCCCTCTTTATTGCGACAGTGAAGGGCATCATCCGGTCACGCAGTTTGATAAAAACGATGTTGAAACCGCCGGTCTCGTGAAGTTTGACTTCTTGGGTCTGCGGACGCTGACCATCATCGACTGGGCGCTGGGGATGATAAATCCGCGTTTACAGCGTCAAGGGAAAGATCCTATTGATATCGCCGCAATTCCCATGGCGGACCAAGCGTCATTCGAGATGCTGCGTAAGGCAGAGACGACTGCGGTATTCCAGCTTGAATCACGTGGCATGAAAGAGCTGATTAAGCGCCTTCAGCCTGACTGCTTTGAAGACATGATCGCATTGGTGGCCTTGTTCCGGCCTGGGCCATTGCAATCTGGGATGGTGGATAACTTTATCGACCGTAAGCATGGCCGTGAAGTCGTGTCTTACCCGGATGAAAAATGGCAACACGACTCGTTGAAAGAAACGCTTGAGCCGACCTATGGCATCATTCTCTATCAAGAGCAGGTGATGCAGATTGCTCAGACACTCGCAGGCTACACCTTGGGTGGGGCGGACTTGTTGCGCCGGGCAATGGGTAAGAAAAAGCCAGAAGAAATGGCCAAGCAGCGAGACATCTTTGAAAAAGGGGCGATTGCCAACGGCATTGATGGCGAGCTGGCAATGCGGATCTTTGACTTGGTAGAAAAGTTCGCCGGCTATGGCTTTAACAAGTCGCACTCAGCCGCATACGCGCTGGTCTCTTACCAAACCTTGTGGTTGAAAGCTCACTACCCGGCGGAGTTCATGGCGGCGGTAATGACCGCGGATATGGATAACACCGATAAAGTGGTTGGCTTGGTCGAGGAGTGTCGGCGAATGAAGTTGACGGTGTTACCGCCGGATGTGAATGCGGGACTGCACCATTTCACCGTCAATGAGCAAGGGGAAATTGTTTACGGTATTGGGGCGATAAAAGGGGTCGGTGAAGGCCCTATCGACACCATTGTCGCCGCGCGAGAGCAAGACGGTTATTTCCGCGACTTGTTTGATTTTTGCGCCCGCATTGATACCAAAAAAGTCAATAAGCGCGTGATAGAGCGCCTGATCCGCGCTGGTGCCATGGACAAACTCGGCCCTCATCGTGCGGCGATGATGGCCTCGGTCGATGAAGCTATTCGTGCTGCGAGCCAACATCACCAAGCGGAAGCCTACGGGCAAACCGATATGTTTGGGGTGTTGACCGATGCCCCCGAAGAAGTCGAGCATGCCTATGCGCATGCCAACCCGTGGCCAGATAAAGTATGGTTAGAAGGGGAGCGGGAAACACTGGGCTTGTATCTGACCGGTCATCCGATCAACAGTTATCGCAAAGAGCTAAAAAACTATATCACGTGGCGGCTCGAGGATGCTCATGCAACGAAACGCGATGTGGTGTCGACGGTGGCAGGATTAGTGATCGCAGCTCGGGTGATGACCACTAAACGAGGGTCTCGATTAGGGATCCTCACACTAGACGATCGCTCAGGGCGTATGGAAGTGATGCTTTTCTCTGATGTGCTCGACAAATATCTCGATTTAGTGGAGAAAGATCGAATTTTAGTGGTCTCAGGACAGGTCAGCTTTGATGACTTCAACGGGGGGCTTAAAATGACCGCCCGTGAAGTGATGGACATTAGTCAGGCGCGGGAAAAATATGCGCGTTGTTTAGGGATATCGATGACATCTGAGCAGGTCGATGCGCCCTTTTTTGAACGGTTTCATGATGCACTGGCACCCTACCGATCCGGTACCGTTCCTGTGAATCTTTACTATCAGCGCGACGATGCGCGCGCGCGGTTACGCTTAGGCGCAGAGTGGCGCGTAACGCCAACCGATGAATTAATCGACACCTTGAAAGGCTTGCTCGGTAACGAGCAGGTCGAATTAGAGTTTAACTAAGCCAGGCTGGTGACGTAACGCGTACACTGGCGGTGACCAATAGGATTCTCTTGGTATGAGTCTTAATTTTTTAGAATTTGAACAACCTATCGCAGAACTAGAAGCCAAAATTGAGGCCCTTCGCGCTGTCTCTAAGCGGGGTGGAGAAGACGCGGTTAACTTAGATAAAGAAATTGAGCAACTGGAAACAAAAAGCCTTGAGCTGACGCGAAAGATTTTTGGTGATTTAGGCGCATGGCAGGTGGCACAACTGGCGCGTCATCCTCAACGTCCTTATACCTACGACTATCTGGATCGCAT